>DGEF01000029.1:0-214 GCA_002385805.1 Peptococcaceae bacterium UBA3933
GAAGTCTTATCCTTAATTATTTTTTTAACTGTTTCTTCAGTTTCACGAACGGATAAATTTTTTTCTAATATTTCCTTGACAACTTGACGTTGCAGAGATTCATTTACTAATGAAAGCAAAGGACGCACATGACCTACAGTAACTTTACCATCTGCCAATAAATCTAAAATATCAGAGGGAAGTTGCAATAATCTCAAAAAATTAGCTACAAAAG
>DGEF01000029.1:473-1637 GCA_002385805.1 Peptococcaceae bacterium UBA3933
TTTTCAATTAAAGCAATTTCAGTCATCTCTTGATCAGATAAAGTCTTAATAACAGCAGGAATCTTTTCCAAACCTATCATTTTACAAGCTCTTAAGCGTCTCTCACCAACAACCAGCTCATAACCGGTATTATTTAAACGTGGTCTCACAATTACCGGTTGAATAACACCGTGTTCTTGAATAGAAGAGGCTAATTCCTGCAGTTTTTCTGGGTCAAATTCTTTTCTAGGTTGAAAACTGTTTGGGATAATTTCCTCAACGGAAATTTCTAAAACAACATCTTGTTCAGGATTATATTCAACAACCTCAGGTGTAGGAATAAGAGCACCTAATCCTTTCCCCAAACCACGCTTAACCATTATTTATCACTTCCTTTGCTAACTCAAGATACATTTCTGCACCTTTAGATTTAGGATCATAGGTAATAACCGGTTGACCAAAACTAGGAGCTTCACTTAACCGTACATTTCGCGGAATAATGCTGGTAAACACCTTATCTTTAAAATGATTTTTCACTTCGTCAACAACTTGAATGGATAGGTTAGTCCTAGCATCAAACATAGTTAATACAACACCTTCAATAGTCAACTCAGGATTTAAATGTTTTTGAACTAAATGAACTGTATTCATAAGTTGACTTAAACCTTCTAAAGCGTAATACTCACACTGAATAGGAATTAAAAGAGAATCAGCAGCAGTTAATGCATTTAAAGTTAATAAACCTAAAGAAGGGGGACAGTCAATAAAAATATAATCATATTTATTAGTAATCTTTTTTAAAGCGTTTTTTAATTTTACCTCCCGGGAAATAGCCGAAACAAGTTCAACTTCTGCTCCGGCCAACTGGATAGTAGCAGGGACAACAAATAAATTTTTTATCTCAGAAGGAACAATTACCTTTTCAAGAGGAACATTATTAATAAGGACATCATAAATGCACTTTAAAGAAGAAATTTTATTAATACCCAAGCCGCTAGTTGCATTACCCTGAGGGTCTATATCAATCAGCAAAACTTTTTTTCCCAAGGTTGCAATGCAGGCACTAAGGTTTACTGCTGTAGTAGTTTTAGCCACACCACCTTTTTGGTTGGCTATCGCAATCGTCTTTCCCACTATCATCACCTCTTAGTAATACTATTAAGATAACTAATTCAACTTTAAGAC
>DGEF01000029.1:1877-16963 GCA_002385805.1 Peptococcaceae bacterium UBA3933
ATAACAACTTCATAATAATCATCACTTTCATTTTCAGAAATATCAGCAGGAAGACCTGCATCTTGAATTGTTTTCACGGCACCTCTTATTGTATTTAAAAAAATGCGCATGTCTTTAAAAACTTTTGTCATTTTCCTTTTGATTTTTTCTGATTTTTCTTTTTCAGTTTTAATTAAATAATTTTCTACAAGGTCATCAGTTTGACGAACATTAAGGTTATTAGTATAAATTTTATCTAAAACCTCTAATTGTTGTTCTTCACTTGCTAATTTTAGTAAAGCACGGGCATGACGTTCAGTTATAACATCTACAGAAATTTGCCCGCGGACAGCAGGAGAAATATTTAGTAATCTCAACTTATTAGCGATTGTTGATTGACTTTTTCCTACCCTTTTAGCGATTTTCTCCTGGGTTAACCCAAATTCTTTAATAAGCCTGGCATAACCTTCTGCCTCTTCGAAATAATTTAAATCTTCTCTTTGAAGATTTTCAATTATAGCAATTTCGGCAATTTCTTTGTCACTTAAATTTCTAATAATAGCAGGAATAGTTTTTAAATCAAGCATCTGACAGGCCCGCAAACGTCTTTCCCCAGCAACTAACTCATATCCTGTCCCCACTTTACGGACAATTATCGGTTGCAAAACACCTAACTCTTTAATAGATTGAGCTAATTCCTCCAGATGGACACGCTCAAATACTCTCCGGGGTTGATAAGGATTAGGAGAAATTAAAGAAATATCAATATTTTTTATTTCATCTTTTGAAACATCACTATTAAACCCCAATATTTTAGAAAAAGACTGTTTCATTGAGGAACACTCCTTATAAAGTTCTTGCTATACATATTCTATTTAATTAGACAAAACTCCTTCCTAAAAAAATAAATTTTTACAAATTTAACCATTGATAATGGTATTGCGAATTTCTGGTCAATCTTATAGGTCGCCATAACAGGTATAGGGATAGCCTGCATGGCAGCATTACGCCTTTCGGGTCTAGCTTTCGGTACGGCATAACGGCTCACTAGTTAAGCCGTAATGTTGATATATGGTTAGGCAATGATCCGTCATGCCTGCCAAAAATCCGTGTTTATCTGTGTTTATCCGTTGTTAATTCTTAACCTTAACCTCAACCTTAATCATACCACCAAAGGGAGTAAAGTTCTCACCCAGTGACTCAATTTTAGGCTGACATGCAGGCATACATCTAAATAGTTAACTAGGTTAATGGTCGCTTTTGAGGAATACCTGCTTTTCGGGGATATTTTGAAGGGGTAGGAGAAGTCTTTTGAAAAGCAATTAAAACTCTCTCTTGCCTAATTCCTTGAATTATGAAATGTTTCAAAGTATGTACCTTTCCGCCTAATAATGACAAAGCTTCCTTACTTTCTTCTAACTCATTAATCCCCTCAGGACCTTTTAAAGCAATAAAAAAACCATCTTTTTTGACAAAGGGTAAACATAATTCTAATAAAACAGGTAGACGGGCAACGGCGCGAGCGGTTACCAGATCATACTGCTCCCGAAAAGCATCATTTTTTCCAAAATCCTCCGCCCGACCATGGAAACAGAATACATTTTTTAAATTAAGATTTTTAATAACTTCCTCCAGAAACAGAACTCTCTTTTTTAAAGAATCCAGTAGATGTACTTCCACACTATCTAAATAGATTTTTAAGGGAAGGCCGGGAAAACCGGCACCAGTCCCCACATCTAGAATTTTTTTTTCTTGCCAATTAAGATCTAATTTCAGGCAAAAAAGGGAATCTAAAAAATGCTTGTAGATTATTTCTTCATCTGTTTCCAAGGCAGTTAAATTCATTTTTTTATTCCATTCTTTCAATAAATTACTGTAAGTCACAAATTTATCTAACTGATCCTCAGTAAGATTAAAGTTTTCCGCGGCTAAGATTTCTTTAAATTTAACTTTCACTTTTGTTAACTCCTTTGAGTTTTTGTTGTTCTAGATAGATTAATAAAACAGAAATATCCGCAGGAGAAACACCAGATATCCGAGAAGCTTGACCAATGGAAGAAGGTTTTATTTTATTTAGCTTCTGTTGGGCTTCCTTTCTTAATCCTTGAATTAAACTGTAATCGATATTTTCAGGCAACCGGCGGTTTTCCAGTTTAACAAATTTTTCAACCTGACTTAACTGCTTTTTAATATAGCCTTCATATTTAACTTGGATTTCCACTTGTTCCTGAACATCAACGGGTAAATTAGAATCACCATACCCCAAATTTAGCAAATCTTTATAGGAAATTTCCGGTCTTTTTAAAAATTCTAAAGCGGGAATAGCTTGTTTAAGTTGGGAACTTCCCTTTGTTTCCAGTAATTTGATTAATTCTTCCCCGTGAGGATTAATGCTGACTTCACGCAGTCGACATTTTTCCCGGGAAATACTCTCTTTTTTCCAAAGATATTTCCTATACCTATCATCTTTTACTAAACCAACTTGACGGCCTAGTTCAGTTAAACGCAAATCTGCATTATCCTGACGCAATAATAAACGATATTCAGCCCGAGAAGTTAACATCCGGTAAGGCTCATTGGTGCCTTTAGTTACCAAATCATCAATTAAAACACCGATGTAGGCATCAGACCTTTTAAGAATAAAGGGTTCTTTTCCTTTTATTTTTAAAGCAGCATTAACTCCGGCTATTAAACCTTGGGCCGCCGCTTCTTCATAACCGGAGGTACCATTGATTTGACCTGCACTAAACAGTCCCTTAATCTTTTTTGATTCTAAAGTTAAATTTAACTGAGTAGGAACTAAACAATCATATTCAATAGCATAACCCGGCCGCATAATTTCCACATTTTCTAAACCGGGGATAGTTCGTAACATTTTTAACTGAACATCTTCCGGTAAACTGGTAGACATGCCTTGAACATACATTTCAAAAGTATTAATACCCTCAGGTTCAATAAAAACCTGATGACTTGGTTTATCAGCAAACCTAACAATTTTATCTTCAATAGAAGGGCAGTAACGGGGGCCTGTCCCCTCGATAATACCGGAAAAAAGAGGAGACCTATGAAGATTATCCCGGATAATTTTATGGGTTTCTTCATTGGTATAAGTTAACCAACAGGAATAATTATAAGAAATATTTCTTTCTTCACTCAGAAAAGAAAAAAATAAGGGCTCTGTACTACCAGGTTGCTCTACCATTTTAGAAAAATCAACGGTTCTTTTATCAACACGAGCAGGGGTACCTGTTTTAAATCTTGCGATTTCAAATCCCAGTTCTTTAAGATTATCCGATAGCCTGGTAGACCTTCGCTGACCGTTAGGACCAGCAGGAAAATCTAAATCACCGATAATAATTCTACCTTTCAAATAGGTGCCGGTAGTTAAAATAACAATGGGTGCCAAAAATTTTGCTCCAGTCTCCGTAATAACCCCTTCCACTTGATTATTACTGACTAAAATCTCCTCAACCAGAGCCTGTTTAACATCTAAATTTTCTTGAGATTGTAATGTTTTTGTCATCTCCATCTGGTACAGTTTTTTATCTGCCTGGGCACGTAAAGCCCTAACAGCAGGTCCTTTCCCTGTATTTAAAGTTCTGATCTGTATATAAGTTTTATCAATATTTAAGCCCATTTCCCCGCCTAATGCATCAATTTCTCTGACCAGATGTCCTTTTGCCGGACCTCCAATAGCAGGATTACAGGGCATTAAAGCAATATTTTCCATACTGAGTGTTAAAATCAAAGTTTTACACCCCATCCGGGCACTGGCTAATGCCGCTTCACAACCTGCATGGCCGGCACCTACCACAATTACATCATAAGCTCCTGCAAAATATTCCATAACTTCCTCCTTACTTTCCTAAACAAAATTGAGAAAAAATCTGATCCAATAAATCTTCTTCTACAGTTTCTCCTGTAATTTTACCAAGACTCTCCCAAGCAGCTTTTAAATCAATGGCTAAAAAGTCGCTGGGTAAATATAAGTTGAGAGAATTTAGAGCACTTTCCAAATAATCTAAAGCACTTGTTAAAGCTTGTACATGTCGCACATTTGTAATAAGTTCATCATTAGATGTATCGATTTGTCCGGAAAAAAACAACTCTAAGATTTGTTTTTCCAATTCATCAATACCTTCACTTTCCAGAGCAGAAATCTGCAATATTGCTTTATCATCACCTATAGCAACTTTGATACTTTCTATATCAAAATTACTGTCTTTTAAATCACTCTTATTAACCAAAACGATAGTAGGTACATCTTTGAGATAATTATTTAATATATTTCGATCCGCTTCAGTTACCCCCGTTAAAATATCTAAAACAAATAAGACTAAATCAGCTTTATTTATAAACTCTTTAGCTTTTTCTACCCCAATTTTTTCTACCAGATCTTCAGTATCCCTGATTCCTGCAGTGTCAATAATTTTAATGGGAACACCGCCTAAATTTATAAACTCCTCAATAGCATCCCGAGTAGTCCCGGGAATATCAGTTACTATAGCTCTATTTTCTTTTAATAAAGCATTTAATAAGCTGGATTTGCCCACATTAGGTTTACCTATTATCACCACATTTAATCCTTCTCTAATTATTTTACCTCTCTTTGCCGTTGCTAAAATTGTACTTACCCTTTCCCGTAACGATAATATTCTTTCTTTTATTTCTTCATTAGTCAATCTTTCAATATCATCATCGGGAAAATCAATATCTGCCTCAATATAAGCCAATAATTCTAATAAATTATGCCGAAGTTTATTAATAGTTTTTGACAATTTACCTTGATGTTGATTTATAGCCACTTTTAAGCTTTGATCAGTTTTGGCATTAACAATATCCATAATGGCCTCTGCCTGGGATAGGTCCAGTTTGCCGTTTAAAAAAGCCCTTTTACTAAATTCTCCCGGTTCTGCCAAACGAGCACCGTTCCGTAGAACTAATTCTAAAACTTTTTGCACAACAACATAGCCCCCGTGGCACTGAATCTCAACCACATCTTCTCCGGTAAACGTATGAGGACCATGCATAACAAGAAATAAAGCTTCATCAATTACTTCCTTATTTTTATAATCATAAACGTGACCATAATTAACGGAATGAGTTAATACTTCTTGTAAAGATTTTTTTCCTTTATAAACCCGGTCACCTATTTCTAACGCCTCTGAACCGCTGATTCTAATGATTCCTACACCGGCAGGACCTAAAGCAGTAATAATCGCGGCAATAGTATCGTTTAACAAAGCTACTTCACCTCATGGAAAAATATTCTGCCCATATGTTACCACAAAATATAAACAAAAACACATTATCTCTAAGTGACCATATTAATTTTTCTAAGTATTTATATCTTTTCTTGAAAAGAAAAAACTTGGCCTGAGCCAAGTTAACTAAGCTTGTTTTTTAGGTACTATCACTACTTTTCGGTAAGGTTCTTCACCTTCACTGTAAGTAGTAATATATTTATTATCTTGTAAAGTTAAGTGAATAATCCTTCTTTCCTGGGGATTCATTGGTTCCAAAACAACTTTACGCCCGGTTCGTATAACTTTTTTAGCTAGCCTGTTAGCTAAATCGGCTAGTGTATTTTCCCGGCGGCTACGGTAACCTTCTACATCGATAATGTATTTAACTCTATTTTCTAAATTTTTATTAACTACGAGATTTAGTAAAAACTGCAATGAATCTAGAGTTTCACCTCGGCGGCCAATTAAAATACCTAAATCTTTACCTGATAAATTAAATATAGTGTACTCATCTTCTTCAACAATATTAATAGTTGGCTCTAATTTCATAAAAGAAAATATTTTTTCTAAGAATTTTTGACCGGCTTTAAGAGGATCATATTTTTCTTCAACTCTGACTAAAGCATTTTTACTGCCTAAAAAACCTAAAAAACCTTTATTTGGGTGTTCCAGAATCTCAATATTAACTTCATCCTCAGTAAGGTTTAATTTTTCTAAGGCAATTTTTACTGCTTCCTCAACAGTTTTTGCTGAAACTTCCACACTTCTCACTTTCTTTCAACCTCCTCAGTTAGGGGTTGACGATTAATAATAATTTGTTGTACAACACCCAAAATATTAAAAACAACCCAGTATAAAGATAACCCGGCCGGAAATTGTATACTAATATAAGCAATAAAAATAGGCATAAAATATAACATCATCAAATTCATGGAATTATTAGAAGCAGTAGTAGCCTTAGCTAAAGACAGTTTTGACTGAACATAAGTAGCTATACCGACTAATATCGGTAAAATGTAATACGGATCGGGATTACTTAAATTGGCTACCCAAAAGAATTTTGCATGTTCCACAGGCTCAAAAGTGAAATCCCTTAAAACAGTAAAAAGACCGATTAAAATTGGCATTTGAATTAAAAGAGGTAAACAACCTGCAGCAGGATTAATATCATATTGTTGATAAAGTTTCATTAATTCTTGGTTAAGCTTTTCTTTATTATTTTTATATTTCTTTTGTAATTGTTGAATTTTCGGTTGAACCAATTGCATGTTTTTCATTGACTTCATTTGTTTGAGAGTCAAAGGATATAGAGCCAACCTTAATAAAATGGTCATTAAAATAATAGCCAGTGCGTAATTGGGAAAACCTATAGCTTTTGTAATGTCATATAAAAAAATAATTATACTTTTTATTCCACTAACTAACATTTGCCACAAAAGCAACCCTGCTAGACAAAACTAGTTTGATAGCAGGTTTCACCTCCTTAATTTTCATTATTTTATAGGATCATAGCCACCTGGATGAAAAGGATGACATTTTAAAATCCTTTTAAGAGCCAATAAGGAACCTTTACAAAAACCATATTTACTAATAGCCTGTAATGTATATTCTGAACAAGTGGGATAAAAACGACAGGTTTTACCTTTTAAAGGAGAAATAAATTTTTGATATAGTTTTATTAAAAAAACACTGGTTTTAACCATAAAATTATTCATTAATATACACTCTACCCTTTTTTAATAAGTAAATTATATTTTTTTCAAGTTCATGATATTCCAATTCAATAATTTTTTGACGGGCAACAAAAATTAGGTCAAAACCATTTTGGATATTATCTAAATTATGCCTAATTATCTCTCTTAACTGTCTTTTTAAATAATTTCTTTTTGTAGCTTTGCCTATTTTTTTTGAAATGGAAAAACCAATTCGTGTTTGATTAGTATTATTTTTCTTTAAATATAATACCAAATATTTGGTAGCAAAAGAATGGGATTTTCGATAAACATTTCGAAAATCATAATTATTGCGCAGACGATAATTACTGGGTAACAAATTATCATCCCCTTACCCAACCTTTAAAGTAAAAAGGCCACTAAGGGCCTTTTTATGCACTTAATCTCTTCCTTCCTTTTGCTCTTCTTCTTTTAAGAACATTTCTACCGGTAGCACTCCGCATTCTACTGCGAAAACCATGAACTCTTTTATATTTTCTATTTTTAGGCTGGTAAGTTCTTTTCACTGTTAGCACACCTCCCTAGTTTCTGTGATATATATCAAGATAACTTTGATATCTAGTCACACGCATAAAAATTATATCTTATAGGTAATAATGGGTCAAGTTAATTTATTTTTTCAACTGTGGATATTTATCCTGTGGATAATTTCTGATTATCTGTTTTAACACTTGTTGATAACTTCCTGTATTTTTGGTATTATTTAGTTGTCCCAAAGGAATTTTTTAATTTATACCCAATTTATACACATTACTGTGGATAAATCTGTGAATAATTTTTTTATTTTTTATATCTAAAATAAATTTGGGGGTATTTTGAAAATGTTTAAAACACAACTTTCCCAAATCTGGAAAGAGACACTGCAGTTAATTGAACAAGACCTCTCCAAACCTACTTTTGAAACTTGGTTTAACTCTACACAATTAATTGCTTATTATGATGATTATTTGATAATAAGCACACCAAATCAATTCGTGCAGGATTGGCTGAGAAATCATTATATGGATTTAATCAAATCTAAATTAGAAAAACTTTTAGGCCAACCGGTAAAATTGAAATTTGTAAACTCCCAACAAGGTAAAGAAACTTTAGAAGAATCAGAAAATAACACAACCGATACCAATACGGAAAATAAATTATGTGAAGACTATCTAGGAAATCAATTAAACCCTAAATATACTTTTGATACCTTTGTAGTCGGCAACAGCAACCGATTCGCCCATGCAGCTTCTTTAGCGGTAGCCGAATCTGTAGCTAAAGCCTATAATCCTCTATTTATATACGGTGGTGTTGGTTTAGGAAAAACTCACCTTATGCATGCTATCGGTCATCATGTTATTAACAATAACTCCAACGCTAAAGTGGTTTATGTTTCCTCGGAAAAATTCACTAATGAACTAATTGACGGCATCAAAGATGATACAACCACAAAATTTCGCAATAAATATCGGAACATTGATGTATTGTTAATAGACGATATCCAATTTTTAGCTAAAAAAGAAAGAACTCAAGAGGAGTTTTTCCATACATTTAATGCTTTATATGAAGCCAATCGGCAAATAATCATCTCCAGTGACCGCCCACCAAAAGAAATACCTTTACTGGAAGATAGGTTAAGAACAAGATTTGAATGGGGATTAATTACAGACATACAACCTCCTGATTTAGAAACAAGAATAGCAATTTTAAGGAAAAAAGCTCAAATGGACAACATAGATGTAAGTAATGACGTAATGTTATACATAGCAGAAAAAATCCAATCTAATATTAGAGAATTGGAAGGTGCATTAATCAGAGTAATTGCTTTCGCTTCCCTTAACAATAAGCCTATAACGGTCCAACTGGCTGAAGAAGCCTTAAAAGATATACTGGTAGTTAATAAGCCCAGGCCTATCACAGCTGATTTAATTCAAGAAAAGGTGGCTTCTTTTTTTGCAATAAAAATTGAAGATTTAAAAGGTAAAAAAAGAACAAAAAATGTTGCCTACCCCCGGCAAATTGCCATGTATCTATGCAGAGAATTAACGGACCTATCATTACCAAAAGTAGGTGAATATTTTGGAGGAAGGGACCATACAACAGTATTACATGCCCAAGATAAAATCAGTAAAGAATTAGAAACAGACCCTTATTTACAGGATATTATTAAAAAAATAAAAGATGAGCTGAAGAATTAACGTAGATAAGGGGAAAGTTGAAAGGCAAAAGAGGAAAGTAGTAAAGGTAATACTGAAGTATTTAAAGAGATAAATTTGTGGATATAATTTTTAATAAATTTGTGGATTGATTGTGGAAAGCTGTTAATAAGTAATTTCCTTGTGAATATGTGGATAATTTAAACAAAACATGCACATGTTTATTAACATTCTGTTTTAGTTGTTAATAAAGACTTTTTTAGACTTTTCCACAAATCCACAGCTACTACTACTATAACTACTATATATATGTCTTAACTAAGATTAATATGCTTAAAAATTTTTTTTAGTGTTTACCGGAAAGGATGATTAATTTGAAAATAATAACTACCAAAGAAAATCTGCTTTATGGTATCCAAACGGTCCAAAAAGCTATTTCTACAAAAAACACTATTCCTATTTTATCCGGAATTTTATTAAAAGCTAAAGACAACAGACTTTTTTTTAGTGCCACTGATTTAGAAATAGGGATCCAGTGTAGTGTACCTGTCCAAACCCTCAGCGAAGGGGAGGTTGTTTTACCAGCTCGTTATTTTTCGGAGCTGGTTCGTAAATTGCCTGAAACAAAAATTACCCTGGAGTATATACCGGAAAACATTGAAGTAAAAATAAACTATGGAGATGCTGAAGTAAATTTAAAAGGTTGGCCAGGAGAAGAATTTCCTGTAATTCCTGAATTAGAAGGAGATTATTCTTTTGAAATCCAACCTATTTTGTTAAAAAATATGATTAAACAGACTATTTTTGCTGTTTCTATAGATGATACACGTCCAATTTTCACCGGTGCTTTATTTCATATAGAAGAGGACATTTTAAATTTAGTAACTACAGATACTCATCGTTTGGCTTGGCGGAAAGCTAAAATAAATCTTTTAAATGAAAATAAATATGATTTAAACTTGATAATTCCCAGTAAAACTCTAAATGAACTGGCCAGAATTATCAAAGAAGACGAACCTATACTGGTAAAAGGTGATCAAAACCAGATATCTTTCCAAACTAATGAAACCAGGATAATTTCTCGTCTAATAGAAGGTAAATTTCCCAATTACAAACAGGTAATACCCAATAATTATAATGGTTTGATTAGGGTTAAAACTAAAACTTTGCAAAGTACCCTAGAAAGAGCAAGTCTGTTTGTTAACGAAAAAGATGGAACAAGTATTGTGAAACTAGTAATTAAAGATCAAACATTAAATATTTCCTCTAAATCAGATGTGGGCAAAGTTGACGAAAATATTCCTATTTTCTTTGAAGGACAGGAAATAGAAATTTCTTTTAATGCTAAATATTTACTTGATGTTTTAAAAATCATCGAAGAAGAGGATTTAATTATTAACTTAACTGGTTCTTTAAGTCCAGCCATATTACAAACTGCCAATCATGATAATTTTATATATTTAATTTTACCTTTGCGTACAAGTGCTTAAGCTTGTAAAGATGGAGTGTAAACAGTGATATTAAAAAATATAATCCTGGAAAATTTTCGGAATTATGTTCAGGAAACAGTGGAATTAAACCCTAAAATAAATTTATTTATTGGAGAGAATGCCCAAGGAAAGACTAATTTAATTGAAGCAATATATTACCTGGCAACAGGAAGGTCATTTAGAAACAGTCGGGAATTGGAGATAATTAACTGGAATAAAGATTATTTGAGGCTGCAAATAAAATTCTTTAAAAAAAGCGTTAACCGTGAATTTTTTATTGATTTTTATTATGATAAAAAAGGTAATAAACAGTTAAAAATTAACGGTATTAAACAAAAAAAATTATCTAATTTATGGGGATTATTACAGGTGGTCAAATTTTCTCCTGATGATCTGAATATTATTAAAGCCGGTCCTCAGGAAAGGAGAAAATATTTTGACCTGGAAATATGTCAATTATCTCCTGATTATTACCACTTAAACAGTCAATTTTATAAAATTCTTCAACAAAGAAATATTCTATTAAAAGAAATCAGGGATAAAGATAAAAAAGATGATTTACTGGAGATTTGGGATGAACAGCTGGTTAAAAAGGGAAGTATGATTATAAAAAAAAGGATTGATTTTTTAAAAAAATTAGTACCTGTTGCCAAGAATACCCATAAAGAAATTACTTCCCAAAAAGAATTGCTGGATATAACATACAATTCTGTTTTAATAGATAATCCGGAAACAGACATAGAAGACATTGAAAAAAAATATCTACTCAAGCTTAAAGAAGAAAGAAAGCAGGAAATAATAAAAGGAGTCACTTTAACGGGTCCCCACCGGGATGATGTGCTGTTTTATTTAAATGGGAAAAATTTAAAAATTTTTGGATCACAAGGACAGCAAAGAACGGCAATATTAGCTTTAAAAATTGCCCAACTAAAATTATTTTCTTATCTTAATGAAGAACATCCTTTATTACTTTTAGACGATGTTATGAGTGAATTAGATGATTATAGGAGACAGTATTTAATCAATCTTATTCAAAATAATGAAATACAAACCTTTATTACGGGTACAAATCTGGATTTTATGAAGGGAAATTTTGATAAAAGAGGAATTTATTTAGTTGAAAATGGAAATATTAAGAATTTAGGGAGGATATGATTTTGTTTTTACATTTAGGAGAGAATGAAATAATTTTTAAAAATTCCGTTCTAGGAATATTTAACATAGGCACTCTTTCAAACTCTAAAATAAACAAAGAATTTTTAGAAGTGGCCAATTCAGAGAAGAAAGTTATTCAAATTGGCAGTAAAGAAAAAATTAAAACATTTGTAGTTACCGATGATAAAATTTATCTTTCCCCTATTTCCTCATTAACTCTTCAGAAAAGATTTAACAATAATAATTTATAACTAACGGAAATTTTTACTTACAAAGTCTAGGCTCAAAAGAGAATAGACTTTATTTTTGCTTTATAACTGTTTTTAAATCTATATTGAAATATAGATAATTAGTCATATACCGTTAAAAAAATAATATATGATATAATTGTATATCAGGGAAAAACAAATAAGGAGAGAATAATGTGACCAATAACAATAATGGTAATTATACAGCTGAAGAAATTCAGGTTTTAGAAGGCCTAGAAGCTGTTCGTAAACGGCCTGGTATGTATATCGGTAGTACAGGCAGCCGAGGCTTGCATCATTTGGTGTATGAAATTGTAGATAACAGTATTGATGAAGCCTTGGCCGGTTTTGGTAATAAAATAGAAGTTATAATAAACGAAGGCAATATCATTACCGTAATAGATGAGGGAAGAGGTATTCCTGTTGAACCACATCCCAAACTAAAAATACCGGCAGTAGAGGTAGTGTTAACAACTTTACATGCCGGGGGCAAGTTTGGAGGAAAAGGATATAAAGTTTCCGGGGGACTCCACGGTGTGGGCATGTCTGTTGTTAATGCCCTTTCAGAATGGTTAGAAGTTGAGGTCAGCAGGGAAAATAAAATTTTTCATCAGCGATTTGAAAGAGGTAAAACCGTTTCTAAATTAAAGGAAATAGGTACTTCCAAAAAAACCGGTACTAAGATTACTTTTAAGCCAGATCCTCTTATTTTTGAAGAAATTGAATTTGATTTTGATATTTTAGAAAAAAGACTGCGGGAACTGTCTTTTTTAAATAAAAACTTAAAAATTATTTTAAAAGATAAACGTCTTGGTAAAGAAAAAGAAAAAGTTTACCTCCATGACGGGGGAATTATAGATTTTGTAAAGTACATTAATAAAAATAAAAATGTCATTAATCCAAAGGTAATTTATTTTGAAAATATTAAAGATGGCATTCATGTGGAAGCGGCTTTGCAGTATACGGATGCATATACAGAAAATATATTTTCTTATGCCAATAATATTCATACCCATGAAGGGGGAACCCACGAAGCAGGGTTTAAATCAGCTTTGACCAGAATTATCAATGACTATGCCCGTAAATTTAATATTTTAAAAGATAATGAAAATAATCTAACCGGTGAAGATATTCGTGAGGGTTTAACAGCTATTATTAACGTCAAAGTACCTGAACCTCAATTTGAGGGACAAACCAAAACTAAATTAGGTAACAGTGAAGTAAGAGGTATTGTGGAAAGTATAATCAGCGAAGGTTTGTCAATTTATTTAGAAGAAAACCCTACAGTTTCAAGAAAAATAGTTGAAAAGGCCATTAATGCAGCCAGGGCTCGGGAGGCTGCCCGTAAAGCCAGGGAATTAACCAGAAGAAAAAATGCTTTGGAAAATACCTCTTTACCGGGAAAATTAGCTGATTGTTCGATTAAAGACCCTAAATATTGTGAGCTCTATTTAGTGGAAGGTGATTCTGCAGGAGGCTCGGCAAAACAGGGGAGAGACCGAAGATTTCAGGCTATTTTACCTTTACGGGGAAAAATACTCAATGTAGAGAAAGCCCGTCTGGATAAAATATTAAATAATGAGGAAATAAGAACGATTATCACCGCAATGGGAACAGGAGTCAGTGATGATTTTGACATAACCAAAGCCCGTTATCATAAAATAATCATTATGAGTGATGCGGATGTGGACGGAGCTCATATTCGAACCTTACTTTTAACTTTCTTTTACCGTTACATGAGACCCCTTATTGAAGAAGGTTATGTCTATATAGCTCAACCACCTCTGTATAAAGTTAAGAAAAATAAGCAGGAGGTTTATTTATATTCTGACCAGGAATTAAATGATTATTTAGAAAAAATAGGTAGGGATAATATTACCGTCCAAAGGTATAAAGGTTTGGGGGAAATGGACCCCGAACAATTATGGGATACTACCATGAACCCGGAAAAAAGAACAATTTTAAGAGTAGAATTAGAAGATGCTATTAAAGCTGATGAGATTTTTACCATCTTAATGGGAGATAAAGTAGAACCCCGCCGGGAATTTATACAAACTAATGCAAAACAAGTGCGTAATTTAGATATTTAGTTTAGTAATTAAAACTAATCCTGATGGCTACAGAATAGAAATAAATTAAAAAAAAAGTTAACACAGTATGTTGTTAGATTGAAAGGAGAAAAAAATTAAGTGGAAAATTTTACCCACGGAAAAATTGTACCGGTAATAATTGAAGAAGAAATGCAAAAATCATATTTAGATTATGCCATGAGCGTAATCGTTGGACGAGCTTTACCAGATGTAAGGGATGGATTAAAACCTGTACATAGAAGAATCCTTTTTTCTATGTATAAAACCGGGATGACTGCTGACAAACCTCATAAAAAATCAGCTCATATTGTCGGTGATGTTTTGGCTAAGTATCATCCCCACGGCGACAGTGCTGTTTATGATGCAATGGTTAGGCTGGCCCAGCCCTTTTCTACTCGTTATCCTTTAGTAGACGGACACGGTAACTTTGGATCTGTTGACGGTGATTCGGCTGCTGCCATGCGTTATACGGAAGCCAGAATGACTAAACTGGCTGAGGAACTATTGTCAGATATTGAAAAAGATACTATTGATTTTATTCCTAACTATGAT
Organism: Peptococcaceae bacterium UBA3933; assembly: GCA_002385805.1. Taxonomy (GTDB): domain Bacteria; phylum Bacillota; class Peptococcia; order Peptococcales; family BICA1-8; genus UBA3933. The sequence continues at coordinate 16,506 of DGEF01000029.1, forward strand.
GAATCTTTAGAAGAACCTAAAGTTTTACCCTCCAGGTTCCCTAACCTGTTAGTTAACGGGTCTTCCGGAATAGCAGTAGGAATGGCTACTAATATTCCACCCCATAACCTAGGTGAAGTTATTAATGGTGTAATTAATCTTATTGATAAACCTGATATTTCTGTTCAAGAATTAATGAAAACCATTAAAGGACCTGATTTTCCTACCGGTGGAATAATCATGGGCCTTAAAGGAATTAAGTCTGCTTATGAAACGGGTAGGGGAATAATTAAAGTTCGGGCTAAAACAAAAATTGAAAAAATGACCGGCGGTAAGACCCGAATTGTTGTTACCGAAATACCTTATCTTGTTAATAAAGCCAGGTTAATAGAAAAGATAGCAGATTTAGTAAGGGAGAAAAAAATAGAAGGAATAACTGATTTACGAGATGAATCTGACCGAAACGGGATGAGGGTTGT
>DGEF01000029.1:17105-27327 GCA_002385805.1 Peptococcaceae bacterium UBA3933
TAAAAGAGATGCTTTATTACTACCTGGAACATCAAAAAGATGTAATCGTCCGTAGGACCCGTTTTGAGTTAAATAAAGCTTTAGATAGAGCCCATATTGTAGAAGGCTTAAGGATTGCTTTAAACAATATAGATGAGGTTATAAAAACAATCCGTAAATCCCAGTCCACTGATGAGGCCAGAAATAATTTAATGGCGAAGTTTGGATTATCAGAAAAACAGGCCCAGGCCATTTTAGATATGCGTTTGCAAAAATTAACAGGATTAGAGAGAGAAAAGTTAGAAGAAGAATATAAAATGCTGCTGGAAAAAATTGAGTATTATCGCAGCGTTTTAGCGGACGAACAAAAGGTTTTAGATATTATTAAAGAAGAAATAAGTGTCATTAAAGATAAATATTCTGATGAACGGCGAACGGAAATAAGCATTTTTGAGGACAATTTGGAAATAGAGGATTTAATCGCAGATGAAGACGTAGTTATCACTATCAGTCATCAAGGCTATATCAAGAGAATGCCTGCAGATACTTATAAAAGTCAAAAACGGGGTGGTAAAGGTATTACTGCAGTAAGCACAAAAGAAGAAGATTTTGTGGAACATCTATTTATCACTACCACTCATAATTATTTGTTGTTTTTCACCAACAAAGGAAAGGTATACCGCCTAAAGGTTTATGAAATCCCGGAATCAGGGCGACAGGCCAGAGGTATTCCTATAGTTAATCTTTTATATACCGACAGCGAGGAAACAATTACAACGGTAATTCCCGTTAAAGAATTTACCGAAGGTTTGTATCTTTTAGCTGCTACAAAACAAGGTATAGTCAAGAAAACCCCTTTAATTGAATATGATTCATCCCGTAAAGACGGGATTATTGCCATTAATTTAAATGAAGATGATGAATTAATCAGCGTTCAGTTAACTAACGGTGAGCAGGATGTTATTTTAGTTACCAGAAAGGGAATGGCTATCAGGTTTAAGGAAGAAGATGTCCGCCCCATGGGACGGACAGCTAAAGGCGTTAAAGGTATTAGTTTAGACGAGGATGATTATTTAGTAGGTATGGAAATTGCCACAGCAGATGCTCAGTTATTGGTGGTTACGGAAAAAGGTTATGGTAAGCGAACCCCATTAAGTGAATACCGGGTACAAACCCGAGGAGGAAAAGGGGTAATTACTTTACGTACTACAAAGAAAAACGGTTTGTTAATAGGGGCCAAAGTAGTTAAAGACCAAGAAGAAGTAATGATTATTTCTAAAGAAGGAATAATCATACGGCTGGAAGTTAACGATATTTCTTCTATGGGCAGATCAACCCAAGGGATTCTACTAATGCGAGTAGATGAAGAAGATGAGGTTGTGGCTTTAGCCAGGGTTGTGGCTGAAGAATAACTTATAAATTTTAAAAAAAGCCCTTGACATTTCTCAATAAAGTGTAGTAACATACTTTTAAATTCATTATCGGAAACACTGTGAAGGGGAGCAAGTACTTTAAAACCCTATCTTTCAGAGAGTTGGTGGTCGGTGTGAACCAACAAGGTTTTAAAGGAAATTCCGCCCTGGAGTGGAGTGCGATGAGTACAACCGGTGTGCACGTCCGTTATCGTGGTTAATGAGAGGGATAATAATGACCTTTTTGAGGTATTTTATTATCCAATTAGGGTGGCAACGCGGGTTAATCAGCTCGTCCCTGTAGTTATTTAATTACTACAGTGGGCGAGCTTTTTTATTTGATTTGCCGGCAATCAATAAAAAGTTAACTCTGTTGTGCCTTAATTTTAAAAATATAGGTAATAAAATTAAAATTTAAAATATAAGGAGTGGATTGTTATGTATGAAAAGCAAATATTATTAATTCCTGGACCTACTATGATTCCGCCCCGTGTTTTGCGGGCAATGGCAGCTCCCAGTATGGGTCATCGTTCAGAAAAATTCAGCCAGATTATAAAAGAAGTTTCTGAGAACCTGAAAAAGATCTTTCAAACAAAAAATGATGTTTATATTTTAACTTCTTCAGGTTCCGGAGCCATGGAAGCCAGTGTAGTAAACTTTATTAATCCTCAGGATAAAGTAATAGTTTTAGTTAACGGTAAGTTTGGCGACCGTTATGCGAAAATCAATGAGAGAGTGGGAGCAGAGGTTATCAGACTGGATTTTGAACCAGGGGTCCCGGCTGATCCGGAAAAGGTGAGAGAAATCTTAGCTCAAGATACCAATAAGGAGATAAAAGCGGTTTTTGTACAGCAAAATGAAACATCTACAGGAATTTTAAACGATATTAAAGCTATTAAAGAAGCGATGGGGGACCATCCGGCTTTATTAATAGTTGATAGCATTTCCGGGATGGCAGTAGCTGATTTTCCCGTAGACGAATGGGGTGCTGACGTGGTGGTAGCCGGTTCCCAAAAGGCTTTTATGATTCCTCCCGGTTTAGCGTTTATTACAGTCAGTGAAAAAGCCTGGAAAGTTAATGAACAGTGCCGCAGCTTTAATTTCTATTTTGACTTAAGAGCCGCCAAGAAAAATTTAGCTAAAAATACTACCCCCTATACCCCTGCTACTTCTTTAATTATCGGGCTAAAAGAATCTATCGATATTTTGCTGGAGGAAGGTTTAGAGAATATCTTCCGTAAACAGCTGAAGTATAAAGAGATGGTTAGAGAAGCTGTTAAAGCCATGGGATTGGAATTGTTGGTGCAGGATGAAAAATACGCTTCTCCAGCCATAACTGCTATTAAAGTACCGGAAAACATCGCCTGGAAAGATTTAAATAATCTATTGGTGAATGAATTTAATGTGATGTTAGCCGGCGGTCAAGATGAATTGAAAGGAAAGATATTTAGAATAGGGCATATCGGTTATGTTCATGAAATGGATTTAGTAGTGGCTATCGCTGCCTTAGAAATGGCTCTTTATAAATTAGGATATCCTGTGGAATTAGGAACAGGGGTCAAGGCTTGCCAGGAAGTAATTCTAAAATATAAGGAGGTTAATTAACGATGAAGGTTCTGGTTTGTGACCCGATTTCAGATGAGGGTTTAAAACTTTTATACGAAACACCGGGTATAGAAATTACCACCAAATATAAAAGCACAGAAGAAGAATTATTGGAAATTGTACCGGAGTATCACGCAATATTAGTTCGCAGTCAGACAAAAATAACAGCACCTATTATCGAAAAAGCAGTTAACTTAAAAGTTATCGGCAGGGCGGGTGTAGGTGTTGATAATATTGATGTAGATGCAGCTACTTTAAAAGGTGTGGTTGTGGTTAATGCACCGGAAGGTAATACTATTGCGGCTACGGAACACACCATGGCTATGATGCTGGCTTTAGCCAGAAATATTCCCCAGGCTAACTTTAAATTGAGAAACGGCCAGTGGGACCGAAAAAGTTTTATGGGAGTAGAGTTAAGAAATAAAGTTTTGGGTGTAGTAGGCTTAGGTAAAATAGGTTCGCAAGTGGCTAAAAGGGCCAAAGCCTTCGAAATGAAAGTTGTAGGTTATGACCCTTATATCAGCAAAGAAAAAGCGAAAAGCTTAGGGGTTGAATTATTAGATTTGGACGAATTACTAAAGGTTAGTGATTTCATAACCTTACATTTACCAAAAACAGAGGAAACAAAGAATTTAATTAATGAAGAAAAAATTGCTTTAATGAAAGACGGGGTAAGGATAATTAACTGTGCCCGGGGCGGAATCATCGATGAGGAAGCTTTAAAGAAAGCACTGGAAACAGGGAAAGTGGCTGGTGCGGCATTAGACGTGTTTTCCAAGGAGCCTTATGAAGGGCCGTTAGTAAATATGCCCCAGGTAGTAGCAACTCCTCATTTAGGAGCATCAACAGAAGAAGCTCAGATAGTGGTAGCAGAAGAAGTAGCAGAAGAAACTTTGCGAGTCTTAAAAGGTGAACCGGTAAGAAATGCTGTTAATATTCCTTTCATTAAATCTGAACTCTACTCTATTTTTGAGCCTTACCTGGGATTAGCTGAAACTTTAGGTAAATTTATCTCTCAATTAATGGATAAACCGGTGGAGCATGTTAAAATCAATTATAATGGTGACATTGCCAATTATGATTTAACAACTTTAACTAATACTATCTTAAAAGGCTTGTTACGTCCCATTTTGCAGGATTCTGTCAATTATGTAAATGCTCCCATTGTAGCTAAAAACAGAGGCATTAAGGTAGAAGAAACCAAATCTCAGCAGTTGAAAAACTATGCTAATTTAATAAATTTAGAAGTAAAAGGTAATGGCACAACTCACCAAATTGCCGGTACCATTTTCAGTAACGGGGAAGCCAAGTTAGTTCAATTAGACGGTTTTTCTATGGATGCTGCACCTACTAAGCATATGTTGATTGTACCTCATGTAGATAAGCCAGGTATGATTGGCAAAGTAGGAACTATTTTAGGTGAGGAACAAGTGAATGTGGCCGGCATGCAAGTAGGGCGTAAAGAAATTGGCGGTAATGCGGTAATGATTATGGCTATTGATCATGCTGTCAGTGAACAAGCATTAGAAAAAATGAGAAAAATTGACGGAATTTTTGACGTACGCTATGTTTGCCTGTAAAATAGTAATTAGCGATTTGTGACTAGTGATTCACCTCGAACACTAGTCACAATCGTTAATACAAGAGCTAATTGTGAGGTGTAATAAATGCTTGATATTAAATTTGTTCGGGCTAATCCTCATGTTGTCCAAGAGGCCATGGCTAAAAGGGGTGCAGAGGTAAACCTCGATGAATTTCTAAAATTAGATGAGGATAGAAGAAAGAAGCTTGCGGAAGTTGAACAGCTAAAAAATCAAAGAAATGTTACTTCTAAAGAAATTGGTACTTTGAAAAGAGAAGGAAAAGATGCAAGTGAATTAGTGCAGAAGATGACAGAGGTAGGGGAGAAAATAAAATCCCTGGACGAGGAAGTTAAAGAAATCGAGGCAAAGTTGGAAGAAATTATTATGGGGATCCCCAATATACCCAATGACAGTATACCGGTTGGGCCAGATGAAAGTTATAACCGGGTGGAAAGGACCTGGGGTGAACCAAGAAAATTCACTTTTGAACCTAAACCTCATTGGGAAATTGGCGAAAACTTGGATATTTTAGATTTTGAACGGGCAGGCAAAGTTACAGGCACTCGTTTTACTTTTTATAAAGGTTTAGGCGCTCGGTTAGAAAGAGCCTTGATTAACTTTATGTTAGATGTACATACCAATGAACATGGTTATATTGAAACTTTACCGCCTTTTATGGTTAATAAATACAGCATGATTGGTACCGGTCAATTACCTAAATTTGAAGAAGACATGTTTAAGGTTGCCAATAATGGTTATTATTTAATTCCTACGGCGGAAGTTCCGGTAACTAACATATACCGCGATGAAATCCTGGATGAAAAAGATTTGCCTATTTTACACTGTGCTTATAGTCCATGTTTCAGAGCAGAAGCCGGTGCTCATGGCCGGGATACTAGGGGGTTAATCCGTCAGCATCAGTTTAATAAAGTAGAATTAGTTAAATTTGCCCATCCGGATAACTCTTACGAAGAACTGGAAAAACTGACTAATGATGCAGAAAGAATATTGCAATTGTTAGAATTACCCTATCAAGTAGTAACTCTTTCTACAGGGGATATTGGTTTTTCTTCAGCTAAGACATATGATTTAGAGGTATGGTTACCTAGCTTTAATACATATAGGGAGATTTCTTCTTGCAGTAACTTTGAAGATTTCCAGGCCCGTCGGGCAAATATCCGTTTCCGGGACAGTAAAGGTAAAGTTCGGTTTGTTCATACTTTAAATGGTTCCGGACTGGCAGTAGGTAGAACAACTGCAGCAATTCTGGAGAACTATCAACAAGAGGACGGCAGTGTGAAAATACCTAAAGTGCTGCAACCTTACATGGGTGGATTAGAAGTGATTAAGTAATAGTTAGAGTGGGAGAGGGGTAGAGAAGATTTTCTCGTCCCCTCGCCTACAGGCTGACTGGCCAACTTTCATATAATTAGTATTTAATAGTGGTTTGTTAAAGTACTTGCCACGAGACCTAATTTTACCAAATTGACAAGGACCAGGCTAGTATGTTATACTATCATTTGCGTTGAAAATTATCTCGGGGAGAGGTGTCCGAGCGGTTGAAGGAGGCGGTCTTGAAAACCGTTGAACCTTTACGGGTTCCGTGGGTTCGAATCCCACCCTCTCCGCCATTCAAGAGGCAAGAGGCAGGAAGCAATAAGAGTGGGCGAGTGGGCGAGAATCTAGCCACCAGCCACTAAAAACTAGCCACTAATGCTAGTCACTAACTATTACAAATCAATTTGGTATAAATTACACTAGCAAAATATTACTGTTTGTAGTATAATATTATATGCTTTGGTAATTTGATAATACGGAGAGATGGCCGAGTGGCCGAAGGCGGTCGCCTGCTAAGCGATTATACGGGCTAATACCCGTATCGAGGGTTCGAATCCCTCTCTCTCCGCCAGATTTGCGCCCGTAGCTCAGCTGGATAGAGTAACAGACTACGAATCTGGAGGTCGCAGGTTCGAATCCTGCCGGGCGCGCCAGTTTTTACAAATATATAATGTACAAGAAACTGTTGTTAAAGTAATTAGCAACAGTTTTTTTATTTTTTTAACAAAATTGGTAAATAATATTTTCTAATTCTAAAAATATCATATATGACAACCCTAAATATATTATAGGGTTGTTAGAGAGGGAAAAATATGTTATACTCGCCCTATGAAAAATAATATTGCTTTTGTTTAAGTTAGATATATAACAAGGTATATGTTTTGTATTATTTTTTAGCTATGATTTATGTTTTGTAAAAATAAAAACGCAAAAAAAGCCCTTCTAATGCAAAGCATAACAGAAGTGGCTTTTTTGTTAGCGTGAGGAGGATTTTATGAGGGAAAAAATTGTTGTCAAAGATTTGATAAAAATTTTTGGTCTGCACACGGATAAAGCTTTAAAAATGTTACAAGATGGAAAAAACAAGGAGGAAATTTTAAAAGAAACAGGCCTTACCGTAGGTGTCAATAACGTTAGTTTTACCGTTTTCGAAGGGGAAATTTTTGTTGTGATGGGTTTGTCGGGAAGCGGAAAATCAACAATTTTACGGTGTTTAAACAGGCTAATTGAACCTACTTTCGGTAGTGTGCTTATTGATGGTACCGATATAACAAAATTAAACGATAAAGATTTAAGAAAGTTTCGGCAGAAAAAAACCGCTATGGTATTTCAGCAATTTGCTCTTTTGCCTCATCGTACAGTGTTGGATAATACGGTTTATGGGCTAGAAGTTCAGGGCGTGCCTAAAGAAGAGAGAGAAAAAAAAGCCAGAGAAAGCCTGGAACTAGTAGGGCTAAAAGGTTGGGAAGATAAATACCCTGATCAATTAAGCGGAGGAATGAAACAAAGGGTTGGACTGGCCCGGGCCTTAACTATTGATGCAGATATTTTGTTAATGGATGAGGCTTTTAGTGCTTTGGACCCACTAATTAGAGAAGAAATGCAGGATGAGCTTTTAAGTTTACAGCAAAAGATGAACAAGACGATTGTCTTTATTACTCATGATTTGAACGAGGCTTTAAAACTGGGGGACAGGATTGCCTTTTTAAAGGATGGGGAGCTTATTCAGGTAGGTACTCCTGAGGAAATAACCACTAACCCGGCTAATGATTATGTAGCCAGATTTGTCAGCGGTGTGGATATGAGTAAAATCCTTACCGTTAATGATGTTATGAAAAAGCCACATCCCCTGATTCTAGAAAAGGACGGCCCTAATGTGGCCTTGCGGACGATGAAACAGTACGGTCTTTCCAGTATATTTGTAGTGGATAAAGAAAGACACCTGAAAGGAATAATTACGGCAGAGACTGCTTTAGAGGCCAGTAAGAGAGGTGTCAAAAGCTTACAAGAAATAGAATTAGAACATGGACCTATTGTTAAGGAAGACACAATGGTTCAGGATACTTTAGGAATTATTGCCGAGAGCAAATTACCTATGGCAGTAGTAAATGATGATAACAAATTAATGGGGATAGTTGTAAGGGGAGCTGTCCTGGCAGCTTTTGCTCAGGAAAAAGGGGGTAGAGAAAATGCCTAAATTCCCTCTCGGTAGGATAGTTGAGAATATTGTTGAGTGGATTATGGATGTTTTTGGTTATTATTTGGATGTGTTTTCAGATAGTGTAGATGTATTTATCGATAAATTTCACGGGCTATTGGCATATTTACCCTGGTGGTTGATTATTCTCATTTTTGCGCTCTTAGCTTTCCGGGCTTCCGGGTGGAAATTGGCGTTAGGTGCAACCTTAGGACTTTACTTTATTTATAATCTGGGTTTATGGTCATCACTTTTAGAAACAATTGTTCTGGTTCTGATTTCAGCTTTTGTTTCCATTATAATCGGCATACCTTTGGGTATTATTGCCGGTCGTAATGATGGTTTTCATAAACTGGTAACACCGGTTCTAGATTTTATGCAGACCATGCCTTCTTTTGTGTATTTAATTCCGGCTCTTATGTTTTTTGGTTTAGGACAATTTGCTGCTGTTTTTGCCACTGTAATCTTTGCCATGCCTCCGGTTATTCGACTTACAGATTTAGGCATAAGACAAGTGCCGGTAGATCTGGTAGAAGTAGGCGAGGCTTTTGGTTCTACTCCTGGGCAGCTTCTTTGGAAAATCCAATTGCCTGTAGCTATGCCTACGATTATGGCCGGTCTTAACCAGACTATGATGCTTTCTCTTTCCATGGTAGTAATCACTGCCATGATTGGAGCAGGTGGTTTAGGGGCAGGAGTACTTTACGCTATTGGGCAGATTAAAATCGGCATGGGTTTTGAAAACGGAGTGGCTGTAGTTATATTGGCTATTATTTTAGACAGAATAACTCAAGCCATTGGAAATTCAAATAAAAACAGTAAGTAATTTTTTATAGAAAATTTTTGCCTAATATTGCCGGTTTTCTTTTACCGGATTTTTATTTACTACTACCTTTTGGTCCGGGGAATACTGGAAATAATAAAATATTTACGGGAGGAATATTATGTTACAAAAATTTAGTGGTTTGAAAAAACTGTTGGTTGTTGCTTTAGTGGCTATTTTTGCGTTATCTGTAGTAGGTTGTACTGACCAATCAGCACCGGAAGAGGGCCGGGAACAAAGTGAACAGAAGGGTACAATTGAAATTGGAATGGTTAACTGGGCAGAATGTGTAGCTAACAGTAACCTTTGGAAAGTAATCTTGGAGGATATGGGTTATAAAGTAAACTTAACCCAGCTAGAAGCTGCTCCTCTTTACCTAGGATTAAATAAAGGGGATATTGATGTTTTCTTAGATGCATGGTTACCAATCACCCAAGGGAGATATTGGGAAGAGTATCAAGGTAATCTAGAAGACTTAGGTATTTGGTACCCAGGGGCAAGAATTGGTTTGGTTGTTCCCCAATACGTGGATATAAACTCCATTGAGGAATTAGCTGAGAATAAAGATAAGTTTGGTGGAGAAATTATTGGCATCGATCCAGGTGCAGGAATTATGCTGGCAACAGAGAGAGCTTTAGAAGATTATGGTCTGGATTTTAAAGTGATTCAAGGCAGTGAAGCAGCGATGTTGTCAGCTCTGAAAAAAGCTTATGAAAAAGGAGAATGGATTGTTGTTACAGGTTGGACTCCTCACTGGAAATTTGCAGAATATGACCTTAAGTTTTTAGATGACCCTAAGCTGTCTTACGGTGAAGCAGAACAACTGCATGTATTAGCCAATAAGGATTTTAGCAATAAGTTTCCGGAAGTTGCAGAAATGCTTAAGAAATTTTCTCTGAATGATGACCAAATAGGTAGTTTAGAGGCTTTAATAAATGAAGGTATGGCTCCAGAAGAAGCTGCCAGACAGTGGATAGAGGATAACCGGGAATTGGTAAACAGCTGGATTGCACAGTAATTTGCTTTAGGAAAGTGGGCAGGTATTTACATACTTGCCCTTTTTTCCTTTTCTCAAAATAGTTATTGTTAATAAATCTTTTTTTGTAAAAATAAGCAGGAATTTAAGTTGTAATGTAAAAAATATAAATGAGTTCGATATATTCAGATAATTTTGTAAATGGGGAGTAGGATAAATGTTTCCAGGTAATATTGGTGGAAAGGTTTTATTTATTTTACTATCTTCTTTACCTATTCTCATTATCTTGGGAACACCCGGTAACCTTGA
>DGEF01000029.1:27422-29572 GCA_002385805.1 Peptococcaceae bacterium UBA3933
AAACTCTCAGATAATAATAAAGAATATTCCGCTTGGCAGTATTGCTGGTCAAACACAAGGGAAATTCCATTGGAAGGATGGCAAACTTTTACCTTTAATAGAGGGCGATATTCAACTGAGTTTTCCGGTAATACAGGTGACTGGTATCTACATATTAGTGCAATAAATGAAAATGGAAACAAGATATATTCCTGTTCTGATAAATATCTTATAGATATTACACCACCTGTTTTAAAGGGTTTGGACCTGGAGGTTTTAGGCCCCAATTTAATTATAGTAAAGGGACAGGCAGAAGATAAGGAATCCGGTCTGGACGGTTCTCCCTTTCGCTATAAATGTAACGGAGAAGTATTAAATAGTATATGGGTTAAGGGAGAAATACTTACTAGTTTTTTACAGCCTAATACCTTTTATTATTTTCAGTTTCAAGCGCGGGATATAGCAGGGAACGAAAGCCAGTATTCGGAACCGGTAGGCGTATATACCTGGGCGGAAGTACCGGAGTTTAGGATAGGTGAGGTAACTCATTGTTCAGTAGAAGTTGGAGTTTTCGATAATAATCCGGAATATACCAAGTATCACCTGGAGTATGCAGATAATGAATTTTTTCATGACAGTAAAAAAGTAAACTTTGTGGGCTCTAAATTTTTAGTGAATGAACTGGACTCCCTAACTACCTATTATTTTCGGTTGCGAGCAGAAAACGGTGACGGAGTTTGTACAGATTGGTCGCCTACCTTAACCGTAAAAACCCTATTGAGCATACCGGACTTAAAAGTAAACAACCGGCCGGATCAGGTTAATTTAACCTGGGAAAAAGTTAAAGGTGCTCTGGGCTATAAGATTTACCGAGATGGGGAATTATTAATCACTTTAGGTGATGTAAATACTTATGCTGACTTAACAGCCTCTCCTCCGGTGATCAGTCCGGGAGAAGTAAAGGCATCAAAGGGCACAGAAGCTGAGTATGTTTTACTGGAATTAAAAGGTGCAGAAGTTAACCCAGGTCCTTGCCATGAATATTATATAGTAGCTTTTAATGACCAAGGAGAAAGCCTGCCTAGTCCAGTTATTAAGGGATGGAGGGTACCGGGACCTTTAGAAATACAATGGCAGTATTCGGAGGATGATTCAGAGGAAAACTTTGTGAATATACCTAATGCCTCAACTCCTATATACAGGGATATTTCTGCTCCTGATTATCTAATCGACCCTCCGGAAGTGCTTAAAGTAGTACCTTTAAGCGCCGATTCCCTGGAAATAAAATTCTCTCCCGGTTGGGTAGCCCCAGGAGAAAGCAGGTACTACCGGGCCGTACTTAAAGCTTTAGGGGTAGAAGCTCCGGTAATTACCAATATAGTAGAAGGTTTTCGCGGTGATGTTTTAATTCTTACCGAAAAATATGAGATTTATCGGGCGGAAAAAGAGTCAGGGGAATACAAGCTAATAGGGTACAGCAGTGAGCCTGTCTTTCGTGATACCTTCTTAAAGCCTAATACCCGGTATTATTATCAAGTAAAGATTAGGACTCAGGCAGGAAGGAGCTCTGAATTTACAGGGAATTATGGATGTGCCTACACTTTAGCCCAAAATCCGCAAATGCTTAAGATTTCTCAAGTAACAACCAAAGAAATAGTGTTTGATATTATAGAAGCGGTTCAGCAGAAAGAAGCGGAATATAAAATAGAAGTAAAAAACAAAGGCGCAGGAATAGAAGGAATATCAGTAGGTTACTCTGATTTTTCTTATAAGGTGAAAGAAAGAATAATTGGTGGTTTAGAACCCGGTCAGGAGTATGAAGTTTGGGTCACAACCCGTAATAATGATTTAATAAGCAATCCTCCTATAAAAATGATAAATAGTGTCTACACAAAACATGCCTTTAAAAAGAAAAACGCAGATGATAGTGATGATGTTTTTATAGGAAAGGAATACCATGAACCAAAACCGGATATGCAAAATCAAGTAAATCCTGAGAAATTCGAGTATTTTGTCAGCAGGTATATAGTTAATTACTTTTTACCGTTTACTTTGGGTTATGAAAGAATTGGGTTATTTATATTAATTGACAAACTAATGTTTTCATAGTATCATCATAAATGGACTATTTTGCGCCCGTAGCTCAGGAGGATAGAGCAGCGGTTTCCTAA
>DGEF01000029.1:29705-32883 GCA_002385805.1 Peptococcaceae bacterium UBA3933
GAGCAGCGGTTTCCTAAACCGCGTGCCAGGGGTTCGAGTCCTCTCGGGCGCACCATTTTATTCTAGAGGCATGAGGCAGGAAACAAGATGCAAGAAAATGTAGGAGGCAGGATAATGTAGGCATGTTCCTGTCCTTCTTTTTATCAGAGGTGGCCACCTATTGAAGGATTTTCACGAGTTTTTTATGAAAGAAGCATTAGAGGAAGCCAAAAAAGCTTTCAATGAAAATGAAGTTCCCATAGGTGCCGTTGTGGTTAAAGATGGAGAAATAATAGGAAGGGGTCGTAACCAAAGGATTACTTTAAATGACCCTACTGCTCATGCGGAAATAATGGCTTTACGGGATGCCGGGGCAAGCCTGGGTACCTGGAGGTTAACAGGCCTTGTTTTATATGTGACTATTGAACCTTGTCCTATGTGTGCCGGTGCTTTAATTAATAGCCGCATAGGAACTCTTGTTTTCGGAGCCAGAGAACCAAAGTTCGGTTCAGCCGGAAGTCAGTTGAATTTATTACAGTTTCCCGGTTTTAACCATCAAGTAAAGATAATCGGCCCGGTGTTAGAAGAAGAATGTATTGAATTAATGCAAGAATTCTTTAAAAATCTACGAAAAAACTAGCCACCAGCCACTAAAAACTAAATCTGGAGAGATGGCCGAGTCCGGTTTAAGGCGCACGACTCGAAATCGTGTGTACGGCATAACCGTACCGTGGGTTCGAATCCCACTCTCTCCGCCAGATAAAAAAGGGTTACAGGATTTTGCTGTAGCCTCTTTTTTATATTACGATAGTCTATATGTCACAAATATGTCATAATAGAAACAAAAATATAAACATACAAGAACAATTGCAAAGGTGGGTCTAACGATGAAAATGATTTCCTGGAATGTTAACGGTCTGAGGGCTTGTTTAAAGAAAGGTTTTCTAGAATATTTTCGGGAAACAGATGCGGATATTTTTTCAATTCAGGAGACAAAGTTGCAAGAGGGACAAATTGATTTGGAGTTAGATGGCTATCAACAGTATTGGAATCATGCTATAAAAAAAGGTTATTCCGGGACTGCGGTTTTCACAAAAGAGAGTCCCCTATCAGTTGCTTATGGAATCGGGATTAAGGAACATGATCAGGAAGGGAGGGTGATAACTCTAGAATATAATAATTTTTATCTGGTTAACGTCTATACCCCAAATTCTCAAAGAGGTCTGGCCAGACTTGATTATCGTATGATTTGGGAGGATGATTTTCGTAATTATTTATTACAACTTGATGCTCATAAACCCACAATTATTTGTGGTGATTTGAATGTTGCTCATAAGGAAATAGACCTTAAAAATCCTGAAGCAAACACAAGAAATGCAGGTTTCACCGATGAAGAAAGGCAAAAAATGACGGAACTTTTGGAGTCAGGTTTTGTTGATACTTTTCGCTATCTCTACCCTGACAAGAGAGATGCTTATACTTGGTGGTCTTACATTACACGGGCAAGAGAAAGGAATGCAGGTTGGAGAATCGATTATTTTCTCGTTTCGGATAGAATAAAAACTAAAATCAAAGATGCCCAAATACATTCAGAAATACTGGGAAGTGATCATTGTCCGGTAGCTTTGGAGATTGAAATCTAAAAAAACTGTTATAATCAAATTAAGTGGCAATAAGTACGGTTTTTTAAACAAAATATACATATCATGTCAATAAATAATATAAAAGGGAGGACATGAGAAGATGTTAGAAAAGAATATAGACTTATTGCGAGGACTTTCAGAGATAATTTCAAGGGAAACGGGTTATAATCTCATCATTTGCAAAGAAGGCGGAGTTATAATTGAAGCTACATTAAAAGAAAGAATTGGCAGAGTTCATGATATCGCCAGAAGAATTATTGCAGGAGAAATGGATGAATATATAGTTACAAAAGAAGATGAAGAATATTTCCAAAAACAAGGTAAAGACATCAGGCAAGGGTGTAACTGTGTTATTATAGTCAATGGAAAAAGAGTAGGAGATATAGCAATAGCAGGAGATATACAAACTACTGCTCCATTAGTAAGGATAGCCAGTAAAATGATATCTTTATATCTTGAAAAAGAAATGAAAACACGAGAATTAATTGAAAAAAACCATTTAGTAGCTCAAAAGGTATCAGAACAATTATTAAATATTACAGCAACAATAGAAGAATTAACGGCAAGTTCAGAAGAAATAGAATCTTCTTCCCATTTGATGGAGAATAAAGGAAGATTAACTTTGGAAAAAATTAAGGAAATTAATAAAATATTATCCTTAGTAGAAAATATAGCAAAACAAAGCAATTTACTTGCTTTAAATGCAATGATAGAAAGTGCCAGGGTAGGTGTGCACGGTAGAGGTTTTGCCGTAGTGGCAGAAGAAATAAAAAAACTGGCAGACCAATCCAGAGCCTCTACGGAAACGGTAAATGATATCTTAAACGAAATATTAACAGCAAATAATGAGGTTTTTGAAATGATAAAAAACACCACAGAAATAACCAGTGAACAATCAAGAGCTTTACAAAGTTTAAATGAAAGTATGGAGTTAATAAATATTACAATGCAAGAATTACAATAAAAAATAAGCCCTTCAAATGGCAAACTTACATGATGTAAACTTCCTAAAATTTAATATCTAGTTATTAAAAAAATTAAAGAAAAAACCATCTTAATAGATGGTAGAATTGAAATTTTCTATCTAATTAATCTAAGTGCATTAATTTCCGCCTCTTGGGTAATGGAACGGAGAGAAAGTTTTTCTAAGATTAATTCTTGTTTCTGTTGTATTGTTTTTAATTCTTCTAAATAGGAATTTGTTGTTCCTACGATTTTAATTAATTGTTGAATATGTTCATTATGAGAAGTTAACATATTTTTCATAGATTGCTGTTCAGCTTTAACGGACTGCATGTCATTTTTAACAGACTGTACTTCATCTCTAACAGATTGCATGTCGTTTTTAACGGATTGAACTTCAGCTTTAACAGACTGCATGTCGTTTTTGACAGATTGAACTTCATCTTTAACAGACTGCATGTCGTTTTTAACAGACTGTACTTCATCTTTAACAGACTGCATGTCGTTTTTGACAGATTGAACTTCAGCTTTAACAGATTGCATATCATTTTTAACGGACTGAACTTCAGTCTTAACAGACTGCAAATCAGTTT
>DGEF01000029.1:33127-40899 GCA_002385805.1 Peptococcaceae bacterium UBA3933
CTGCAAATCAGTTTTAACAGACTGTAATTCGGTTTTAACTTCCAGTAGGTCAGTTTCTAACTTGTCAGTTTTAGCTGCCAGGTTGTCAATTTTAATTTCCTGGTTATTAAATTTCTGATTGAGATTTTGCAGTTCACCAAGGATTTGCTTTAGAGTATTTTCCATTAGCAATCCCCCTTTTATTTAAAGTGAACATGATGACTTTCTGAAAAAAGCTGTGGACAAGTTTACTTAATGTTATTATAAAATAATCATCAGTTTTAGTAAATTGATTTTAAAAACCCAGGTAAACTAACAACCTGGGTATTTTTTATTTGTGTAGTAAATTTATCTTATTTAATTTATTTGTTTCAAAGTTATTATTAAGATATTTTGTCTACTAATTTCGGAAAATTAAAATTCTTATTTGCCCTAATCTAAGTAATTTGCTAACATTTCCCTTAAACATAATTATTGCTCATTATCTAGGGTCCCCTTTGTCTTATCAGTTTGTAGAGGAAAATACTTATGCTTGAAAGAGGTGATAATAATGAAATATTCCAAAATAACCATCTTTTTGGGTGTTTATCTTTTAGGCTGGGGATTATTGATTAGTATCTATCTTGGTGCCATATTTCCTTTCTTGACCACAATATTGTTGGTGTTAGTTTTTGACCAGCTGGTTGAAAAATTTTCCCAATGGAAACTGGAGAAGATTAGAAATAAGCACTGTTTATCGGAAATTCTTTTGGCGGATTTTAATACAACTCTAGAGAATTTCCAGGGAGAATTAGTATTACTGAAAAATAAATTAATATTTTTTTGCAACCAACATCCTCAAATTATAATTCCCTTCGAAAGAGTGAGGCATATTGAGTTTTGCAAACCTGTTATTGATGATAACGTAAAAATTTGCAAGGAGAAAGATTATTTTGTAAAAATGATTACAGATACATTAATGGAAGAGGTTGCTTGTTTAAAAATATTTACTGAGCATAACTGTCACTCCTTTATTGTCTCCTCGCAGTATATTTGGTATAAAAAGTTGTCATCATTTTTTAAATGTAAAATAGCCCATTAGTGAAAATATTTGGATTCCACCAAAGGTGGAATTTTTTTTATGTTTCATTATGTTATACTATGTTGTTAGAAAAGAGTTATTTATTTTAAGTATTTTTTTATTTATGGTTGAAATAGGTATAAAATTATGAGAAATTTGTTTTGATAGACATTTTTTGATTAAGGATGTGATCGTCGTGCAAAGAACGGTTAATCGGGTAGCGGCTATTCATGATCTTTCCGGCTTTGGCCGTTCCTCATTATCAGTGGTTATACCGATACTTTCTACAATGGGAGTAGAGGTTTGTGCCGTGCCAACTGCGGTATTGTCATCACATACGGATATAGAGGGGTATGCCTTTCTTGATTTAACTGATTATTTAGAAGAACATATTAATCATTGGCGAAAGCTGGGTATTGAGTTTGACTGTATTTACAGTGGCTTTTTAGGCTCTCCCCGGCAAATCAAGATAGTATCTAAATTTATTGATGATTTTTCTAGTAATAATCCTTTGGTGGTTATTGACCCGGTGATGGCTGATAACGGCATGTTGTACAGCACCATGACCATGGAAATGGTCACTCAAATGCGGGAGCTAATTAAAAAGGCAGATATTATCACCCCTAATTTTACGGAGGCTGCTTTTCTTTTAGATGAGGAATATAACTTAGACATTACCGAAAAAGAAGTTAAAAATTGGCTGGTTAGACTTTCAGAAATGGGTCCTAAGATTGTAATAATAACGAGTGTTCCGGAACCTGATTTATCAAAAAACACCAGTGTGATTGCTTATAATCGTGAGGATGGTCATTTTTGGAAAGTTAGGTGTGTTTATATTCCTGCTCACTACCCCGGCACCGGCGATATATTTGCCAGCGTAATAGTGGGTAGCATTTTACAAAAAGACAGTTTACCTATTGCTTTAGATAGAGGTGTTCAATTTATTACTGCCGCCATCAGAGCTACTTATGGTACTGAGTATCCTGTAAAAGAAGGAGTATTACTGGAAAGGGTTCTGGGTAATCTCAAGTTACCAATTTTAGTCAGCAGTTATGAGGTCTTGGATTAGAAAATAAAGAATGGTGGTTTAAATGGAAAAAGAAAGATTAACGGAAGTAAATTATTTAAGGGCTATTGCTTGTTTGGCAGTTATTTTCGTGCACATTACCGCGGACCTTATTTTTTTGGAAACCGCTGGTCCTTTAACTAAATTAGGCTTATCCTTTTTGAATAGGTCCTTAAAATTTACTACTCCCACCTTTATTTTTATTAGCGGGCTTATCCTTTATTACAACTATCATGACCGCCGTATTGATTATCGGCGTTACTGGAAGAGAAGATTTAAGGTTATTATCATACCTTATATCTTATGGACCTGTGTCTACTACCTTTATTTTATAAACAGGGGTTATTATTCTTTTTCCTGGAGTTTTTTCCTAGAAAAATTATTACTGGCTGATATGGTTTATCATTTATACTTTATCTTAACTATTTTGCAGTTTTACCTGCTTTTCGGAGTTTTTCGCTATCTTTTTAATAAATATAATGCCAATGTTTTATTAGTAATGTTTTTAACCGTTAATTTGCTGTTTATTAGGTATGGTTATTTTAAATATTCAGATCGGTTTTTTATGCAGTATTTATTTGCCTTTGCTCTAGGCTGCTATTTTGGTAAGTATTACCGGGATATCAAAGAAAAAATAAATAATTATAAACTTCCAATCATCCTTGGTTATTTGGGGTTATGTTTGCTTTATACTTATGAATTTTATAATCTGCATATTTTACAAAATTACATTATCGATGGTTTCTTTGTAAACTTAACCTGGGTAACTTTTTCTATGATGGCGATAGTTTTTTATTATTATGTAGTGGTTAATCTTAAGGGAAGCAATTTAAACTTTATAAAAATAATCTTACAAAAGATAAGTGACAGCTCGTATTATATCTATTTAGGTCACCCTCTGATGTTATTTATTACGCGAGAAATATTAAATAGATTTTATCTTCCTTCCACAACCTTAAATTTCGTTCTTACGGCAATTTTAGTCTTGGGAACAATTTTACCTTTCTCCATTATATATAAGGCAAAGAAAGATTATATATTTGGTTACTTAAAAACATTAGTAAGTTGATTCTTTCGGGAACTTTGCTCATTGACTTATAGTTTCGGACATGTTAAAATAGGTGTTGCGCCAGCCTCAGATAATCGGTTGGAAAAATTTTTGGCTGGCTAAACTTTTTGTTTTATGTTAAAATAATAGATGTGTTAATTCCTCAAAATAAAATAAGTTAAATTTTATTGAGAGGCTTCGCGGAGAGATGACCGAGTGGCTGAAGGTGCACGCCTGGAAAGCGTGTGTACGGGTAAGACCTGTACCGAGGGTTCAAATCCCTCTCTCTCCGCCATTTACTAAGTAGGAGACGGGGGCAGGATACAGGGGGTTAACCTGGATTGGTACTGTCCTTTTTATTGTCTTAAAATAAGAAATCCAATTTTGGTCGTGCTAGATGGGGAGGTAGCGGTGCCTTGTAACCCGCAATCCGCTATAGCGGGATCGAAGCCCAACTAAGGGCTATCCTTGTGAGGTCTGACTTAAGCAAGTGGCGAGGAAGGCTGGGTCCTACGCAACATAAACTTATGAACCCCGTCAGGTCCGGGAGGAAGCAGCGGTAAGTAAGCCCTTATGTGTGCCGTGGGAGTGCCTGGTCTGAGTTAACTGCTTGAGTAACGCTTGGAAGGTTTAGTTCGAGGTTGGGTGCACGACCTTAAATTTAGATAAAAACAGAAAGTCTTTTTGGGGACTTTCTATTTTTTTTTATTTATGTTATGTTTTATTGTGGATTATAAAATATTTAGTAAGGAATGGTAAAGATGTCCTATATTGCTTTATATCGTGCCTTTCGACCTCAGACTTTTTCAGAAATTGTAGGACAGGACCATGTAAGTAAAACTTTGAAAAACGCCCTTAAGAGTAACCGGGTAGCTCATGCTTATTTGTTTTGCGGACCGCGAGGCACGGGAAAGACCAGTTCAGCAAAAATTCTGGCCAAAGCCGTTAATTGTTTAGAACCTGTAGACGGTGAACCTTGTAATATGTGCCCTAATTGTCAAGCCGTTAACGAGGGCAATTTTTTAGATGTATTAGAAATTGATGCTGCTTCTAACCGTGGGATAGATGAAATACGGGATATCAGAGACAAAGTAAAATTTGCACCGTCACAGGGTAAATTCAAAGTTTATATAATTGATGAAGTTCATATGTTGACAGCGGAGGCATTTAACGCCCTGCTAAAAACCTTAGAAGAGCCACCTGCTCACGTTATTTTTATTTTAGCCACCACAGAACCTCAGAAAATACCTTTAACCGTTCTTTCTAGGTGTCAACGGTTTGATTTTCGAAAAATAAGCACAAAGGAAATCAGGGAGCATTTAGAGGAAATAACCAATAAAGAAAAAATTACTATTTCCCCCAGTGCTTTAAATATAATTACCCGTAAAGCTAACGGCGGAATGCGGGATGCTATTAGTATCCTTGACCAATGTATTGCTTTTTCCGGAAATAATATAGAAAATGAAGATGTGGAAAAGGTTTTAGGTACTTTAGGAGAAGAACAAATACTGGAAATATCTACGGCCATTTTAGAAGGAGATTTAAATAGGACCTTAACACTGGTCAATCACTACCTGCAATCAGGAAAGGATATTAAAGAGATAGTGCAGGATTTAATAGAACATTTTCGGGAACTATTGTTAATTAAAATATCCCCGGCCAGTGAATTAATTTCTTTAAGCCCTGAAATTCTTGAAAAGAAAAAACTTCAGGCAGAGAAATTAAGTGTAGCCCAGTTAGGGCAGTTTGTACTAAAATTGACCGAGATAGAAAAAGAGCTGCGGTGGAGCAGTCAGCCTCAAATCCTGGTTGAAGCAGGGCTGGTGGAGCTAATCCTGGCCAAACATTCGGTTACTAAACCTGCCGGGGCAGGTGTTAGTGAAGAACCAAGGGAAACCAAAAGAAATCTAACCCAAAGTGTCCATAAAGCTCCTCTAAAGAAATCATCTGGGCCGACAGGGGAGACGACAGGGGAGAAGAAAACTAGCTCACCACCTGAAAAAACAAAGCTTACGGCTAATATTTCCGAAATAAAAAAGGTGTGGCCTAATATTTTAGAAAAAGTAAAACAGAAAAGGATAACCACTTACGCCTTTTTAGTAGAGGCCCAACCCGTTAGTTTATTAGACGGTGAGCTGGTATTATCCTTTCCACAGAGCCATAAATTTCACCGGGACAAAGTTCAACAATTAGAAAACAAAGAGTTATTACAAGCAATAATCAAGGAAATTGCCGGTTTAGAAGTACAGATAAAGTGCATATTAGAAGGTGAAGAAAGAAAGGAAAACAATACCCCAAAGGATACAGGAAATTCCATAATTGAACAGGCTTTAGAACTGTTCGGAGGGGATATTGTGGAAATAAAAGATTAATTGAGGAGGAATGGCAATGGCTTTTGGCGGTGGTAATATGAATAAAATGATGAAACAGGTACAAAAAATGCAAGCTCAAATGCTTAAACTACAGGAAGAATTGGAGCAGAAAACGGTAGAGGCTACTGCCGGCGGGGGAGTAGTGCGGGTTGTAGCCAACGGTAAAAATGAGATTGTGGAAGTGGAAATTAAACCGGAAGTTTTAGATCCCGATGATGCGGAAATGGTGCAAGACTTAGTAATGGCTGCTTGTAATGAGGCTTTACGTAAGGCCCAGGAAATGGTAGCAACAGAGATGGGGAAACTAACCGGAGGAATGAAACTTCCAGGTATGCCGGGACTGTTTTAAATGATTTACTATGCCGATGCTGTAGCCAAACTTATTGAAGAATTTGCGAAATTTCCAGGTATCGGGCCAAAAACAGCACAAAGGCTAGCCTTTCATGTTTTGAAAGGTTCAAAAGAAGATGCCCTGGCTTTAGCTAAAGCCTTAATCGATGCTAAAGAAAAAGTGGGCCATTGTTCTGTTTGTTTTAACTTGACAGATATAAATCCCTGTCGGATTTGTAGTAATCCTAATCGGGATGCCGGTTTAATCTGTGTAGTAGAAGACCCCCGGGATGTGGTGGCCTTAGAACGGACCAGGGAATATAAAGGATATTATCATGTCTTAAACGGCGCGCTCTCTCCCATGGAGGGCATCGGTCCTGAACAATTAAAGATAAAAGAACTTCTCCAGCGTTTGCAGAAAGGAAATGTAAAAGAAGTCATCCTGGCCACTAATTCTAATGTAGAAGGGGAAGCTACAGCCATGTATTTAGCTAAATTGATTAAACCTTTGGGAATTAGGGTAACCCGACTGGCCCAAGGACTGCCTGTAGGCGGGGATATTGAGTATGCTGATGAAGTAACCCTTTCGCGGGCTTTTGCCGGGAGAAGGGATATGTAGGAGAAATAAAATACTATTAGTAAACCATAGGGAAAAGGTAAAGGTGTGCCTTGGAACTATGGTTTTTTTATGTTTTTAGGTTGCTCGCATATTTTAAAAAGCAAATAAGAGTTTGAAAACCATAGATTGTAAAGGAAAAGCTAAAAGAATAGAGAATATTTGAAAATGCAGGATTTAGATTGATATATACCAAATATTTAATTAATGGACTTAATTGTTAAGCTTATAGGAGTGATGAATTTGGTTAACTTCCAGGAAAAGGTGAACTTTATTTGGAGCATAGCGGAACTTTTAAGAGGACCGTACAAAAAAGAACAGTACGGTGATGTAATACTTCCCATGGCTGTACTTAGAAGGTTTGATTGCGTCCTTGCACCTACTAAGCAGGAAGTATTGAAACGCTATGAAACATTAAAAAAATCCGGACTTCAAAACGTAGACCCCGTTTTAAATAGAATTTCCAAGCAGGGGTTTAATAATACCAGTAAATTTGACTTTGAAAAATTATTAGCTGACCCGGACAATATCGCCAATAACTTAAGAAATTATATAAACGGTTTTTCTAAAAATGCCAGGGAAATCATTGAACATTTTGACTTTGATAAGGAGATTACAAAACTCGATGATAATAACCTGCTTTATTTAGTCGTATCAGAGTTTAATAAGATAGACTTTCATCCTGATAAGGTAAGCAATACAGAAATGGGGTATATATTTGAAGAACTGATAAGAAGATTTTCAGAACATGGGGAGGCAGGGGACCACTATACTCCCCGTGAGGTTATAAAATTAATGGTAAATATTCTCCTGAACGAAGATAACGAGGAATTAACCCAGCCAGGGCTTGTTGTAACAGTCTATGACTGCTGTGCCGGTACAGGGGGCATGCTGTCTGTGGCAGAAAATTACATGCGAGAATTAAACCCTGGGATTCAGGTAGAATTATTTGGACAGGAGATAAATCCCCAGTCCTTTAGCATCTGTAAATCGGACATGCTTATTAAGGGTCATAATGCCGATAACATTATTCTGGGAGACAGCTTTACGGAAGATGGTCATCGTGGAAAAACCTTCAGATATATGCTAACCAATCCCCCTTTTGGTGTGGAGTGGAAAAAAGCAGAAAAGTTTATTCGTGAAGAACATGAGAAAGAAGGGTTTAACGGGAGATTCGGAGCAGGACTTCCCAGGATATCCGACGGGTCCTTATTGTTCTTGCAGCATTTAATATCTAAAATGCGGCAGGATGAGAAAGGCAGCCGCATTGCCATAATCTTCAACGGTTCACCTTTGTTTAC
>DGEF01000029.1:41072-41831 GCA_002385805.1 Peptococcaceae bacterium UBA3933
TACTTATATCTGGATAGTAACCAACCGTAAGAATAATGATCCAATGAGAGGCCCCGTAAGGACAGGGAAAATACAGTTGGTCAATGCGGTTGATTTCTATCAGAAAATGAGAAGAAGTCTTGGTAGCAAGAGAAATGAAATCACCGAGGAGCAAATAGAAGAAATTACGAGAATATATGGTGAATTTAAGGAGAACGAATACTGTAAGATTTTTGATAACGAAGATTTCGGATACCAGAAAATAGTTGTGGAAAGACCTTTGAGGCTTAATTTCCAGGTGGCTGAAGAAAGAATTAATAATTTATATAATGAGAGAGCCTTTGAAAATCTTGCAAAGTCAAGAAAGAAAGGTGAAGCAGGGCTTCGGGAAATAGAAGAAGGGAAAAAACTGCAGCAGCAAATAATAGATACCTTAAAAACAATGGATTCTACTGTTGTGTATAAAAATAGAGATGAATTTACCAAAGTGCTAAAAAAGACTTTTAAAGCAGCAAATATTAATTTGAATAGCCCTCTATTAAAGGCTATCTTATCTGCTCTGTCTGAAAAAGACGAAACAGCAGATATTTGTGTAGACAATAAGGGCAATCCAGAACCAGATCCAGATTTGAGGGATACTGAAAATGTGCCCTTAAAAGAGGATATACATGAATACTTTGAACGAGAAGTAAAGCCCCATGTGCCCGATGCCTGGATAGATGAAAGCAAGACTAAAATCGGATATGAAATACCTTTTACAAGGCATTTTTATAAATACCA
>DGEF01000080.1:0-1901 GCA_002385805.1 Peptococcaceae bacterium UBA3933
AACAAAAAATCAATTAACTATGGCCATGCCGGGAACAGGTAGTTCCGGAATGGAAACTGTATTAACTAACCTTTTAGAAGAAGGAGATAAAATAGTTGTCTGCATTAATGGAGTTTTTGGCGGAAGAATGTTAGACATTTGTCAGCGTATAAAGGCTGATGTTACTACTGTAGAAGCTCCCTGGGGCAGAATCATTGAACCCGAACAGGTTGAGGAAGCTTTAAAACAATCCGGAGCAAAATTTGTGGCTATTGTTCATGCAGAAACTTCTACTGGTGTTTTACAACCCCTGGACGAAATATCAGCTATCTGTAAAAAATATGATGCTCTCTTGCTTGTAGACTGTGTTACCTCTCTGGCGGGTTGTGAAGTAAAAATTGACGAGTGGGGAATCGACGCAGCTTACAGTGGTACTCAGAAATGTATAAGCTGTCCTCCTGGTCTAGCCCCCGTTACTTTTAATGAAAAAGCTCAAAAAATCATAAATAACCGAAAATCAAAAGTGCCTGTCTGGTATCTGGACTTAACCATGATCCAAAATTACTGGAGTCAAGAACGTTTTTATCACCATACCGCTCCTATTAATATGACTTATGCTTTACGTGAAGCATTAAGATTAATTTATGAGGAAGGATTGGAAGCACGTTTCCAAAGACATGAACTTCATTCCAAGGCTTTAAAAACGGGTCTGGAAGCAATGGGAATGAAAATGTGGGCCCAAGAAGGACATCGTCTGCCCATGCTAACTACGGTTACAATTCCGGAAGGTGTAGAAGATGTTCCCGTAAGGAAATATTTATTGAATAAATACAATATAGAAATTGGTGGAGGATTAGGAGAAGGTAAAGGCAAGGTTTGGCGAATCGGAACCATGGGTTATACCTGCAATAGAAAGAATGTACTCCTTATCTTAACAGCTTTAGAAGATGCTTTAAAAGCCCAAGGTTATAAAGTTGAAAATGGTATCGGCGCAGCAACAGCCATGGAGATTTATAAGAATAATCAAGCAGAATAAATATATTTTTCCCTCTTCCCTTCCTAAAAGCATATATTATATTAGATTAATTGAGGAGGGGAAGTAAATGGCCGAAGTTAACTATGAATACAAATCTGTACGGATCGCTTCTTCCGATGGTTGTTTGGTTATGCAGAAATTATTAGATATAAGTTTGAATAATGAAGTTAAGGATGGATGGAAACTTTTTACACTTTTTCCCCATCACTGTCCTAACCAAACTGATAAAGGTTCATGTATAGTAGCTATTTTTCAAAGAGAAGCCCGAGCTTAACACTCGGGCTTCTCTTTATTTCCACCTTTTCATTTTGTTACTTACTTAAAAATTGGTTTCTGATACGACAAATTGTAATGGAATACTTTCACCGGCTCCTAAATTTGTACCCCATAAAGTAAAGGTTTGGGGACGTACAGGACGGCCAAATTTATCCCTTTGATTCCAGATAATCTCAGTAGTTTCATCTTCTCCAGGGGCTAAGACCATCTCCCGTTCTACAGGCAAAAAGGACCTGTCTTCTGACCAGCGCCAGATCTCATTGCCATCTTCATCAGAGATATAAAAATCAAAAAGTTGACTGGTTGAGTATCTAAGAGTTACTGTTTCGTCAGTAATATTTCTTTTTCTGAAAATAATTCTTACTCTCTGACCAGGATAATACCGTTGTTCATTTGTGGCTAAAATATAGCGGAACCCGTCTCTTTCCTCCCATACATAATTTAATTCTGCTTCTTCCCCTGGCCGACCGGGAATAACATCTCCCTCTCCATCCGGAAATTGAGGAACACAGCTTACCCCTAAGGCTGCCCAAGTAGATTCATCAACTATCCCGGTAGGAGTTATATTATTATCTCTTTGAAATGCCCGGACCGCCCTTTCAGTAGCACT
>DGEF01000080.1:2147-3925 GCA_002385805.1 Peptococcaceae bacterium UBA3933
GCCTTAAAATTGGGCAATACTCTGCATCAGGTCTGCGACAATCTCTCCCCAATGCTCGCCAGGTTTCTATATCTACAACACCGGTTACATTTAAGTTTTGAGCCCTTTGAAATCCCATTACCGCATTACGGGTTCTATTGCCGAATATACCATCAATGTTTCCTACATTATAGCCTCTATTTGCCAGTAACCTTTGTAATTCTCTGACGGCATTACCCCGGCTCCCTCTGCTTAACCGTGGACACCATTCCGCTTCTAAAGGCGGTCGTGGAGCCGGTTCTTCTTCGCTAATTCTTAAAACCATTCCCACCATGATCATATTAGGATCAGAAATATTATTTAAAGCAACTAACCTTTCTACTGTAGTATTAAATCTCCGGGCGATTGTATAAAGTGTATCACCTGTTCTTACCACATAGGTCAAGGTCATCTCCTCCTTACCCTTCTTCCATATTATTATATGAGCTTGTAGAGGAGATGTTAAAAGGGTGTAGATAAATATCTACACCCCTCAAAATTGTTTTTAGTAGTTTACCCAACCTCTAGCTTTAATGGCTTCGCCTATTCTTTCAGCAGCCAAACAAAAAGCTGCATTTCGGTAATCGGGACAATTGTATTTTTCTTTGGTAGCAATAACATTATCGAAGGCTCTTACCACATATTCCTCTAAGGAGTTATTTACTTTTTCCTCACTCCAGTAGAGGCCTGTACGGTTTTGAACCCACTCAAAGTAGCTGACGGTTACACCACCGGCATTACATAAAATATCAGGTAAAGCAATTACACCTTTTTCTGCCAATATTACATCTGCTTCGGGTGTTGTGGGTCCGTTAGCGGCTTCAACAATTATTTTAGCTTTTACATCAGGGGCAATTTCTTCGGTAATTTGCCCTTCTAAAGCAGCCGGCACTAAAATATCCACATCTGCAGTTAATACGCCGTAATTATCTATTTCTTGACAACCGGGGAACCCTTTAACGGTTTTGTTTTCTTTAGCATATTTGATTAGTTCAGGAACATTTAAACCATCGGGATTATAGACACCACCGTAAACATCAACTACAGCAACAAGTTTAACCCCTAATTCATCCAAACATTTGGCAGCAAAACTACCTACGTTTCCAAAACCTTGAATAGCTACTGTAGCACCTTGGATATTAATACCAAACTTTTTGCAAGCTTCTCTTGTTACTATAGAGATACCTTTACCTGTTGCGGAAGTCCTTCCTAAAGAACCACCAATTGCCAGGGGTTTACCGGTTATAATACCTGGTTCTAATTTATTAACCAATGTTTCAAATTCATCTGCCATCCAACCCATAACTTTAGGATTTGTATTAACATCAGGAGCAGGAACATCTTTGTCTTGCCCAAAGATCTCTCTTAATTGACGAATATATTGTCTACTTAATCTCTCTAATTCTGCCTCAGATAGTTCACGAGGGTCAACTTTAACGCCACCTTTTCCACCACCAAAAGGCACACCGAAAAGTGCACATTTAAAAGTCATAAGAGTTGCCAGAGCTTTAGTTTCTTCCAGGTCAACATCCTGATGGAACCTTATACCACCTTTTGCCGGACCGGTAGCATCGGAGTGAATAACTCTGTACCCCTTGAAAACTTTAGTGGTACCATCATCCATTTTCACAGGAAGACTAACTTCCACTGATTTCTGTGGCTCACGAATAATATTAGCTAAACTTTCATCCATTTCCAGTTTTTTCAAAGCTCTTTCCACTTCATATACTGCTACTTCATAAAATTTCACTTAAACAACC
>DGEF01000055.1:0-439 GCA_002385805.1 Peptococcaceae bacterium UBA3933
TTTGACAGGCTGTTTAATTTAGATACAGGTACAGGGATATACATATTTAAGCGTTTAATTGCCTTAAAAAAGATAATGGTGGACATGGATAAAAAAATCGACCTTAATGATTCGACCCGGAGTATAGAAATCATAAATCCCAGTTTAACAGAGAGGGTGAGAGTCCTATGATAGCGGTAAATACACTAATCAAATGGGAACATGATAATGATAAAGAAAGCGTGGAAAGGGTTTTATGGCTTGATAGGCAGCAAAACCTTGCATATGTTATAAACATATGCTGCGGGATTGCTTTTTGATAGGTAAAAGGGTTAAAGTATAAGGAATAAGACTGAAGGTATTGATTTTAAAGGGATTAAGAGTATTATATATTGATGCCGGAAGTGAAAAAAGAATAGAAGAAACACATAAGAAGATGCAACCTTATACCTTTTTCCTT
>DGEF01000055.1:707-5247 GCA_002385805.1 Peptococcaceae bacterium UBA3933
ATAAGGGTTTGAGGGGTGTTGGGTTGGAGCGGAGTTTATTTTAAATATACACCTCCTATGAATATGACAGGCTCTGTTAGGCAAAAAATTATTGATTATACAGCTAAACTTGCCCTGGCCCTGAAAATAAAAGGTCTCATCAACATACAGTTTATAGAATACAACGGAGAACTCTATGTCATAGAAGTTAATCCCCGTTCCAGCCGTACGGTGCCTTTTATCAGCAAGGTCACAGGAGTACCGTTGATAGAACTGGCCATAAGAGCCATGCTGGGGCAAAAGTTAAAAGATTTGGGCTACGGCACAGGGCTGAGACCTGCCAAAAATACTGTTGCCGTCAAAGTTCCTGTATTCTCTTTTGACAAACTTCCCCTGACAGAAGTTAGCTTAGGACCCGAAATGAAATCAACCGGGGAGGTGTTGGGGATGGCAGATAGTTTACCGGAGGCGCTGTATAAGGGCTTCACTGGGGCGGGATACAACTTCCCTGTAAAAGGTACGGTCTTACTGGCGGTGGCAGATGTTTACAAGTATGAGGCTGTGGCCGTGGCCAAGGAGTTGATAGACCTGGGCTTTAACGTTCTTGCCACAGAAGGTACCGCCAAAGTTTTGAATATGAACGGTATTCAGGCCGAAACCATAAATAAATTGAGCAGGTCAGGATGTATCTATAATGCGTTAAAAGCTGGCAAGATTGATCTTATTATCAATATTCCTACCCATGGAAGGATTCCTGAAAGAGATGGTTTTAAGATAAGGAGAATGGCGGTAGAAAATTCTATACCCTGCCTAACCTCGCTGGATACAGCACGAGCGTTTATTGAGGCTATAAAAATGAATGTAAAAGGAAAAGAACCGGGTGTGGCTTGTTTAAATGATATTTGAGGTAAGATAGGGGGAAAATATATGCTCAAGTTTACCAAGATGCACGGTTTGGGCAACGATTATGTGTATGTAAGCTGCCTGGATCTATCCGGGAGTGAGTTACTGAAAGATCCCTTTGGAGCTGCTAAACTAATAAGTGACAGGCACTTCGGAATCGGTTCAGATGGCCTTGTGCTAATACTGCCTTCAGAAATTGCTGATTTTAAAATGCGGATGTTTAATAGCGATGGTTCGGAAGCTGAGATGTGCGGAAATGCTATAAGGTGTGTGGGGAAATACGTGTATGACAATGGATTTACCAAAAAGACCTCCCTCAGTATAGAAACTCTGGCTGGCCTTAAGCAACTGGAGATGGTGGTGAAAAACGGCAAGGTAGCTTTGGTGAAAGTTAATATGGGAGAGCCTATTCTTTCACCGCCGGATATCCCGGTAAACAGCGACAAGCCACGTTTTATATCCCAGCCGGTTAAAATTGAAAATGAAGTTTACACGGTGACCTGTGTATCAATGGGAAATCCTCACGCTGTGGTCTATGTTGAAGAAGTAGAAGCTTTTCCGGTGGATAAGATTGGCCCTAAAATGGAAAACCATCCACTTTTCCCCCGGAAAATAAATGTGGAGTTTGTGCAGATTATTGAAAGAGATACTATAAAAATGAGGGTATGGGAGAGAGGAGCCGGTGAGACCATGGCTTGTGGGACGGGTGCCTGTGCTGCCCTGGTTGCTTCCGTATTAAATGACTTAACTGGGAGAAAAGCTACCGTAAAGTTGTTAGGTGGCGATTTATTAGTAGAGTGGGAGGAATTTGCAAATCATGTGTATATGACCGGACCTGCCGTAAAGGTGTTTGAGGGGGAACTGGATATAGGTTTTCTGCTGGGCACCGGCCGGTCTAAATATATCTTTGGTCAACATTTTGTCAATTTAGAAGGGGAGGGGTTCTATGGTTACCATAAATGAAAACTACCTCAAATTACCGGGAAGCTATCTTTTTAGTGAGATAGGTCGAAGAGTAGCCAGGTTTAAGGCCGAGCATTCAGAAGCCACGGTAATAAGTCTGGGGATTGGGGATGTGACCAGACCCCTTCCGCCGGCTGTCATAGAGAGCCTGCATGAGGCCGTAGATGAAATGGCTCGCCCTGAAACCTTTAAAGGTTACGGGCCAGAACAAGGTTACGGTTTTTTGATAAATAAAATATTAGAGCATGAATACAGATCGCGGGGAATAGAGCTGGAAGCAGATGAAATCTTTATAAGCGATGGCTCAAAATGTGATACAGGAAATATCCAGGAGATATTCGGCCTAGAAAATGTGGTAGCTGTCACCGATCCGGTTTATCCAGTGTATGTAGACACCAACGTAATGGCGGGAAGAGGAGGAGATTTGAGTGCCTCAGGAGGCTTTGAGAGAATAGTGTACCTATCCTGTAATGCCGAAAACGGTTTTATTCCGGAACTGCCTAAAAAGCGGGTCGATATTATTTACCTGTGCTATCCCAATAATCCAACCGGCACAACCCTCTCCAAAGCAGAGCTTCAGAAATGGGTGGACTATGCCCGGGAAAACCAATCAGTTATACTGTACGACGCGGCCTATGAGGCTTTTATCAGGGAAGAAGGGGTGCCCCACAGCATTTATGAATTAGAAGGGGCTAGGGAAGTTGCCATTGAATTCAGAAGCTTTTCCAAGACTGCTGGTTTTACCGGGACCAGGTGTGCATATACCGTTGTGCCCAAAAGTGTGGTAGGATATACCCGGGATGGTAAGGCTGTGCCTTTAAACCAGCTTTGGAATAGGAGACAGACCACAAAGTTTAACGGGGTATCGTATATAATCCAGAGAGGAGCGGCGGCAGTCTATACTCCGGAAGGGCAGTGGTAATATTACTCCATAATTTAATAGACAGTTTTGCTGTGCAAAGGCGTAAAGCTATGATGCAGCTTAAATAGGCATACTCAATGGGGAGTATAAAGAATCTCCACCCTGGGTATGCCTTTTTATATTGCCTAAATTAAATTCTGGGAAAGGAGAATGTTTTATGGCTAAGTACAATAAAGAAGATGTTTTAAGACTGGCAAAGGAATGGGATGTAAAGTTCATACGGCTTCAGTTTACAGACATATTGGGAACTCTGAAAAACGTTGCTATTACTACGGAACAGCTAGAAAAAGCATTGTCCAACAAATGCATGTTTGACGGCTCATCCATCGAAGGTTTTGTGAGAATTGAAGAGTCAGATATGTATCTGGCGCCCGATCCTAACACCTTCACCATATTTCCTTGGAGGCCGCAAACCGGTAAAGTAGCAAGACTGATATGTGACGTGCTAAATCCCGATGGCACACTCTTTATAGGTGATCCCAGGTTTGCGTTGAAGAGGGCCTTAAAAAAGGCTGCTGATATGGGCTATGAGAAGTTCAATGTTGGCCCTGAATGTGAATTTTTCTTGTTCCATCTTGACAGTGAGGGGGTGCCTACAACAAAGACCCATGATAATGCCGGTTATTTCGATCTGGAGCCGGTGGATCTAGGTGAGGATGCAAGGACAAATATATGCCTGGCCCTGGAGGATATGGGTTTTGAAATTGAAGCTTCTCACCATGAGGTTGCACCCGGACAGCATGAGATAGACTTTAAATATCAAGAAGCCCTTACTGCCGCAGATAATATTATGACCTTTAAACTGGTTGTAAAAGCTATTGCTCAAAAATGTGGTTTATATGCCACCTTCATGCCCAAACCCATTTTTGGGGTTAACGGTTCAGGTATGCATACCAATGTTTCATTATTCAGGGACGGCAAAAATGCCTTTTATGACGAAAATGATCCTCTACAATTGAGCCAGGAGGCTTACTGGTTTATTGGCGGCATTATTAAGAATATTAGAGCCATAACAGCCTTGACCAATCCTCTTGTAAATTCGTATAAGCGGCTTGTTCCGGATTATGAAGCTCCGGTATATATTGCCTGGTCTGCGAAAAACAGAAGTCCTCTGATAAGAATTCCTGCTGCCCGGGGAGAAAGCACTAGGCTTGAGCTAAGAAGCCCTGATCCATCCTGCAATCCTTATCTGGCTTTAGCTGCGATTTTGATGGCAGGACTGGATGGGATAGAAAATAAAATTCTTCCTCCTCCCCCCAGCAATAAAAACCTTTTCCGGATGACGAAGAAAGAAAGAGAAAAGGAAGGTATTGCCTCGCTCCCTGGGAGTCTCGAAGAGGCTATCAATGAAATGGAGAAGAGCGACCTGGTTAGGGAACTCCTTGGCGAACACATTTTTAACAAGTACATTGAAGCCAAGAGAAAAGAGTGGGATGAATACAGGACCAAGATTAGCCAGTGGGAGCTCGAACATTACTTATCTAGATATTGATTCCTATTTCTCAGGAACAAATTGATGAATTGATAGCTCATCAAAAGGATATAAACTTTGCAGAGGCTAAAGAAATCGAGAAAGAGACCAGACATGATGTCATGGCTCACGTATTAGCTTATGGTAAGCAGTGCCCTAAAGCAAAACCTATCATTCATCTGGGTGCTACCAGTGCCTTCGTGGGTGATAATACCGATATAATCTTAATGAAAGAAGCTTTATTTGTAATCAAAAAGAAATTACTGACCGTGCTAAATAATCTAACAACATTTGCTCTAAAA
>DGEF01000055.1:5353-16197 GCA_002385805.1 Peptococcaceae bacterium UBA3933
TCTTAATGGATTTAACGGAACTGGAATTTCAGGAAAGCAATTTAAAGTTGCGTGGGGCTAAAGGTACTACAGGAACCCAAGCCAGTTTCCTGCAGCTTTTCGATAATGATGAAGAAAAGGTTAAAAAGCTGGATCAATTAATCGCCGCTAAAATGGGTTTTTCCAGTACCTTTCCCATAACCGGCCAGACCTACCCGAGAAAACTTGACAGTCGCATTCTTCAGGTACTGCAATCCATTGCTGAAAGTGCCCACAAATTTGCGTCAGATATTAGATTGCTTTCCCATTTACAAGAAATAGAAGAGCCCTTTGAAGAAAAACAAATTGGCTCCTCGGCCATGGCTTATAAACGAAATCCCATGCGTTGTGAGCGGATGACCGCTTTAGCCAGGTTTGTGATGATAAATGGTCTTAACCCTTACGTTACTGCAGGCAATCAGTGGCTGGAAAGGACCCTGGATGATTCGGCCAACAGGAGGATCGTTATCCCTGCGACTTTTTTGGCGGTGGATGGTATACTTAACCTATACATTAATGTAAGCAGTAATCTCATAGTGAACCCCAAAGTCATCGAAAGACACGTCCGGGAGGAACTTCCTTTTATAGCTACGGAAAATATCTTAATGAATGCTGTCAAAAAGGGTGGGGACAGGCAGGAATTGCATGAGATCATTAGGCAATACTCTCTGGAGGCTGCCAAGCGGTTAAAACAGGGGGAAGCCAATAATTTAATAGAAAAAATAGCGGAAAATCCTAAATTTAAATTAACTATGGAAGATATTCATAAGATGTTAGAACCCCAAAATTTCATTGGCCGCAGCATATCCCAGGTAGATGAATTCCTGGAGGAATACATTTATCCTAAATTGGAAAAATACAAAGAATTACTTGGTGAAAAAGCTTATCTTAAGGTATAAAACGGATGAAGAAAAGGTTCTCCTAAAGAGGACCTTTTAAATTTGTCCTAGTGTATTTTTATAATACAGTTGGAAGATTGGTAATAAGTGAGTATGTTAAGGCTCATATAATTTACCCTTAAGCTTCAGATAATAACTATGAATTTTACTTATAGCAATCAAGAAAAATATAATTGATAGTGTGATAAAAATGTTATATCTGGAGGGTATAGGAAATGGTTAAAGCGATAGTGGGTGCTAACTGGGGTGATGAGGGGAAAGGCAAAATTACCGATATGTTAGCTGCAGAATCAGATATTGTGATAAGGTTTCAGGGTGGCAGCAATGCAGGACATACAATAATAAATGATTATGGCAAGTTTGCCTTGCATATGCTTCCTTCCGGAGTATTCTATGAACATGTGACCAATGTATTGGGCCCGGGTACGGCCCTTAACATTAACGTGCTTCTTAAAGAACTTGCAGCCATGGAAGAAAGGGGCGTTCCCAAGCCAAAGCTTCTTATATCCGAGCGGGCTCAGGTGGTAATGCCCTGGCATATACTCCTAGACAGTTGTGAGGAGGAGAGGCTGGGGGGTAAACAGTTCGGATCTACAAAATCGGGCATTGCGCCCTTTTATGCGGATAAATATTATAAAATAGGCATACAGGTGTGCGACCTCTATTATCCGGAGATATTGAAGGAAAAAATATATTCCGTATTGGAGGTTAAGAACTTATGGCTGACGACTCTCTACGGAGCGCCGCCTGTGGATCCGGACCAGGTTTACGTTGAGCTTATAAAGCTCGGTGAGAAGATAGCACCCCTGGTCTGTGACACTACCGGCTTTTTGCAAAAATCCCTTAAGGAGGGCAAAAAGGTCTTGTTGGAGGGGCAGCTGGGGGCCCTAAAAGACCCGGACCACGGAATTTACCCTTATACCACATCTTCCTCGCCTTTGGCGGGCTTTGCTGCCGTAGGTGCGGGGATCCCTCCCTATGAAATTAAAGAAATCATTGCGGTGGTCAAAGCATACTCCAGTAGCGTGGGTACGGGCCCCTTCGTATCCGAGATATTTGGCGACGAAGCCTCGAGGCTTAGGGAGAGGGGCGGTGATGCCGGAGAATACGGAGCCACCACCGGCCGCCCGCGTCGGATGGGTTGGTTTGATACGGTGGCTACCCGGTATGGCTGCAAGATTCAGGGGGCAACCTGTTTGGCCTTGACCTTACTTGACGTGCTGGGCTACCTTGATGAGATACCGGTTTGCGTATCCTATGAGATTGAGGGGTATACAACGCAAGACTTTCCGGTTACACCTTTGCTTTCAAAAGCTAAACCGGTATACAAGATGTTTCCCGGCTGGAAATGCGATATATCAAAGATACAAAAATACAGCGACCTGCCTGATAATGCCAGGAGGTATGTGGAGTTTATAGAAGAATCTATTGGTATTCCCATCAAGCTGATATCCAATGGACCCAGAAGAGAGAATGTAATAATGAGAGATTAAGGTCCTAGGTCAAATGTTGGGGTGACAGTGGCTGCTGGCTGCCTGTCACCTCTTTTTTTTACGTTTATTAACAACCGTTAGTCTATTACATAAATAAAGCCTGCTGGCAAAGCTTTTTACTTTGCCAGCAGGCTTTATTTTAAAAGGAATCGTCAAGGTATGCAGGATAAGTCAAAATAATCCTTTCCACTTTTTCCTCTGCCTTTATTTCTTCCGGAGGATTGATTATCCCGTCTTCTATATTAAAATCAAAGATTAGTGCTTGACCGTTTTCTACTTTGAAAACCCCAAAAAGCTTTCCACCATGGATACTTTCCGGTTCAATATATTTAGCACGATAAACTTCCAGTGCTTTTTCGGCGGTGTCGCCAATTTTTATACCTAAGTTAGTTTCTGCAGTTGGTGCAGTGGCTGTAATATGTAGCACTGTTTGTGAGTCTTGTCCTAGAACAATTTCAAATCCCTCTTCATAGTTCATAATAGAATAGGCTTCCGGAAAATGACCAGGTTCTTCATAATATTTTTCACTATAATCCTCACCTAGTATTTCTATAACCTTATCTTTGTGGTCACCTAGTTGAATACCGGTAATACTAGGGGTCTCTGGTTCATTTTCCAATGCATCATTTGACCCGTCATTTTTTGTACAAGCTGCTACAGTCACTAATAGACTAATAACTAAAAGAACTACTAAAATTTTTTTACTCATTATAATCCCTCCTAATTTCTCTATTTAACCTGACGTAATAGTGGACAAAATTGTTCCCGACAATTTCACAAATTTATATCTACCACAAGTAAATGAAAATATTTACTTGAGGGCTATACGGAGAATGACAATATATTTTTGTCAAAGTACCTTGACAGACATAGTAATATGTATTAAATTATATTATGGGAGGTGAAAATATGAACACTACTATTTCCACTGACTTAATCCGCGGACATACAGATACGATTATTTTAAATATACTTCGCCAAGGTGACAGTTACGGGTATGAAATCTATAAGAAGATCATTGAGTTAAGCGGTAATAAATATGAGTTAAAGGAAGCCACATTGTACACGGCTTTTCGGCGGTTAGAACAGGGAGGATATATTGTTTCTTATTGGGGTGATGAAACTCAAGGAGGGAGACGGAAGTACTACCGGATTACCGAGCAAGGCAAGGAGCTTTATCAACAGAGTAAAAATGAGTGGGATTTTGCCAAGGATATTTTGGATAAGTTAATCAAAGGAGGTTTTAAGGATGAACGTTAAAAAGGATTCTCTAGATAAAAAAATTCGAAACTATATCGAAAATCTTTTTGCCGGCGTAGGACCCAGTCAACAGCTCTTTGATTTAAAAGAAGAGCTTTTCATAAATATGAAAGAGAAAATTAGTGATTATAATTCACGGGGTATGGAAGAAGAACAGGCTTTTAAGGAAGCGGTCATTTCCATGGGTGATTTAAGCGGGTTAGTAGACGATATGCGGAAACTTGGCCAGGATAAAGCCCGGCAAGCAATTTATACGACTATGACTGCCCGTATCTCCTTAGCCGGTATTATTGCCGGGTGTTATTAACACTATTTGGAATATTTACCATGGCAATGTTGTACTTTATGGACGTACCGGAAGTTGCCGTTATAGGTCCTGGTATATTTATTGTACCCGGCGGGGCATTAATCACTTATAGTGTATTGACAAGAGAAACAAGTAGAAAATATGCCATGAATAAGATCAGGGCTGCTTTTTATGCTTTATCCATAGGGCTTATACTTTTTGGCTTTTTTACGGCTATAACTGCCCGTTTTTCTACAGGTGAAATTTATATTGCTATTGCCTCTTTAATGGTGTTCTTTTTAGCGGGTATCGGCTTATTTCTATTTTTAATTCTTACGGGAAGCGATCGACGCAAAGAAATCTAAATATATTAGTACTGGAGAGATTTAAATGAATAAAAACATTAGGAATATTATTCGCGGTATGTTTTTCGTGGCATTTTTTTCTCTTTGGCTCTCAGGAAATGCTCAGTCTTGGGGGCGGCTACTTTTATTGGGTCTTTTAGTTACTCCGATTTGGGGTCGCTTATACTGTGGTTTTGCTTGTCCTATTTCTTCTACAATAGACCTTATCGGTTATTTCAAGCCCTGGCGGCCTACCTCTAAAAAGCATAAAGAGATTTTCTTCGATAATAAAGTCAGGTTGATTACTTTATTAGCTTCATTGGCCTTATTGATAACTTTTATTAAGACTAAATTTCCGGTTCCCTTTTTTGTAGCTTTAATTCCTATAGGCTTAGTTTTTACTTATCTTTTCGGGGAAGCCGCCTGGCACAGGAATTGTTTTATTGGTACAATTTACAGTTTATTAGGGGGCATTTCCCGTAAGGGCTATTATATCCAGAATGATTTATGTCTTAGTTGTGGTAAATGTGAAAAAATATGCCCTTCAGGTTGTTTAGAGATTAAACCCACCGGGGTAAACAATATAGACAATAAACATTGCCTTATTTGCGGTAAGTGCCAAAACGTATGCCCAGATGAAAATATAGTTTACGGAAGTTTAAAGAATACAAAAACAAAAGCTGTCCAGAAAGCATTTTTTGACTAATAGTGAATGGTATAAAGGAAATAATTACCTTGAAATAAGAAGGTTATTTTAAAGCTTAAAAATTAGCCGGCTGAGGGTCAGAGACATCTGCTCAGTCGGCTATTATAAATAGAATTAAGAAATTATTAAGAATTTATTTAGTTACTTCTTAAAGATTTTAGTGCATAATAAGGTGTACTGACAGAGGAGGTAGTTCATAGTGAAAAGATTTTATTTATACATTATTCTGACCCGACCCAATACTATCGTTTCTAAGCTTATTCA
Source organism: Peptococcaceae bacterium UBA3933 (assembly GCA_002385805.1). GTDB lineage: Bacteria > Bacillota > Peptococcia > Peptococcales > BICA1-8 > UBA3933. The sequence continues at coordinate 10,624 of DGEF01000055.1, forward strand.
CTTAATCAAAAAAGATGAATATACCCATGCGGCCATTTCTTTCGATAAAGATCTTTATAACATGTATAGTTTTGGTCGGAAATATGTTTTTATACCTTTTATTGGCAGGTTTAAGCGTGAAAATATCAATGAAGGAATATATAAATTACATAATAACCTGCCGGGTATAGTCATGGAAATTGAGGTAACAAAAAAACAGTATAGAAAAGCTAGAAGTCTTCTGAATTCCTTTATTTTAAACAATAATCTTTATAAATATAATTACCTAGGGCTGTTAGACGGATTACTAAACAAGCCGGCTAGTCATGAAAACAGGTTTTTATGCTCTGAATTTGTATATCACCTTTTAAAGGAAAGTGGCATTATAGACCTTGATTTACCGGAAAACCTGGTTAGACCTCAAAATTTATTAGCTATTAAAAGCAAAATTGTTTTTGAAGGTAATCTTAAAGAATATTATAATAAGAAGCATAGTATCGTTGAGATAAGAAGTGGCACTAACTTTATGGTAATGTCCAAGAAAGCTGTTTAATAAATTTATATATTATTATTTCTTCGGTAAAGTTCAGATGAAAATATTAAATAGCTCCGGGAAAAATGAATCACTTCAAGTTGTAGTGATTCATCTTTTTTAAGTCTAAAGAGTTTATGAAAAAAATTCCTGTTTATCTACTGTAACGTATACTATAATTAAAGAATGTTATCAGAATTGGTGGTTTGGCGAGATGGATAATAAACGAAAAGAAACAATAAAAAGTGGTTTTATAGAAGCATTGCCACTAGCTATAGCTATAGGAGCTACCGGTTTATCTTATGGTGTATTAGCTGTTCAAGCTCATTTAAGTTTAATTACTATTGTTGCCATGTCAATATTAGTATTTTCAGGGTCAGTTCAAATGGTAACCATAGCCATGATAATGGCCAATGCCGGTCTGGCAAGCATTCTAATTACTACAGTTTTACTCAATATGCGTAATTTATTATACGGAGCGGCCTTAGCAGAGGGGTTAGCCCCTGCAAATAGCTGGAGGTGGATTTTATCTATTGGTGTGTCGGACGAGCCTTTTGTTTTGGGGAGCGCAAGATTTAAAAAATATGGGCCAGATCCTCTCTATTTTGGTGTGGTCGTGGCTACTTTTTATGTGGCTTGGGTTTTAGGCTCTTTTATAGGAGCATTACTTGGAAATCAAGTTGACCCCCAAAGATGGGGGTTGGACTTAGCCTTTCCTGTTACCTTTGTAGCTCTTCTTATTCCTAGCCTTAAAGGAAAACCGGTTATTGCCACGGCACTTATAGCTGTTTTAATCGCCACCGGGCTAGAATACTTCCTGCCTGGCAATGAATTTACCATAATTGTTACCGGTATATTAGCACCTCTGGTAGGTGTATATTTAACAGGGAGGCTTTCAAAATGATAAATCACTGGATTTTAATCGGGTTACTTGCAATTTCTACATATATGTCCCGGGTTATGGGGGTGGAAATAATGGCCGGGCGAGAGATGAGCCTAACCCTGCGTTTATATTTTAATTACGTGCCGGTGGCCATTATATCCGCACTTATCGTTAAACAAATCCTAGTTCCCTCTGACGGACAACTGACATTTTCTTTTCCGGTATTAATTGGTTGCCTTTCCACGGCCATTGTCATAAAGAAAACAAAAATGTTTCTTCCTTCTGTAGTGGTAGGAGTAATTATCGGACTGTTTGTTCGTTATTTCGTTTGAAATTATTTCTTTCGAACAGGAATCCAAACCTCACTATAAGCGTAAGCTTCTTTAAGGTCATTCATTTTAGTAAAAGAAAAAGTAGGGGCATTGATGATTTCGTAATCGGAAGAAGGAAGCCATTCGGAATAGATTTTTGCCATTGTTTCTTGGAGCGTAGAAGGAAATGGCCCTTCATTGGGAAATATGGCCCAAGTACAGGCTGGGACGGGTATTTTTTCTAACAGATCACTTATTTGGTTTTCAGTGGTTAATACACCTATCAAGTGGGTTAATTCTCCTTCTTCTTTTAAAAAATTGCAGTCAGCATCATAAGAAACATTGACAATTTCATAAGGCTCCATATTTTGTAGAGAATGCATTTCTTTTTTTTGTTCATCTGTTATACTTTCGGCAAGTTTTATAATCTCATTATTGACACCTTCAAATTGCATAGGTACACGTTTACTTACACCGACAAAATAAAACGCCGGTTTGTTTTCGATTCTAAATTCCATAGCAGTTCCTCCTTTGACAGTTATTACGAATGAAAGTTTGGGAAAAGATTTATTTATGCCTTTTTTGACAACATCTGAAGGTAAAAATCCGCTCCATTTTTTAAATGCACGAGTAAAGCCGTCTATTGATTGATAACCATATTTAAAAGCAACATCAGTTACTTTTTCTCCATTTAATAAATCCTTATTTGCTTCTGACAATTTCCTGTTTTTTATATATTCACTAAGAGTCAATCCGGAAAGATAAAAAAATATGTTTCTAAAGTGATAGTCAGGGACTCCGGCATATTGGGAAATCTTTTCTAAAGATAAGTCATCTGTTAAATGTTCTTCAATATAGTTAATTACTTGATTTAATTCCTTTAACATTGTTTCCCCCCTTTTCTTATTTACATAATAGCAAAGCTATTTTAACGTTGCTCGACTTTTTAACACATAAAATATCGATTAGAGGTTCCAATTTAAGGGATTATTAATAAAAAAGTTATTTCGGAAAACATATCAAAGCTTAATTACTGGTATTAGTTATTGACAGTTATTATTATGTGGTGATATTATATATTAGAGATTAAAAAAGTTAATAATAAAATTTAAGGTGCCCTTAATTAAGGGATAATAGGGAAGTACGGTTAAAATCCGTCGCGGACCCACCACTGTGAGCGGTTACAAATTCCAAAATGCCACTGGATTTTTACTAATCCGGGAAGGCTGGAAGGAGGATGACCCGTGAGCCAGGAGACCTGCCTTAAATTTTGGTGATTATAGACGAAAGGGGGATGATTTCGTTCTATAAGCTGGATGACTTAAGATGGGAAAGTCTCTTGAAATCAAGAGACTTTTTTTATTGATTGGAAGTGGTGAGACCAAATGAGCGGCAAGTTTAAAATCTGCCAAAGAGGGGCTGAGCAAACACTAGTTATTCTTTTTATCTTATTATTTTACATCTCTTTCATTGAAAGTTATAGATTATTAGGCATAACTGCCGTTACAGTGCTCATATATTCTGTTATTACTTGTCAGCGAAGGTCTTTTCTTAGACTGATTAAATCGGTAGTGCCCTTTGTTATTTTGTTGCTTTTGCCTACCGTAATAAGGTATTTATTAAGTGGTACCTGGGAGGACCTGGATTTTACACTGATGATTATTTGTAAAATCTTAATTTCCGCTATTTTATTAGGAACAGTTGTTGCCAAGTATTCAGCTCTTTTTCTGGTGGATGGGATACTGAATTTAGGATTGCCTCCATTGTTCAATAGAATATTAGCCCTTACCTTTAGATATTTTCATATGGTTAATCAAGATGTGCAAATAGGAAGAAAAGCCTTAACCAGCAGAGGAATTAATGAACGAAGGGGACTAGCCGTTCTCCCTATTTTCGGAGAATGGATCGGAGGCTTTTTCCTTAAAAGTACTTACCACAGTGATATGGTCTTTAAGGCAATGAAATCTCGAGGCTTTGAGGGAACGGCAAGAAAGGACAGTTGGAAAAACAGTCGGTTAATTATTGAAGCCGGCATGTTAATTCTTTTTCTGATGGTGGTGCTTATAGTTGATGGAAAAATATAACCAGGTAATAAAAATCAGAAACTTAACTTTTACTTATCCTAATAATCGCCGTGGCTTAATAGATGTTAATTTGGATATTGAAAGAGGCAAAAAAACAGCTGTACTGGGGGTTAACGGTAGTGGCAAATCAACCCTGTTATACCATTTGAACGGTATAAATATGCCTCAATCCGGTTCTATAGAAGTGCTCAACATGGAAGTTAAGGAAGAAAACCTTAAAGAAATAAGGCGTCAGGTAGGTTTTTTATTTGATTATCCTGATCATCAATTATTCTCAACTACAGTATATAACGATATTAAATTTGGACTGGATAATTATAAATATCCGGAGAAGGAAAAGGATGAACTTATAAGAAAGGTTGCTCAGGATTTGCGAATTGAGGAACTATTGGCATTGCCTCCCTACCAGTTGAGTCTGGGGCAGAAAAAGAAGGTAGCTATTGCCGGATTAATCGTTCTAGAGCCCAGTATCATTGTCTGTGATGAGCCCTTTTCAGGTTTGGACGGATATGCAGTGCTTTATTTTAAAGAATTACTTGATAAATGGGTAAAGAAAGGTAAGACAATTGTCTTTTCAACCCATGATGTAGATTTAACTTATGAATGGGCAGATAATGTCATAGTTTTACGAGAAGGTCGCGTACTAAAAACAGGAACTGTTCAGGAAGTATTGACCAGGAATGATACTTATTCGGAGGCGGGGTTAGTTAAGCCTTTGCTTTATGATTTGTTTTCCGATAATGATTACAAGCCCAGGTCTGTTTCTTTAGCCAAAGAGTATTTGAAAAACTCTTGTTTTAAAGTTTTGGACTGTTAATTTCAAGGAGGAGAGAAAATGACGAAAAAGAGGCTTTTTTTAATAACAGCTTGTATCTTGATGTTGACAATACCCTTAGTGGGTTGTAATGGAGGAGACATCGGCAAAGGGGCAGAAACCCATGAGGAAAAAGGACACGCCCATGGGGAATATGAATGGATTGGCTTATTTGAACTTAAGGCAGGAAAATATTTATTCAATTTCGGTGCCAGTGAAGATGAAACTATGGATGTTGGCTTTATAAAAATGGGAGAGAATATCGTTGATTTAGATCATCACGCAGCTCATTTAATGGCTACTGAGAAGGAAACGATCAAACAGGAAAGTGAATTTGTAGTAAAACCCGATTATGCCTATACCTTGGAAATGGACAAAAAACAAGGCCATATCTATTTCACCATAAAAGAAGACGGTACCTATGCCATAGTAACGGAGCATATGCCTTCTGAAAGCAATATGCAGATTTTAGATGAAAATGAAGTGGAAATTTTACCAATTGAAGAGTATGAGGCAGAAGAACATAGTCGTTAATTTTACATATAGGAGGCACTATCAATGCATATAGCCGATGGAGTTTTAAGTACCCCAGTTATCGTAGCATCATACGGAGTGGCCGTAGCCGGTATGGCGGTTGCAGCCAAAGGAATCAAAGATGAAGATATCCCTAAAATAAGTTTAATGGCGGGAACTTTCTTTGCCGTATCTTTGATTTCTATTCCTGTACCTCCGACTTCAGTTCACCCGCTTTTATGTGGGTTAATTGGGGTTATTCTTGGGAAAAGAGCACCTCTTGCCTTTTTCCCGGCCCTCTTGTTACAGGCGCTACTTTTTAAACACGGGGGTCTTACCTCACTGGGTGCCAACACGGTGATGTTATCAATACCGGCCTATTTATGCTACTTAATATATCATAAAACTCCCCTGAAAAGTGCGGCGGTTAAGGGAGGTATAGTGGGCGCTATATCTGT
>DGEF01000090.1:0-204 GCA_002385805.1 Peptococcaceae bacterium UBA3933
CGGCATTACGGCTTAAGGGCTAGGCTTACGGGTCAGCATCTTCTTTTGGGTTATACAGCATGATGCATCCGATGAATGTTAATTTCTCGGATGCATCTAATGCATGAACATTTATCTGATGTTTTTTTATAATGTAATGACATCCCTTAACCTTAACCTCAACCTTAACCTTGCGACCGAAGGTCGCAATACTAGCCACTAGCC
>DGEF01000090.1:403-4339 GCA_002385805.1 Peptococcaceae bacterium UBA3933
TGGAAGAGATTCGTAAGGCCAATGAGTTAGGAGTTATTTCCGGTGTTACCACTAATCCTACCTTGATTGCTAAAGAGGGCCGGGATTTTTATCAGGTAATAAAGGAAATTTCTGAAATTGTCGACGGTCCCATAAGTGCTGAGGTAATCGGATTAACCAAAGAAGAGATGGTTTCGGAAGCCCAGAAATTGGCAAAAATAAATAATAATATAGTCATCAAAATACCTTTACTCCTGGAAGGTTTAAAGGCTATCAAGGTTTTAAACAGGTTAGGCATAAAAACTAATGCCACCCTTATTTTTTCTTTAAATCAAGCGATTTTAGCCGCTAACGCCGGTGCTACATATGTCAGTCCTTTTCTGGGCCGCTTAGATGATGTAGGTCATAACGGGATAAATTTGGTTGCGGAAATCGCTGAAGTTTTTAAAAATTATAATTACTCCACTCAAATTATTGCCGCAAGTATCAGACATCCTTTCCATGTCACCCAGGTGGCTAAATTAGGTGCCCATATAGCCACAGTACCTTATAAAGTAATTGAGCAAATGGCAAAACATCCCCAAACGGATTTAGGAGTACAGATATTTTTAAATGATTGGGAGAAGACAAAAATTAAATAGGAGGTAAATCTTATGGATAGAGAACTGGCTCTAGAGTTTGCCAGAGTAACGGAGGCTGCTGCTTTAAACTCTGCCCGGTGGATGGGTAAAGGTGATAAAATAGCCGCTGATGATGCAGCAGTACGTGCCATGCGGTCTATGTTTGATACTATTCATATCCAAGGAACCGTAGTTATTGGTGAAGGGGAAATGGACGAAGCCCCTATGTTATATATCGGAGAAAAAGTAGGTAGCGGTAAAGGTCCTAAGGTTGATATTGCCGTTGATCCTCTGGAAGGTACTAACTTAGTAGCTAAAGGTATGAACGGTTCTATTGCTGTTTTAGCCGTAGCTGAAGAAAATTGTCTATTACACGCCCCGGATATGTATATGGAAAAGATAGCCGTAGGACCCGGTGCCAAAGGTGCAATAAGCCTTGAGGCTTCACCGGAAGAAAATGTAATCAATGTGGCTAAAGCTTTAGGTAAAAGTGTCCAGGACATAACAGTTGTAATTTTAGACCGACCACGTCATGAAAAACTCATTCAGGCGGTAAGAAAAGTAGGGGCCAGGATTAGGCTCATTACAGACGGTGATGTTTCTCCGGCGGTAGCTACCGCTATCCCCAATTCTGGAGTGGATATGGTTATGGGAATCGGCGGTGCTCCGGAAGGTGTACTGGCGGCCGCTGCTTTACGCTGTATGGATGGTGATATGCAAGGTCGTTTAGTTCCCGGAAATGAAGAGGAAATAGAGCGAGCCAAAAAATTAGGAATTGGTGATATTAATAAAATTTTAACCCTGGACGACATGGTCCGTACCGATGATGTGATTTTTGCCGCAACCGGTATTACTGACGGGGATATGCTGCAGGGTGTGCGGTTTTATGCAGATCGAGCCACAACTCATACAGTGGTAATGCGGGGACAAACAGGAACCCTCAGATTCATCAAAGCTCATCATTACCTAAAGAAAAAACCCAAATATGTACAAACACTTGGCTAAACTAGCAACTAATTCGGCTTTTGGGCCACTCTGCATGTCAGCATTACGGCTTTTGGATTTAGCTCTTGGGGCGGCATGTAATGACATCCCTTAACCTTAACCTTGCGACCAAAGTTCGCAATGCTAGCCACTAGCCACTAAAAACCAGCCACTAATACTAGTCACTAGTCACTAAACCGAAGGGAGTGAATAATTTGTCCTATGATGCAAATGAACTAGAGAATAAGACAATGGTTGAACTTTATAAACTGGCTCGTGAAATGGAGATTACAGGTTACTCTAGGCTTCGGAAAAAAGAATTAATTTTTGAAATACTAAAAGCAGTAGCTAAAAATGATGACCAGCTTCATGCTCAGGGTGTGCTGGAAATAATGCCTGATGGCTATGGATTTTTACGACCTTTTACCTATCTACCTAGCCAAGATGACATTTACATTTCTCCCTCTCAGATAAGAAAGTTTGACTTAAGAACAGGTGACCGCGTATCCGGACTTACCCGTAAACCTAAAGATAATGAAAGATTCTTTGCTTTACTCAGGGTTGATGCCGTTAATGGCGAGCCTCCGGAGAAATCACCTGAAAGGTTGCACTTTGATGGACTTACCCCGATTTACCCTATGGAAAAACTGCGCTTAGAGTGCGATAGTAATTGCATTTCCACCCGCATCATTGACTTAATTGCCCCGGTAGGAAAAGGGCAAAGAGGTCTTTTAGTTGCCCCTCCCAAGGCAGGGAAAACCGTTCTGCTTAAAGAAATCGCCAACAGCATTTCTAAAAATCATCCTGAAATGGAAATTCTTATCTTATTAATAGATGAAAGACCCGAAGAAGTAACTGATATGCAGAGGTCAGTCAAAGCTGAAGTTATCAGTTCAACTTTTGATGAACCGCCGGAAAACCATGTAAAAGTAGCGGAAATGGTTCTGGAAAGAGCCAAAAGGTTAGTGGAACATAAGCGGGATGTAATTATCCTTTTGGACAGCATTACACGTCTTGCCCGGGCCTATAACCTGGTTATTCCACCTAGCGGTCGAACCTTATCCGGAGGAGTGGACCCCAGTGCTCTCCATAAACCGAAAAGATTCTTTGGTGCCGCTAGGAACATAGAAGAAGGAGGCAGTCTTACGATTTTGGCTACGGCTTTAATAGAAACAGGCAGCCGGATGGATGACGTTATCTTTGAAGAATTTAAAGGTACCGGGAACATGGAACTTATTTTAGACCGCAAATTGGCTGAACGCAGGATTTTCCCGGCAATAGACGTAAAAAGGTCGGGAACACGTAAAGAAGAATTATTATTATCAAAAGAAGAATTGGCTGTTGTTTGGCAGTTCCGCAAAACCTTTAGCAACACTGATACGGCGGAAGTTACCGAAATGCTAATTGATGCTTTGCAAAAAATAAAGACCAATAAAGATTTGGTGAGAGCCTGGCCACAGTTTTTTAAATAACTATAAACATAAATTGCCATTTAAAATAAGGTATATTTTACTTCCTTTCGCCCCAAAATATCAAGGATTTAATGATAAAAATGGGGTGAAAGTAAAATGTTAATAAAAGGTAAAATTAAAGTTTTCCTAAAAATAGCTATAATCTTACCGGTCATTTTTACCTGCACTTCTCTTTACGCTCAAGAATACCAATCTTTGATTTTAGATATTCCTGCAGTTACCTATTATGAAGAAGGGACTACAGAATATATAGTTAAAAAAGGTGATACTTTATACAGCATAGGAAGAGTATTTGATATTGACCCTGGTTTAATTGCAGCTCTGAATGATATCAAAAATCCCAATTTAATTGTAGCTGGACAAAAACTACTTGTACCTCGGTTTTGGGAAGCATCCCATCAGGTAACTAAGGGAGAGACCCTTTGGGATATTGCGGGAATTTATGGTGTATCGCCTGAGCAAATCATAATGGCTAATGACATCTGGTATCCGGATGCCCTTCCTGTGGGGACCGTCTTGTCTATCCCCGGCGTAAAAGCCCAAGTTACCATTTCCGGAAATTCAAGTCTAAAAATTTCCTCCCGGCAGAATAATTTTATGTATTTACCTACCGAAGGAGTTTTGACTTCACTTTTCGGTAGAAGAGGAAATGAATTTCATACAGGAATAGATTTGGCCAATAAAGAAGGTACTCCTATTCGAGCCGTGCAAGGGGGCAAGGTTATTTTTGTAGGCCGCAGAGGAAATTATGGTTTAACTGTAATTATCGATCACCAAAATGGTTTCAAAACCCTTTATGGACATAATAATAGAATTCTCGTGCAGAAAGGCCAATACGTTTCTGGCAATCAAATAATTGCTTTAATGGGGAATACAGGTCG
>DGEF01000090.1:4526-14280 GCA_002385805.1 Peptococcaceae bacterium UBA3933
TTACGTCTCTAGGGTTAATGTTTTGGGTCAGCATCTACTTTTGGGTAATACTGCATGATGCATCCGATGAATGTTAATTTATACCGATGCATCTAATGAATTGAATGACATTTTTTTATGATGCATCAAACAGATTGGTTCAATTGTAGATGCATCCTGCAGTAAGCTCCAAAGCAGATGCCTATTCAAAAGCGCTCAATTTATTTTAATAATCAGTGTCCATCAGTGTTTATCCGTGGTTAATAAATCTAGTCACTAGTCACAAGTCACTAAACTAGCCACTAAAAAACCAGCCACTAAACTAGTTGACTCCACCTCTTAATAAGGCTATAATATATAGGTATTCAATTCTGGTAATTTAATTGCATTCTGATGGAAAGAGGTGAACTATATGAAGCCAAACATTCACCCTAAATTTGTAGAAGCCAAGGTTATTTGTGCTTGTGGCAATGAATTCATGACAAAATCTACCAAGAGTGAATTAAAGGTTGAAATCTGCTCCAAGTGCCATCCTTTTTATACCGGAAAACAACGCACTGTTGCTGCTGCCGGTCGGGTTGAAGCCTTTAAGAAAAAACACGGTATTAATTAAATATTAATTAATAACAAACCGGTGACTTTGAAGTCACCGGTTTTTATTTTTAACTAAAAACATTGACCTTTTAACAAGTTGTCTGTTATCCTTAAATTATATAGAGCTAAATATTTAACATACGAAAATAGTTTCCAATAATAGTTGTTTACAAAAATTTTTGGAGTAGAGGATTTTTTTGTGTACTTATAGAAATAATAATTAATTATTTATTTTAAAATCCAAATTTTTTACTTTTTTAAAAATTAGGAAAGGGGGAAAAAAATGACTTAACTTTTAAGGGGGTGTATGTTAATTAATTTTGCAATGGGTGGTGTTCAAACTGATAAAAAGAGAGATTTACTTAAAGAGAGAAAAAAATCCAATTAGTAGAAGGCTTGCTTGAAAAGTTTCTTATCTTTAAATGTTTAAGACGATTACCTATAAGATTATTTCAAAATTCTCTTATTATAGGTGGTATTGGCAATGATGAAAAATAATTTGGCAATGACCAAAAATGTCAAAGGTTCTGAGACAAAACAATTTATTGTTTTATCGGCAGTACTCTTTCTTTTATGGGTATTATTATCCGGAAAGATGGAAGCCAAACTTTTAGGCATGGGACTGGCTGCCTCATTATTTTCTGCCTGGATAACCATGTCTTTATTACGGATACCTTCTGTTGACAGAAAATCCGTCTATGTGGCTTTTGACTTTCCCTATGTTAAGTATATAGTTTACTGGTTCTGGCTTTTTAAAGAAATAGTCAAGGCCAATATTGATATTGCTAAGGTGGTTTTAAATCCTAAACTGCCTATTAATCCCCAAATTGTAACTTTCCGGAGGCCTATGGATAACCCTTTAGCCCATGTTACTTTGGCTAACTCCATTACCTTAACCCCCGGAACGGTTACTGTTGATGTGGAAGGGGATTTATACGTTATTCATGCTCTTACTGATGGGGCGGCTGAAGGCTTGGAAGGCGGAGAAGGTGAAATGATGAAGCGAGTTTGTGCCTTGTTTAATGAGGAAGCCCCTAAAGGAGAGGAGGCAAAAGAAAACCATGGATAAGTTTTTTTTAGGGCTTTTAATAGCTTTATGTATAGTTATCTTTTTAATGTTAATTCGGGTTTTTCAGGGACCTAGTGTCTATGATCGTTTAAACGGTTTAGGGGTTATAGGAGTAGACACCATTTTACTCTTGGTTTTAATCGGCTATATTAGTGGCCGTCCGGATATGTATGTTGATATTGCTATTTCTTATGCCATTTTAGGCTTTATCAGTATGGTAGTAATAGCTAAATATATTGGCGGAAAGGAGACGTAATCATGGAAATAATAGCTGGTATTTTCTTAATAGCAGGTTTGTTTTTACTTTTTGTAGCTGCTATCGGAATATTACGTCTTCCGGATTTTTATTCGCGTCTCCATGCCTCCGGATTAAGTGAAACTTTAGGTATGGTGCTCTGCTTCATCGGGCTTATCATATATGAAGGTTTTACCTTTACCAGTGTAAAGCTTTTAATTATTGCTCTATTTTTCTTTTTGGCTAACCCCATTGGCACACATGTAATTAGTCGTGCCGCTTATAGGAGTGGACTTAAACCCTGGACGCGGAAGGGGGATTAGACATTGGCTGAATTATATTTAGAAGCGATTTTATTAATTTTATTAATTGCTACAACACTTATTGTTTTAACAGTCAAAGACTTAATGGCGGCTATAGTTGTTTATAGTGCCTTTAGTTATTTTGCTGTACTTTTTTATTTAATGGTAGGTTCACCAGACGTAGCTTTTACGGAAGCTGTAATTGGTGTTGTTTCAACTGTCTTCTTTATTTCCGCCCTGAAAAAACTTAATAGGGGGGTTAAACATTGAAAAAATTAGGAGCGCTTTTAATTTTGGCTATGATAGGAATATTTTGTTATACAAGCAGTGGTTTACCTACAATATCAGACCCTAAATCTCCACCCTCCCAACACGTTTCCCCACGTTATATAGAAAAATCTAAAATAGAAACCGGTTCGCCCAACTTTGTAACGGCTGTTTTAGCAGACTACAGAGGTTATGATACCTTGGGGGAAACTACTGTTATATTTGTAGCTGGTGCTGCTACAGTAATGATTTTAAGAGCAGGAAAGGGTAAGGGAGGGGAAGGAAAATGAAACACCGCTTCGGCAGTATTGTTTTAGATACCGCTTTTAGAGTTTTAGTTCCCTTTACCCTTTTGTATGGTTTTTATGTATTGGTTCACGGTGAGTATAGTCCGGGAGGAGGGTTCCAGGCCGGAGCACTTTTAGCTGCGGGTGTACTTATCGCTCGTTTGGTTCAAGGTGAAGAGGCCGTATATGATCTTTCCGGTAATAAAGCAGTAGTTTTAGCCGGTTTAGGGGCTGGTCTTTATGCGCTTATAGGTTTCATTACCATGGTTTTTGGAGGAAAGTTTTTAGAATACGGAAGACTCCCTTTAAGTGTACATGACCCGGCTGAGTTGCATGTTTACGGGATCTTGGGTATTGAAATTGGAGTAACAATAGGGGTTATGGCCACTATTATTGCCATTTTTGATGCCCTAACCAGAGGGGAGGATTTGTACGATGATTGAGAACTTTTTGAGTAGTTCTTTTATTTACTGGCTTATTGCCATTCTCCTTCTGTTGGGTATTTTTGGTATCTTAGAATGCAATAACTTGATGAAAAAATTAATGGCCATGAATGTGATGCAGGTGGCTGTAATCATCTTCTTTTTAGTACTTGCTCAAAAGTCCCACGCCACACTGCCTGTAATGTTTAACGGTGATGTTAATATAGACAATTATGTAAACCCTCTTCCTCATGCTCTCATGCTGACGGCCATAGTTGTTAGTCTGAGCACAACAGGAGTTGCTTTGGCCTTACTTATGCGTATTCAGAAAAGATATGAAGCCATTGAGGAAGATGATGTTTTACGGAGGATGAACAAATGAGAGAACAACTTCCAGCTCTAATAGTTGTTGTGCCCCTTTTGGCAGCTCTTCTTTCTCTCTTTGTGTCCTATATTTCAAAAATACTGGCACGTTGGGTAGCAATAGCTGCTTTATTGGTGGCACACTTAAGTGCAATTGGTGCTCTTGTTCTGGTCTTAAGGGAGGGTGCCCCCTGGCACTATCATTTTGGAGCATGGGAACCTCCCTGGGGAATAGAATACGTCATTGACCCCTTAGGGGGAGCCATGGCTGTTTTAATATCTTTTGTCAGTTTATTTGTAGCCATTTATTCCGGAGGATTTTCGAGAGAATTTAACTGGTTAAAGACCGGAGGTTATTACACCCTGTTTTTATTACTGACTACCGGTCTTTTGGGTATGGTAGTTACCGGTGACGTATTTAACCTATACGTTTTCTTGGAAATTTCCTCTTTAGCCGGTTATGCCTTAATCGCATTCGGTGGCAACAGAGGCACTGTAGCTGCTTTTCGCTATCTGTTGGTCGGTACCATTGGAGCTAGCTTTTATTTATTAGGTATTGGTTATTTATACGCCATTACCGGAAGTTTAAATATGGTTGATTTAGCAGAACTTCTACCACCTCTTATGACCTCACCGGTTTTCTTGATGACCGTTGTGATGTTTATAGTAGGTTTTGGTATAAAAATGGCTATGTTCCCTTTGCATGGCTGGCAGCCTGATGCTTATAGCTATGCTCACCCGGCAGCGGCTCCTTTGATTGCTGGGGTAATGGGTAAAGTGCCGGCTTATGCTGCTATCAGGTACTTCTTCTTTATTTTCGCACCTACTTCTTTAGTTGTTTCCAAGGCGCTGACTGTCATGGGCTGGCTGGCAGCTTTAGGGATAATCATCGGTTCCATAATGGCCATTGCCCAAAAAGATTTTCGCCGCATGTTGGCTTATTCCAGTGTGGCCCAAATCGGTTACATTGTAGTTGGTATGGCTATTGGCAATATGTATGGTTTAATAGGTGCCATCTTGCATATTGTTAACCATGCTTTCATGAAAAGCACTTTATTTTTGGTGGCCGGTGGTGTCAAATGGCGGACCGGTGAAAATAACATCGAAAAATACGCAGCCCTTTGCGGTAAAATGCCTCTAACCATGGCTGCTTTTGCCGTTTGTGCTCTTTCTATGGTGGGGATTCCTCCCACGGCAGGCTTTTTCAGCAAGTGGTACCTGATATTAGGTGCTATAGAGGCTGATTTATGGATCTATATTGTGGTCATTGTTTTGAGTAGCCTTTTGAACGCAATCTATTTTTTCCGGGTCATTGAAAATATCTATATGAAGGAACGGATAGAAGTTCGCGAAATCAGAACGTCGAAACCTCTGGAATTACCCTTAAATATGCTAGTTCCCATTGTAGTTCTTGGTTTGGGTATTTTAGTATTAGGGATATTTAATGAATCCATTGTTACCCAAATTTTACAATACGCAATTCCGGGGGGTGGATTTTAATGGGTCCAGAAGTATTAATTGATTACAGGCCTTTATGGGCAGTACTGATTTCCTTAGTGGCAGCGGTCTTAATTTTATTCTCAGACCGGAATCCAAATCTCCGGGAAAGTTGGACTATCCTGGCAGCTATAGGTAAAGTGGCCATCATTTACTCCATGCTGCCTTTGGTGCTCTCCGGTCATGTTTTGGAGGTAGCCCCCCTTCATATCGCTGATGGTATTACATTACAGTTAAGAGCAGATACGGCCGGCATGCTTTTTGCGGCTTTATCCTCTGTTTTGTGGCTGGTCACATCTATTTATTCCATTGGTTATATGCGGGGACACAATGAAACACACCAGACCGGATACTTTGCCGCTTTTGCTGTTTGTCTGTCGGCAACTATAGGGATTGCTTTATCAGCAAACCTTTTAACTTTCATTATTTTCTACGAGATTTTAACGATTGCTACCTATCCTTTAGTTATTCACTCCCGAAATGAGGAAGCTAAACGATCCGGTAGGAAATATTTAGCTTATACCTTGATTGCTGGACAACTCTTTTTAGTTGCTATTATCTGGACCTATATTTTAGTAGGTCATGGAGATTTCCAAGCCGGTGGTTTCTTAAGTATGGATTATGCTTCACCGGGTGTATTACGGTTTATCTTTCTTTTAATGATTCTGGGTACGGCGGTAAAGGCCGGTGTTATGCCTTTACATGGCTGGCTGCCTGATGCTATGGTCGCTCCCACACCCGTTAGTGCTCTTTTACACGCTGTAGCCGTAGTTAAAGCCGGGGCCTTCGGGGTTGTAAGAGTTATAGGTTATGTATTTGGACCGGATTTATTAAGTCAACTTGGTGTAGCGGAAATCCTGGCTTGGGTGGCAGCTTTTACGATTATTGTTTCTTCTTTAATTGCCATTAGACAGGATAACTTAAAACGGCGGTTGGCTTTTTCCACTATCGGACAGTTGTCCTATGTGGTTTTAGGTGTTTCCTTACTGACTCCTTTAGGAATTCTTGGCGGTATGTTTCATATTATTGCTCACGCCTTTATGAAAATTACCCTATTCTTCTGTGCAGGTGCCATTACGGTAACAACTCATGAAACTGAAATAAGTCAAATGCAGGGTATAGGAAAACGGATGCCCTTTACCCTTGGTGCATTTACCATTGCTTCTTTAGGGATTGCCGGAACACCCTTTATAGTTGGGTTTATCAGCAAGTGGAATATAGCTTTAGGAGCTTTAGAAAGCGGGCAAGGCTTATTTGTTGCCGTTTTAATTGCCAGTGCCCTTTTGGCTACCTCCTATCTGATTCCTGTTGCCTATATGGGCTTTTTCAAGAAATCAGATAAATTTACCAAGTATGGAGAGGCCAGAAAAGATATGTTAATCCCCATTATGATTACTGCCGCAGTTTCAATAGTTTTAGGTATTTTCCCCAACTTTGGTGCCGGCTTCTACAAACTGGCGGTAATGTCTGCAGAAAGCATTACCAACAGTATTCATTTGATCGGGGGAGGGTGGTAAGATGACAATGAAAAAAGTGCTGACTATCTCCGGTATACTTCTCGTACTTGCCACCTTTATCGAATTAATTTTTGCTCACCCGCACGGAACCTATTGGTGGCATAATCTGGTAGCATTTGATATTGTGTTCGGATTCTTCGGTTGTTTACTGTTGATAGTAGTTGCCAAAGGGTTAGGTAATTTCTTGCAGCAGCCGGAAAATTACTACGGTGGAGGTGACGATAGCGATGATTAATTTTCATCCAGGGTTAATTTTGATTTTAGGCGGCATCCTGGCCGGCATTTCGCCGGGTCTCCTTCGCCGGGTAATCATGATTCTGGCACCTTCTTTAGCTTTGGTCAGTCTTGTTAACCTTGAGCATGGTACAATTTGGGCTATCCCCTTTATTAACAACCTGGATTTAATTCTTTTAAAAGTTGATAAGTTATCTTGGGTTTTTGCTCTGATTTTCATCTTGGTGACTCTTATTGCCAATACTTTTGCCCTTCACAACAAAAAAGGCGCTGAGGCGACTGCCAGTAACCTTTACGCCGGCGGTGCTCTAGGTGTTGTCTTTGCCGGCGACTGGCTGACCTTTATCCTCTTTTGGGAACTTTTGGCTGTTGCTTCTGTATTTTTAATCTGGCTTCAAGGTACTGCCCAATCTCGGGCTGCAGGGTTTAGGTATTTGCTGGTACACTTTCTGGGAGGAAACCTGCTTTTAGCCGGTATCTTCTTGAAAATAAGTGCCGGAGAGCCTTTAGTTAATGTTTTAACAGGAACCAATGATTTGGCCTACTGGTTAATTCTATCCGGCGTAGCCATTAACGCTGCTATTCCACCACTACACGCCTGGTTAACGGATGCTTATCCGGAAGGAACTATTACCGGTAGTGTCTACTTGAGTTCCTTTACTACTAAAGTTGCTGTTTACGCTTTAATCAGGATTTTTCCAGGTGCCGAGATCTTGCTCTGGGCCGGGGTAATCATGGCTCTTTACGGTGTTATTTACGCTATCTTAGAAAACGATATTCGCCGCTTACTGTCTTACCATATTGTCAGCCAGGTGGGCTTCATGGTGGCCGGAGTAGGGATAGGGTCCCAATTGGCTCTCAATGGGGCTACCGCTCATGCGTATAGCCATATTCTTTATAAATCTCTTTTGTTTATGTCCGCCGGTGCAGTTATCTATGCTACCGGAAAACGTAAACTTACAGAGTTAGGCGGGCTTGCCAAGAAAATGCCCCTGGTTGCCTTTTTATTCGGGGTAGCTGCCTTTTCCATTTCAGGTGCTCCCTTGACCAACGGGTTTATCAGTAAATCCATGACCATTTCGGCAGCAGCTTACGAAGGGTTACCGGTAGCCGAGCTACTGCTCTATTTGGCCAGTATCGGTACCTTCCTTTCAATAGCCTTAAAACTCAACTACTTTATGTTCTTTGGACCTGAGCGGGATATAGAACCGGTTAAAGTTCCCACAAACATGCTGGTAGCCATGTCAGCGGGGGCATTCTTCTGTATTCTCTACGGGGTTGCTCCTTCCTTGCTGTACAACATACTGCCCTTTGAAGCCACGTATGTACCATATACAGTTGACCATGTGATTTCCCAGAGTCAGCTAATGGTAGCAACATTTATGGCTTTCTGGATTTTAATTCCCAAATTGGCTACCAAACCTAAAATGTCCTTAGATACAGACTGGTTTTATAGGAAACCTTTCAAAGTATTGCTTTACGGTTTAGTTGATTTTGTTTGTGCTGTCCGCGCATCTTCGGCTGCAGTGCTCATGTCCGGCTTACGAAAGACCTTGCCTTTCTTTGCTAACCCGGTAAAGTGGGCACCTCAGACAGTCCAAGAAGAAGCTATACCTGTTTATGACGAAGACAGGTACCGTTTCCCCATAGGGGTAACTGTCGTAATGAGTTTATTGGTCTTTGTCGTCACAATATCTTATATTTGGTTAGGATAAAAAACTGGGCCTTGTGCCCAGTTTTTTTTAGGTGGCTCTGGGGTTAATCTGCATGGCGGCATTACGTCTTTCTGGTCTAGCTTTTGGGACAGCATGACGGCTCATGGGCTATACTGCAACCTTAACCATTTATTTAACCACTTGTGGTTAAATATACTAGATTTGGATTTGCCTAAAATTAAGCGGACAATTATAATTAATTTATACAGTTTCCCGGAGAAGCAGACCTTTAGACAAATAAAGGAGTGGACTAATTTTGAAATTCCAGTATGGTGGCCAGGCCCTGATTGAAGGAGTTATGATGAGGGGCAGAGATAGTTTAGCTATGGCCGTTAGAAAAAGTAATAATGATATTACTTGCAAAATAGAACCTATTAATAGTATTGGTAATAAGTACAAAATATTAAAATGGCCTTTCCTTAGAGGGACCGTAGCCTTAATTGAATCATTGGTATTGGGGATTAAGGCTTTGACCTATTCCGCCAATGAATCAGCGGAAACAGAGGAAGAAGAACTTACTAAAGGAGAAATAATTTTTACAATAGCTTTGTCCCTGGGTTTAGGGATACTTTTATTTTTCTTAACTCCGGCCGGACTGGCTCATTTATTGAAAAGTGTTTCTACGGATCCTTTAATCCAAAACCTAATCGAGGGTATTTTCCGGATAGGAATTTTTGTGCTTTATGTAGTGGGTATTTCGCTTATTAAAGACATTCAAAGAGTTTTTCAGTATCATGGTGCGGAACATAAGGTTATCCATGCTTATGAAGCAGGAGAACCTCTGCGGGTAGAAAACTGTCGTAAATTCACCACCTTACATCCACGTTGTGGGACCAGTTTCCTTTTAATCGTGATGGTAATAAGTATTTTAGTATTTTCCTTAATCAGTGTTGAAGTTCTTTGGTGGCGCTTACTTTCCCGTGTCCTGCTTCTGCCTGTAATCGCCGGTATTTCCTATGAATTTTTAAAATTTGCCGGCAAACATGCTGCCCATCCCGTTGTTAAAGTGCTAAATTGGCCTGGTATGATGTTGCAGAAATTAACAACCCGGGAACCTGACGACAGTCAATTAGAAGTAGCCATTCGGGCTTTGGAAAAGGTCATAGAACAAGACCAATCTTGCAATGAACAGATGAAAGCGGTATAATTTATTTTAGGACTTTTTTAGCCGACCTCCTTTAAGGTCGGTCTTGTCTTTTAAGTTTAATAGTGGGCGAGTGAGCGAGTGGGCGAGATTCTAGTCACCAGCCACTAGTCACTAGTCACCAGTCAC
>DGEF01000090.1:14550-19224 GCA_002385805.1 Peptococcaceae bacterium UBA3933
CACCAGTCACTAGTCACTATTATAGGGGTGAATCAAATGCTGGAAAAGTTACAAAACCTTGAAGATAAATATGAAGAATTAACTAAGTTAATGAGCGATCCGGAGGTTATTAATAACCCTGCTGAATTCCAGAAATACGCTAAAGCCCAAGCGGATTTAGTGGAAATTGTGGAGACATTCCGTAATTATAAAAAGGTAACTCAAGAATTAGACGAATCCAAAGAAATGCTTAAAGAAAAATTAGAACCTGAATTGGAAGAAATGGTCAAAGCGGAAATTGCCGATCTTCAGGAGAAAAAGGAAAAGTTAGAAACGGATTTAAAAATCTTACTTTTACCTAAAGACCCCAATGACGAGAAAAACGTAATTATGGAAATTAGAGCAGGGGCAGGAGGAGATGAAGCCGGTCTCTTCGGTGCGGAGTTATACCGGATGTATACCCGTTATGCAGAAAATAAAGGCTGGAAGACAGAAATAATGAGTGCTCATTACACCGATGTAGGTGGTTTTAAAGAAGTAATCTTTTTAATTGAAGGTAAAGGTGCTTACAGCAGGTTAAAATACGAAAGTGGCGTTCATCGGGTGCAAAGAGTTCCTGTTACCGAATCAGGAGGGAGAATTCATACTTCTACGGCCACAGTAGCCGTTTTACCGGAAGCCGAAGAGGTAGACGTGGAAATTGACCCCAATGATCTAAGGATAGATGTCTTCTGCTCCAGCGGACCGGGGGGGCAATCCGTAAATACAACCCAATCTGCCGTAAGGATAACCCATATTCCAACAGGATTAGTAGTTTCCTGCCAGGACGAAAAGTCTCAGCATAAAAATAAAGAAAAAGCCATGAAAGTACTCCGGGCAAGGCTTTTGGAAAAAGCCCAGGCGGAACAAATGGGTGAGCTTGCAGAAGCTAGAAGAAGTCAGGTAGGTACCGGTGACCGCAGTGAACGGATTAGAACCTATAACTTCCCCCAGGGTAGAGTAACAGACCACCGGATTGGTTTAACTTTGCATAAATTAGACCAGATTCTTATGGGAGAAATTGATGAAATAATCGATGCACTAATCACCACAGATCAGGCAGAAAAGTTAAAGCAGGTGGAGTAAATGTATGATAAACTGACTGAAATGGACAGACCGCAGACTGTAAAAGACTTATTACAGTGGGCGGTCCTTTTTTTAGGAAAAGAAAAAAGATTGGAAATAGAGGTTTTACTGGCTAAAGCCGCAGATCTTTCCAGAGCGAGTCTACTGGCCTACCCCGAAAAAATTTTAAACAAGCAGCAGGTAGAGAAATTCCGTAAACTCATTTACCGGCTAAAAGATAATACACCACTCCAGTACTTAACCGGCAAACAAAATTTTATGGGCTTGGACTTTCAGGTTAATGAAAATGTCTTGATTCCACGTTCGGATACGGAAGTACTGGTAGAGGAAGTAATAAACCTGGTTAGGACATTCGAGGGAAAGGTAACAATTTTAGATTTATGTACAGGAAGCGGTGCCATTGCCGTAAGCTTGGCGAAATATTTACCACATGCCCAACTTGTTGCCACGGATATTTCTCCGGAAGCTTTAGAGGTAGCAAAGATTAACGCCCAGATTCACATGGTAGCGGAAAGGATTACCTTTTTAGTAGGGGACCTTTTTGAGCCACTAGGTGAAACTAAATTTCATATTATAACGGCAAACCCTCCTTATATTTCTTCTCTCGAAATGGAAGAATTGCCTGAAGACGTCAAAAAAGAACCCAAGCTGGCTCTTTGGGGTGGGGAAGACGGGCTGGATTTTTATCGAAAAATTACTGCCCTTGCCCCCAAGTATTTAAAAAGGCCCGGGTATCTATTTCTGGAAATAGGTTACCGGCAAGGGCAAGCTGTACGGGAATTATGCCTTGCCTCCGGCTTCAGGGAATGTGTGGTCATGAAAGATTGGGCCGGGCAGGATAGAGTTGTTCGAGGGTTTTTGTAAAAAAAAAACCACCTGTTTAAGGTGGTTAAAAGTGTATATAAAGGCTTGCTTATTAACTGTTTTAAATAATATTTAAATAATATAGATTCAAATCTGCTGCAGCTATTTTTCTAAATAAATTTTTCCGTAAGGTGTTTCTAAATGGGCATCAGAGATAGCCGTTTTATCTTTATCTAAGAAACTTGCCAACAAATTGACAAAGACGAATGCGGATACCAGTGAGATTCCTAAAAGCAGCCTCAATCTTGACACGGAAATCCCCCCTTTTAGTTAATAAAAGCCAATATATCTAGGAATAAAAAACAGCCGGGTGATTTTGTTACCCCGGCTGATATGTAATCAACGGTAAGCTAAAAAGTTAAATGTTTTTAGCTAAGTAGTTACTGAGCCGTCTGGGCATGTCAATAAATTTAAAATAAAAAATGCAGATACCTATAACTTTATAAAAGCATAGATACCTGCAGGAATGGTAAATTTTTGACTTACCCAGTGCAAGTCTTGGGCAAAGGTGTTCAATAATATTGAAGAACCAGAGCCCGTAACTTTTACATCAATATTCACTTTGCAGTTTACATTATACACTCCTTTGTTCATTTTGTAAACACCTTATGGGGAAAATTTTCTGGTTATTTACAAAAAATTTGTTATTAAATAATATACAATACAACCTCTTGCGGAAGAGTTTACCATAATCTATATGGTCACTGCCGAAAGAAAAGATTTAAATGAATAAACATCTCTTTAATTACCAAAAGTAAGTCTGTCGAAAATGTCCTTGTCTACATCAACTAATAGGGTTATAATCAAAGGTGATTATGGCCCTATTTATTTTAGGGAGTATTTACCTTTGAAGGAGGATTTATTAAAATATGCCCCCAAAAGACTTTACGGAAATCCCCCGATATGAACAGATAGCAGTGGATATAGCTTCCAAAGTAGCAAATGGTGAGTATAAGATAGGTGCAAAATTATACGGTCGTTCCACTTTAGCCGGACAATATAATGTTTCTCCGGAAACAATCAGGAGAGCAATGGCTTTATTACAAAGCGTGGGTGTGGTTCAGGTAGCGGCCGGCCGTGGAATTATTGTCATTAATAGAGAAGCGGCAAAACAGTACCTGGAAAACTTTGACCAGCGCAAAGGTTTATTGCAGGCCCAGCAAGAGTTTTCAGAGCTTCTGGAAAAAAGACGTGAGCTGGATATGGCCATTGAAAACCAGATTAAGAAAATAATGACTTTTAGTTCCAGATTAATCACCATTTTGCCTAGAGTGGAAGAGGTAGTGGTTGGCGATGACTCGCCTCTTATCAATAAAAGTTTGAAAGATGTTAACTTTCGCTTGCATACTGATGCCACGGTTTTGGCTGTGGAAAGAATGGGTGAGGAATATCTTTCTCCGGATTCGGATATGGTTATTCAACCCGGTGATATTTTAGTTTACATAGGACCGGAAGGATGTAAAGAAAAAGTAGATCTATTTGTAAATAACGAGAAACTATAAAAAGAGGCCTAATGGTCTCTTTTTATCTTTTTTTCTGGCTAATTAAACTTTCTTTAGGTATAATAAATCATAAGAATTCATAAATTGGTTGGTGAACATAAATGCAGACCAAAATCTGGCGAATGCCTGCCCATAAACCCGACGAAGAATTGCTGGAGGAGGCAGCTTCTTTTTTAAAAAAAGGAGAATTAGTAGCCTTTCCTACGGAAACAGTTTATGGTTTAGGTGGCAATGCCTTAGACAGCTCCGCTTCTCGGAAAATCTATGAGGCCAAAGGCAGACCCAGTGATAACCCTTTGATTGTGCATATTTCAGATATAAATCAAATAGATGAGTTAGTACGGAGTATTCCCCCGGTTGCCATTAAGCTTATGGAAAAGTTTTGGCCCGGGCCCATAACTTTTGTTTTACCTAAATCGGATAAAATTCCGGCGGTAATTACCGGTGGTTTAGATACGGTGGCTATTCGGATGCCTGCTCACAAGATAGCTTTAAAACTTATTGAAATAGCCGGTTTACCTATTGCTGCCCCTAGTGCCAATATTTCCGGGCGCCCCAGCCCTACTACCGCGCAACATGTAATAGATGACTTAGGCGGTAAAATAGCCGGAATTATTGATGGGGGCAAGGCAGGGGTAGGGGTAGAGTCAACAGTTTTAGATTTAACTACTCCCGTACCCACCATTTTACGTCCCGGGGGGGTTACTTTAGAAGATTTACAAAAGGAAATAGGTGAAGTACATATCGATAAAGGCTTAATCGATGCAAATCATGTCCCCCGGTCACCAGGCATGAAATATACCCATTATTCACCGAAGGCAGATGTAATTATTGTTAAAGGTTCTTTAACAGAAATGGCGGAAAAAATATTAACAATAACCGGAGAAGAATTGGGGCAAGGTAAAAAAGTAGGTTTAATGGTTTCCCAAGAACTTTATGAATTGCTCAAAACGGATTTACCTGGTTCCGTATTAGTGGAAATACTGGGCAAGAAAAATAACTTAGCCCAAGTTACCTCCAATTTATTTATGGAATTGCGGGCTTTGGACAAAGAAAAAGTTGATGTGATTTATGTAGAAAATTTTCCTGAAACCTACATAGGCGCAGCTTTAATGAATAGACTTTATAAAGCAGCAGGCGGAAAAACAATTTGAGTCTAACACTTTCGGGACATTCAAGATGTCAGTGGGCGGGTGGGCGAGAC
>DGEF01000090.1:19406-24916 GCA_002385805.1 Peptococcaceae bacterium UBA3933
TTAACCATTTTTGCTGTTGCATTTGCCCTGGGAATTGATGCTTTTTCCCTTTCTATCGGGATTGGCCTAAACGGGGTAAAACGTCAGCAGATGTACTTGGTTTCCGGTGTAGTAGCAATTTTTCATATTATAATGCCGTTAATAGGTTTGTACCTAGGGCAAGCACTAGGCAAATTTGTCGGTCCCATTGCCGGTACCTTTGGCGCAATTATTTTAATTTTTATCGGCGGGCAAGCATTATGGGAACACTTTAAAGGGAAAAAACATGATGACCCTGCTCCAAAGGAATTTGACGCTGCCTCAATCACTAATCCCTTTAATTTAATTTTAATGGCCCTTTGTGTTTCCTTGGACGCTTTAACTGTAGGGTTTGGCTTAGGCGCCATTAGGGTAGACGTTACCCTGACGGTGATTATTATGGGGATAGTTGCGGGGCTTATGACCCATGCCGGGTTGATTTTCGGTAAAAAGTTAAGTATATCCGTGGGAGAAAAAGCGGAAATTTTAGGCGGGATTATTTTAATACTCATCGGGATTAAACTCCTCTTTGTTTAGAAATAGATACAAGTTTGACCCGGAGGTGAAAAAATGAAGATCCTCTTTGTCTGTTCAGGTAATACCTGCCGCAGTCCAATGGCCGAAGGAATTGCCTTAAAAATTATTTCTGAAAACAAGGAAAAGTTCGGGGAGCTAACGGTTGCTTCAGCGGGATTACAGGCTTTTCCCGGTAGTAAAGCCTCAGAAAATGCCTTACGGGTAACTGCAGCCGAAGGAATAAACCTGGAGAACTTCCGTTCACGGCCGGTAGATGAAAGACTGGTCAACGAGGCAGACCTTATTTTAACCATGACCCATAGCCATAAACAACAATTATTAAATTATTTTCCCCAAGCAAAAGGTAAAGTCTTTTTACTTAAAGAATATATTAGCGACCTAACGGAAAAAGAAGCAGATTTACAAAAAGCCGAAGAACTTTATCAGAGGTTTAAAGAAAAACAAGAAAGATTTTTAACAGAAAATAAGGAAGTACTGGAAAAACTACAGCAAAAAAAGGAAAAATTAGAACAAGAATTAGAACAGGTGCTAACGGAGATAGGTGAATGGCAGGCTAAACTGTATCAAGAGACAAAGCAGGAACGTTTGGCTTTAGAAGAACTGGAAGAGAAAAAACGCAGTTTAGAAATCAGTGATCCTTTTGGACAACCTCTGGAAACTTATCGTAAATGTTACCAGGAGTTGTACCAGGCCATAAGTAGTGCTTTAGAAAAAATAATAAAAGAACAGGAGAAAAAATAGGCTACCCGGAAAAAAGAGAGGTGAAATAAATGAAAGTAGCTTTAGGCTCAGACCATGGCGGTTTTACCTTAAAAGAGGAAATCAAAAAATATTTAGAGGAAAAGGGCATTGAATATAAGGATTTTGGTACATATTCAACAGACTCCTGTGATTATCCCGATATTGCCTTACCCGTAGCCAAAGCTGTGCAAAAAGGTGAATATGACCGGGGAATTTTAATCTGTGGCACAGGAATAGGTATTGGCATAGCCGCCAATAAAGTACCAGGTATCAGAGCAGCTTTGTGCCACGATACTTTTTCCGCGAGAGCCAGCCGTGAGCACAATAACGCCAATATATTAACCATGGGGGAAAGAGTAATCGGAAGGGGCTTGGCCTTGGATATTGTTGATGTATGGTTGAACACTGAATTTGCCGGCGGTCGCCATCAGCGCCGTGTTGACAAAATTCATGAGCTAGAAAGGGACTAGCTTCTGGGTTTAGCTGAATTAACCCGAAAGGAGATGTCTATATGCTTAATCTGGAACAACTTACCCAAGATACTCGTCAAGCCCTACAGGGTTTACTAGCAGCAGCCAACCTTAGCCCGGGACAAGTACTGGTTGTAGGTTGCAGTACCAGTGAAGTAGCCGGTAAAAAAATAGGCAGTTCCGGAAGCTTAGAAGTAGCAGAGGCCATTCTTCAGGGCATACTGCCGACCCTTCAAGAAGCTGAAATTTATTTGGCCGTTCAGTGTTGTGAACACTTAAACAGGGCCTTAGTAGTAGAAAAAGAAGCAGCTTTAAAATACGGTTGGGAAGAAGTAACCGTTGTCCCTCATGAAAAAGCCGGAGGTTCTTTAGCTACCCTAGCTTATGATAAATTTAAGGAGCCTGTTGTGGTAGAAGAGATCCAGGCCCACGCAGGAATGGATATCGGCGATACCTTTATAGGTATGCACTTAAAAAAGGTTGCCGTTCCTGTCAGGTTGGATATTAAAAAAATTGGACAAGCACATTTAACCCTGGCCAGAACAAGACCTAAATTAATCGGCGGGGAAAGAGCTAAGTACTGTCGCTAAATTATGGTAATTAAATCAAATAAAGTTAGGAGTGAGAAAAATGGATTATATTGAAAAATACGTGTTACCAGTTGACCCTGAATTAGCCGAGGCCATTAAAAAAGAGGAAGAAAGACAGCAGAATAATATTGAGTTAATCGCCTCAGAAAATTTCGTAAGCAGGGCAGTCATGGCCGCTCAAGGTTGTGTCATGACTAACAAATACGCCGAAGGTTATCCTGGAAAAAGATACTATGGTGGTTGTGGAAATGTGGATATAGCCGAAAACCTGGCTCGTGATCGGGCCCGTGAACTTTTCGGTGCAGAACATGTCAATGTCCAACCTCATTCCGGTGCCCAAGCCAATACTGCAGTTTACTTTGCCATGTTGGAACCGGGAGATACTGTTTTAGGGATGAATTTAAGCCATGGCGGACATTTGACCCATGGTAGCCCCGTGAACATTTCCGGTATATACTTTAAATTTGCTGCCTATGGGGTTGACCCTAAAACGGAAACAATTGATTATGACCAGGTTTTAGCCACTGCCCGGGAAGTAAAGCCTAAAATGATTGTAGCCGGGGCAAGTGCCTACCCACGAATTATAGATTTTGCCAAATTCAGGGAAATAGCCGATGAAGTAGGGGCTTATCTCATGGTGGATATGGCTCACATAGCCGGTTTAGTAGCCGCCGGGTTACATCCCAGTCCGGTACCCTATGCTGATTTTGTGACCACCACAACTCACAAAACCCTAAGGGGTCCTCGCGGTGGCATGATCCTCTGTAAAGAAAAGTACGCCAAAGCCATTGATAAAGCAATTTTCCCCGGTATTCAAGGTGGACCTTTGATGCACGTTATCGCTGCTAAAGCCGTTTCTTTTAAGGAAGCGCTACAACCGGAATTTAAAGTATACCAACAAAAAATAATTAATAATGCTCAAACTCTGGCTAAAAGATTACAGGAAAAAGGGTTTAGACTTGTTTCCGGTGGAACCGATAACCACCTGATGCTTGTAGATTTACGACAAAAAGGTTTAACCGGTAAAGACGCAGAAAAAATACTGGATGAAGCAAGGGTAACAGTAAATAAAAACACCATTCCTTTTGAAACAGAAAGCCCCTTTGTTACCAGTGGTATTCGCATAGGCACTCCCGCCGTAACCAGTAGAGGAATGGGAGAAGCAGAAATGGTTGAAATTGCTGATATTATCGACTTAGTCTTAACCCATAAAAACATTGAAGAAGCCAGGGAAAAAGTTAACGCCTTGACCCAAAGATTTCCACTTTATAAATCTATATAGCCAATCTGCAGGACGGCATTATAGCTTACGGGCTAGTCTGTATGTCAGCATTACGGCTCATGGGTCTAGCTTTTGGGACAGCATGACGGCTCACGGGCTATACTGCATGGCGGCATGCCGTCCCGAAAAGTAAACCCTATAGCCGTAATGCCGTCCTAAAAGATTATCCCAATAGCCGTAATGCTAATATTTGTGTTCATCCGTGTTTATCCGTGGTTAATAATACTAGCCACCAGCCACTAACAACTAAAGTAAGGAGGTATCCCATTGTCCAACGTATATGTTTTAGATCACCCTTTAATTCAACATAAATTAACCTACATACGTTCCCAAGAAACAGGTCCCAAAGAATTCCGGGAACTGGTAGAAGAAGTAGCTATGTTGATGACTTATGAAGTAACCCGTGATTTACCTTTAGAAGAGGTAACAGTTCAGACACCTTTGACTCAAGCCAACTGTAAAGTAATTGCGGGCAGGAAAATAGGTTTTGTGCCCATATTAAGAGCCGGTTTAGGAATGGTCGGAGGTATGTTAAAATTAATTCCGGCAGCCAAAGTAGGCCATATTGGTCTTTACCGGGATCCGGATACTTTAGAACCGGTAGAATACTATTGCAAATTACCCACCGATTTAACCGAACGGGAATTAATCGTTATTGATCCTATGCTGGCTACCGGTGGTTCTGCTGCCGCAGGGATTAAATTTTTAAAAGACCGGGGTGCATCCCATATAAAACTGATGTGTTTAATTGCTGCTCCCGAAGGTATACAGAGAGTCCAAGAAGAACATCCTGATGTGGATATTTACGTAGCAGCCGTTGACGAAAGATTAAACGACCACGGCTATATCATTCCCGGCCTAGGGGATGCCGGCGACCGTCTTTTCGGCACAAAATAATCCAGGAGGAGATATGGCATGCGTCCTGATTGGGACCACTATTTTATGGAGATAACAGAGGTAGTAGCAAAACGTTCCACTTGTTTACGCAGACAGGTAGGCGCCGTAATTGCCAAAGATAAGCATATTTTGGCAAGCGGTTACAATGGGGCACCTTCTGGCTTGGCTCATTGTGCTGAAGTAGGATGTTTACGGGAAAACCTAAGCATTCCCCATGGGGAAAGACACGAGCTCTGCCGGGGTATCCATGCAGAACAAAACGCCATCATTCAGGCAGCCTATCATGGTGTATCTATCCGTGGGGCAACTTTGTATACAACTACTTTCCCCTGTGTTTTATGTGCTAAAATGCTGGTTAATGCCGGAATTACAAGAATAGTTTATCAAGGTAATTATCCCGATAATCTAGCCAAAGAAATCTTAAACGAAGCCAAAATTGAATTAATCCATTTTCGTTGTGAAAATGTAAAGGAGGGATGAGAGTTGGACCACAAAGTTATTGCCCTTCCTAAATTAAATAAACTGTCCCCAACTATGGAATCAACAGCTCTCAAACTAATGGAAGAAACCGGTGAATTGGCCCAGGCCATTGGTAAATTTCGCGGTTTAAGCGGTGAAGCTACCAATTTGGATGAACAAGAAGTAATGCGCATGATTACGCGAGAACTTCTTGACGTAGCCCAAACCGCCGTATCCATGATGTATGTACTAGAAGAAAACTATCAAGTAGATATTGGCCAGATGTTAGAAGAACATATCCAAAAACTCATTGACAAAGGCTATCTTTCCTATTGAGCTATACTGCATGTCGGCATTACGACTTTTGGGTTTAGCTGCATGACAGCATGACGTCTCACAGGTCTATCTTTTGGGTCAGATTTAAGACCCAATAATTAACCCAGACTTAACCTAAACCTTAACCTTCGCCGTCAGGCGATTTATCATTGTTAATCCATGGTTAAAAATACCAGCCAC
>DGEF01000090.1:25167-26886 GCA_002385805.1 Peptococcaceae bacterium UBA3933
TCACTAAATCAAAGGATTGATAACATGACTCCTATCAAAATCATGAGCGTATTTGGTACCAGACCAGAGGCCATAAAAATGGCTCCCTTGGTCAAGGCTTTGGAAAATGAAAAAGAATTTGAAAGTGTAGTAGTAGTAACTGCTCAACACCGGGAGATGCTGGATCAGGTGTTAGACCTTTTTCAGATTACGCCACGGTATGACTTAAATATAATGCAGACAGGGCAGACACTTTATGACATTACCTGTCGTTCTTTGAAAGGTTTGGAAACAGCCTTAGAGCAAGAAAACCCCCAACTGGTCCTGGTTCATGGTGATACCACCACAACCTTTGCGGCAAGTCTGGCCGCTTATTATCAACAAATACCGGTGGGGCACGTAGAGGCCGGCCTTCGCTCCGGTAATATGTACTCACCCTTTCCCGAAGAATTAAATAGAAAACTAACCGGCAGTATCGCCTCTGTCCATTTTGCGCCTACTGCTAACGCGCGGGATAATTTGCTTAGAGAAGGCGTTGATCCGGATAATATTTTTATTACCGGCAATACCGTAATCGATGCACTCCTTCAGACGGTAAGACCGGATTATCAATTTCAAGAACCGGTTCTGAAAAAAATTAATTTTAACGATAATAAAGTATTATTGGTGACTACTCACCGGCGAGAAAACCTGGGTGAGCCCATGACTAATATTTTTAAAGCTTTGCTTAAATTACATGAAGAGTTTTCGGATATTGAGATAGTCTTTCCCGTCCATAAAAACCCTCTTATTCGAAACCTTACGAAAAAGTTACTGGAGGGCTACCCACGAATTCATTTAATTGAGCCCTTGGATTATGAGCCCTTTGCCAATTTAATGGCAAAATCTTACCTCATTCTAACGGATTCCGGGGGTTTACAGGAAGAAGCACCTGCTTTAGGCAAACCCGTTTTGGTTCTAAGAGAAAATACCGAGCGGCCCGAAGCTGTGGAGGCAGGCACTGTTGAACTTGTAGGAACTAATTCTGAAAAAATTTATCAATCCACAAAAAACCTTTTAATAAATGAAGAATTATATGTTAAAATGGGAAAAGCAATTAACCCTTATGGTGACGGCCAGGCAAGTTCAAGAATCATCGCCGGTTTAAAATATTATTTTCAACTAATAAAAACCAGACCTGTTGACTGGAAACCATAAAAAAATCATCTAAATTATAAAAAAAGTGCTATAATAGTGAAATGCTAGTATAAAAGTGCTATTATATTTATAGTATAAAAGGAATAAAAGTGCTATTATTATTGGGAAATAGGTTAAAAATGTCGCCATTTTATGCTAAACTATAGAAGGTGCTACGATTTAGGTTTGTTGATAAATGGAGAGCTTTTTATGAGTAATTCTAAAAACTCACTGAAATATGTATATTTTGGGATTTCCTTTGGCACCACTATGGCCGTAAGCATTTATTTTGGTTTTAAAGGCGGGGCATGGTTAGACAACTATTTCGGCACTAAATCTGTGTTTATGTTATTGGGGGTACTACTAGGTATACTGGCCTCCTTTAAAAGCTTACTTACCAATTTAAAAAGATTGGACAAAAATAAGAACTAGCTTTTGGGATATTTTAGAAGTCAGTGAGCGAGTGGGCGAGTGGGCGAGAATTTAACTCCCTTAACCTTCGCCGTAAGGCGAATAATCAGTGTTCATCCGTGTCCATCCATGGTTAATAATACAAGTTACTAG
>DGEF01000090.1:27092-37416 GCA_002385805.1 Peptococcaceae bacterium UBA3933
ACTAGCCACTAAATTTGGTGATGTTATGTTACCTTCAATTTTTTTTGGTTTTTTCTTGGGACTTGCTGTTAGTATTTTTACATATCATTTATCTCTGAGGATGGTAAAAAAGTATAAGCTGCATCCTGACGCTAAAAAAAATAAAAAAATTTATATTCCCATTTACTTAAAATATTTGCTAAACTTTATCTGTCTGTTTCTTGTTCATAAAAACGTGCCCATGCTAATTGCTACTGCAATAGGTTTAACCATGACTAAAAATTATTTTATAATTAAATATACTTTAGGCAAGAAAGGGGTGAGCTAACTTGTTTTTTCCTAAGGTTGCCTATGCTGCCGAAGGCGGTATGGAGGAAGGTGTCCAGGTTGTTTTTGAGTTATATGGCTTAGAAGTGACCAGTGAAATTACCACCATGTGGGGTGTGATGTTGTTTTTAACCATCATTTCCTTTTTGGCCACCCGCAATTTACAGCGAATTCCTTCCGGGTTACAAAATATTATGGAGTTTGTGATTGAATCATTAATAAATTTCTTGGCAGGGATTATGGGCGAGGCTAGGGCTAAAAAGTACTTACCCGTATTAGCCAGTCTTTTTATTACAATTCTAATCTCGAACTATTCCGGGATATTACCCGGTGCGGGGCATACTCCTGGATTGAAGGCACCTACCAGTAACTGGAGTGTTACCCTGGGCTTGGCCATTGTAGTCTTTTTGGCTGTTCAATTTTATGGCTTTCAAGCCAGAGGTCCTGGTTATTTAAAACACTTTTTTGAACCTCTGCCTTTTATGTTTCCTTTAAATATTATTGAACAATTTACCAGGGTCTTATCTCTCTCCTTGCGTCTATTTGGTAACGTATACGGAGAAGAAATGGTGGTAGCAGGGCTATTTGCCTTAGTGCCTTTATTTGTTCCTATTCCAATGCAAGCTTTAGGTTTACTATTTGGTTTTATCCAAGCCTTTGTGTTTACTTTATTAGCAGCAATTTATATTTCCGAAGCAACAGAAGTCCATCATTAACCGGTTATTAAGAAACCATCTTTATTAATTAGCTATCTCCATAATATTATATTTTATAAAAATTTGTATTGTATGATTAGGGAGAAAGGAGGGAGACTTAGTGGATATCGGAGTTGGTTTACTTGGTTTGGCTGCTGCCCTTTCAATCGCTATTGCAACAATTGCACCTGCTTTAGCTCAAGGTAATGCGGCCGCAAGAGCTATGGAAGCTATCGCCCGCCAGCCAGAAGCTGCCGGTGAAATCCGTACTTCTTTAATTATTTCCTTAGCATTTATGGAAGCATTAACAATTTACGGCTTACTAATCGCATTCTTGATTTTAGGAAACATTGGTTAGTAAGGCGTGAGAAGGCGATTGGATTTTATCCAATCGCCTCCATGATATTCCATGGCCGTTAGGAGAGGAGGTCAGTCCAAATGAGTATTCATGTTGACACTATGATCCTGGCTATCATTAACTTTTTAGTATTGGTAGTCATTTTAAATAAATTTCTTTATAAACCGATTACTAATATCCTTGATGAGCGAAAGAAAGAAGTAATGAGAAACCTGGATAGTGCTGAGGCCGCCAAAAAAGAAGCGGAAAAAGCCAAAGAAGAATATCTAAAACAACTGGAAAATGCCCGTAAAGAAGCCAATGAAATCATTTCTAAAGCTACTAAACTGGGCGAGGAAACCAAAAATGAAATAATCAGCGAAGCCAGAAATGAGGCGGCTAAAATAAGTGCCAAAGCCCAGGAAGAAATTCGCCTGGAAAAAAGCAAAGCCCTTAATGAGTTAAGGGATGAAGTTGCTACATTAGCCATTTTAGCTGCGGAAAAAATCGTAAGTAAGAACATAGATAAAAAAGATCATGAAAAAATGATTCAAGAATTTGTGAAAGAGGTAGGGGAGGCTAGGTGAAAAATAAAACAATTGCTAAACGGTATGCCCAGGCTCTTCATGAGATCGCTCAGGAAAGAAATGCCCTGGATTTATTTGAAAAAGAACTCAACGACTTATTAGCCTCCATAAACTCTGATCAACATCTTAATCATCTTTGGTATAGTGAGAAAATCCTGACCGATGACAAAAAAGCTGCCATTAAAGAACTTTTCTCACAAAAATTGTCCGAAATAATAATTAATTTTCTGCGGGTATTAATCGATAAAAACCGGGAAGCTTTTTTGCCTGATATTTTTCAAGAGTATAAAAACTTAGCCGATGCTTCCAGAAACATCATTTACGCTCAAGTACGCACCGCTGCCGAATTAACCTCCAAAGATTATGATGCTTTACAAAAAAAGCTTTCAGTTATGACCGGTAAAAACGTGCGTCTGGATGTAAAAGTTGACCCTTCTTTATTAGGGGGACTGGTTGTTAAAATCGGCGATAAAGTCATTGACGGCAGTGCGATTAAGCGTTTGGCTATCCTGAAAAAGAATTTAAAGAGCATACAGTTTTCTAAGTTAGGGGTGAGGGACTAGATGAGTATAAGACCTGAAGAAATCAGTTCCATATTAAAAAAACAGATTGAAAATTACGAAGCCGCTCTGGAAGTTTCCAGTGTAGGTACCGTAATCGAAGTAGGGGACGGTATCGCTCGGGTTTATGGTCTTTCAAATGCCATGGCTAACGAGATGTTGGAATTCCCTGGCGGTGTTTATGGTATTGCCTTAAACCTGGAAGAAGATAATATAGGTTGTGTTATCTTAGGCCCCTATACACAAATCAAAGAAGGGGATGAAGTAAGAAGGACCGGCCGGATTGTAGAGGTACCGGTAGGCGAAGCTCTGATCGGAAGAGTAGTTAATGCCCTGGGTCAGCCTATTGATGGAAAAGGACCTATTGAAACTAATAAATTTAGACCCATAGAATCTCCGGCACCCGGTGTTATTTACCGTAAGTCCGTACACCAACCTTTGCAAACAGGTTTAAAAGCTATTGACTCCATGGTGCCTATTGGAAGAGGTCAGCGTGAATTAATTATCGGCGACAGACAGACCGGTAAAACAGCTTTGGCCATTGACACCATTATCAACCAAAAAGGCCAAAACGTTATCTGTATATATGTTGCTATCGGTCAGAAAGCTTCCACAGTTGCCGGTGTTGTGAATAAGCTGGAACAGTATGGAGCCATGGATTACACGATTGTAGTTGCAGCCACAGCTTCTGAACCTGCACCTATGCTTTATTTGGCACCCTATGCCGGTTGTGCCATGGGCGAAGAATTTATGTATAACGGTAAAGACGTATTGATTATTTATGATGATTTATCTAAACAAGCGGTGGCTTATCGGGAACTTTCCCTATTGTTAAGACGTCCACCCGGACGGGAAGCTTATCCTGGTGATGTATTCTATCTGCATTCTCGTCTACTGGAAAGAGCGGCTAAGCTTAGTGATGAGTTAGGCGGCGGTTCTCTGACTGCTCTACCTATTATTGAAACCCAGGCCGGTGACGTTTCCGCCTATATTCCTACTAACGTAATTTCTATCACCGACGGTCAGATCTTCCTGGAATCCGACCTGTTTTACGCAGGTGTACGCCCTGCTATTAACGCCGGTATTTCCGTATCCCGGGTAGGGGGATCTGCTCAGATTAAAGCTATGAAAAAAGTAGCCGGATCACTTCGTTTAGACTTAGCTCAGTACCGGGAATTAGCTGCTTTTGCTCAGTTTGGTTCCGATCTGGACAAAGCTACCCAGGCTCGTTTAACTCGTGGGGAAAGAGTTGTAGAAGTATTAAAACAAGGACAGTATCAACCGATGCCTGTTGAAGAACAGGTGGCTATCATTTACACGGTTACCAACGGATATCTTGACGATATTCCCGTAGAAAGTGTTTCCAAATTTGAAAGAGAATTTTTGAATTTCTTACGCAACTCAAGTCACAAAGAAATATTAACAACAATTAAAACCAGCGGCAATTTAGATGAAGCCACTGAAGAAAAACTGAAAAAGGCTATTTTAGAATTTAAGGAAACCTTCCGGGCTTAATCCTGGAAAAGCCATAACCCTGAAGGTGGTGAAATAATATGGCCAGTGTAAGAGATATCAAAAGAAGAATACGAAGTATAAAAAATACTCAGCAGATCACCAAAGCCATGGAAATGGTAGCTGCGGCAAAACTGAGACGTGTTCAAGACTCAGTAGGCCAGGCCAGACCTTATAAAGAAAAGATAAAAGAGGTTTTGTCTAGGATTGTAGCTTCCGGTGCTGATTTAAAAGAGCCACTGTTAGAAGTAAGAACTCCTAAAAAAATAGGTTATGTAGTAATAAGCGCTGAACGGGGATTAGCCGGTGGTTATAATGCCAATATCATTAAAAAAGCCGTAGTATCTATGGCTAAACATCGGGATTTAGAAATCGGAGTTATCCCTGTAGGCAAAAAAGGCCGTGATTTCTTTAGAAGAAGAGGTTATCCCATTGAGGCTGAATTTATAAATCTGCAAGATGTGCCTACTATTGAAGAGGCCAATAAAATAGCAGACTTTATTCGTAATTCCTATACAGAAGGTGTTTTTGATGAAGTTTATCTGGTTTATACCGAATTTATTAACACAATTCAGCATAAACCGGTAGTCAGTCGCATTCTCCCCATTGAAACGCCTTCAGAAGAAGAAACCGGCGAAGAATTAGATTATATCTTTGAGCCTTCACCGGAATTAGTTTTAAATAAAATACTTCCACTCTATCTTGCAAATCAGGTATTCAGTGCTCTCACTGAAGCCAAAGCCAGTGAACACGGAGCCCGGATGACAGCCATGGGTTCAGCTACTGACAACGCTGCGGAAATCATTGACCAGCTGACCTTAAGCTACAACCGTGCTCGTCAAGACGCTATCACTCGTGAAATCACTGAAATCGTTAGCGGCGCAAACGCGCTAAAACAGTAGTGACTGGTGACTAGTTACTAGTGACTAGTAATTAGTTGTTTATACTAGTTGTTAGTGACTATAACCAGTTAATGAGGTTGATAAATATGGGGAGAGTTATTAACGATTTCGAAGATTTAATAGTTTGGCAGAAAGCTCATAAGTTAGTATTACAAATTTATGAGCTGACTAGAAATTTTCCCAAAAATGAGGAGTTTGGCCTGGTAATTCAATTGCGCCGCTCAGCAGCCTCTATTCCTTCGAATATTGCGGAAGGTGTAGGGTCAAATTCAAAGGTTAATTTTAAGAGGATGCTTTATATAGCACGTGGCTCATTACTGGAAACAAGGTATCATTTAATTTTAGCTAGAGTTTTAAATTATATAAATAGAAGTGTTTATGAGGATTTAAAAAATAAATACGATGAAGTCGGAAAAATGTTAAATTCCCTTATAAAATCATTGGATGAAGATAACTTCCGATGACGTGACGGCAATGGTGTTTCTATGCTTTATCACCATTGCTATGGTGATTAGAAATACTAGTCACTAGTCACCAGTCACTAGTCACTAAAGACGCACTTTCCACAAAAAGAACTTAGTTACAAGTTAGTAAAGTACTATCCACTAAAAGGAGGTATTAACATGAATATAGGCAAAGTCTTACAGGTAATTGGTCCTGTTGTAGACGTTGAGTTTCCCCCGGGCCAACTACCTGATATCTATAATGCTATCTTGATTCGTTCCCAAGATCAGGATACAGAAGACGCCAAAGCAGCCAATATCAATCTTGTCTTGGAAGCTGCTCAGCACCTGGGGAACAACACCGTCAGATGTGTTGCTATGTCTTCTACTGACGGTTTGATCCGGGGTATGAAAGCTGTAGATACAGGAAACCCCATTACTGTACCTGTAGGGGAAGAAACTTTGGGTCGTCTTTTCAATGTTGTAGGCGAAACTATTGATGAAATGGGTGAAGTGAAAGTAAAAGAACGCTGGCCCATTCATAGACCTGCCCCCAGTTTTGTTGACCAGGAGCCTTCCACGGAGATTTTGGAAACTGGGATTAAAGTAGTTGACCTTTTAGCTCCCTATTCCAAAGGTGGGAAAATCGGTCTCTTTGGTGGTGCCGGTGTAGGAAAAACCGTTTTAATCATGGAGCTTATCCGTAACATTGCCTACGAACACGGTGGTTACTCTGTATTCGCCGGTGTTGGTGAACGTACACGTGAAGGTAACGACCTTTGGAACGAAATGAAAGAGTCAGGAGTATTGGATAAAACAGCTTTAGTTTTCGGTCAGATGAATGAGCCTCCTGGTGCCAGACTAAGAGTTGGTTTAACCGGCTTAACCATTGCCGAATACTTTAGAGATGTACAGGGCCAGGACGTTTTGTTGTTTATAGATAACATTTTCCGGTTTACCCAAGCCGGTTCGGAAGTTTCCGCTTTATTAGGGCGGATGCCTTCTGCCGTAGGTTACCAGCCTACACTGGCTACTGAAATGGGTAACTTGCAGGAACGTATTACCTCCACTAAAAAAGGTTCTATTACTTCCGTACAGGCTATTTACGTACCTGCCGACGACTTAACTGACCCGGCTCCGGCGACAACCTTTGCTCACTTGGACGCTACCACAGTATTGTCCCGGCAGATTGCCGAATTAGGTATTTATCCGGCGGTAGACCCCTTAGACTCAACTTCTCGTATTCTGGATCCTCAAATTATAGGGGAAGAGCACTACCGGGTAGCTCGGGAAGTACAAAAGGTACTCCAGAGATATAAAGAATTACAAGACATTATCGCTATTTTAGGTATGGATGAACTTTCTGATGAAGACAAACTGATAGTTGCTCGGGCACGTAAGATTCAGAGGTTCTTGTCACAACCTTTCTTCGTAGCCGAACAGTTTACTGGTCATCCAGGTAAATATGTACCTGTTAAAGAAACCGTTCGCGGCTTTAAAGAAATCCTTGAAGGTAAACATGATGACCTTCCCGAACATGCTTTCTTATACGTAGGTACCATTGATGAGGCAGTAGAGAAAGCTAAGAAAGGGTAGGGGGTAAGGAAATGTCGGAAAAAACCCTTACATTCGAAGTGGTAACACCTGTAAGAAAAGTATTATCCAAAGAAATAACATCATTGATTGTTCCCGCTATTGAAGGTTATCTGGGAGTATTACCCAACCACGCACCTCTTATTTGTGGTTTAGAACCGGGTGTTGTTAAATACAAAGAAGGTAACGCGTACAAAAAGTTGGCAATAAGTGGGGGATTTTTAGAAGTTTCTCATAATAAAGCCACAATTATTGCTAATGCGGCCGAACTTCCGGAAGATATTGATGTGGCGCGGGCCAAAGCCGCTAAAGAGCGGGCCGAAAAAAGGCTGAAACAAAGAACTCCCGATATTGACCTGGCGCGGGCAGAAGCTGCCTTAAAAAGAGCCATGGCCCGGCTGAAAGTAGCAAACGATTCTTAGGTTAAACTTTTGAGAAGGCATTACGGCTCACGGGCTAATCTGCATGTCAGCATGACGTCTTTCGGGTTAAAAATATAAGACGGCATTACGGCTATAGGGATAGTCTTTTGGGACGGCATTATTTCTCCTGGGTTATTATTACGGTCATTGAACGTTTCGTTGTGACCCGTAAGCAAAACCCGAAAGCAATAATGCTGACCCTGAATATTAGCCCAAAAGCCGTAATGCCGTCATTTATTTTACCCTTGAGCCGTCACGCCGCCTCGAAAGATTGACCTAAAAGCCGTAATGCGGACCCATAAGCTAAACCCAAGAGCCATTATGCCTATCCCGAAATCTCCACATTCACCAATACTTTCGCCTCAAAAGTCCTGCCCCAAGGCAATTCCATTCGGGAAGAGATGTTTTCCACTTTAAACCTGAATTTACCGATAATATATTCCCCTTTAAAAGCTTCTTCCAATTCCCCTCTGTATTCCTCATATAAACCCTGTAAAATTTTCTCTGCTTCGTTTTTCCTTTCTCCTAAATTAGTTGGGTCGATGTTTCGCGCCTTTAACTCCTCATTAAGCTTGTCCCGTAAAATTCCTTGATAAAGCAGGTCTTCAGCTACTCGGATAAACTTAAACTCCACATAAGATTGTAAAGCTTTTTCTTGATCTTCCTTAGAGTATTTTCCTAAATTTTTCTGTAAATACTGGTAAAAGGCATAATGAGCCAACTCAGTACCTATAGTATTACTTGCTGTATTCCAGCCGGCATATCCATGAATTTTTCTGTTTAATTCCTTATCTAAAAAAATTTCATAAAGTCTCGTGTCCCCTTTATTAGTAAAAGCAATATCTTCAATCCCTAAATAATCAATATCAGGAGAAGAAAAAAGTCTGTCATTATTTGTAGTTAAAAACTCCTGCAAAACATCTATTTTTTCCGGGTCATTATAAATAAAATGCGTGTTTTTAGGTATACGGTCCCGTTCGCCATTTTCTTTCAAGGGGATATTAATATAATTCATTTTAGTCAGCAGTACATCTTCCAGTTTCTCCGCTTCAAAAGGGTAATATCCTTTATTGTTTTCATTGGCATATTTAATTTCAATAGCCGGCAAAGTTTCAGCAATAATATTTCTAGCCAAAACCAGCATAGTTAGTTCATCCGCACCATGTACAAAATGAATATGTTCGTTTAAATAGGGCCTGATTTCCCTAACAATTTTATTGCTTAAACCATATTTTTGGGCGTCATCTTGTCCGATTAACAACTCATCAATTAATCCCCGCTTAGTGAGAAAAATCAGTTTTTCCGTAATTAGTTGTGCACTTTTATAAATATTCAAATAATCCTGCAAGATTTCCTCAGGTACAGTAGCCGGTGGCAGAGGAGGCTCAATACCTAGCAGTGCACTTTTATCAACATCTTGAGCATAGCTGACTAAATCATCCTGATAATTCCATAATTCTGTAAATTGACTGGGCAGTAATCGTGGTAAAACAGTAATCACTATAATTTTTTTCTCAGAATGTTCCCGGCAAAAATCCTCCAGCATTTCTAATTTTTTTTCAATATTTTCATAGGAATCAGGTTCCCGGGAAGCAATTAGACCACCGTTAAAAAGCTGGTTTGTATTTATAATAACCATATCAAATTCTTCAATTTTCGACCTTAACCAACCCCATAAAAATTCTTGGGAAGAGGGTTTAAGATAGTCGTCCAGAAAAACCCAAGGTATTTCAATGTTCACATTACTCATGGAAGCTAGGATTTGGGGATACTGAGTATTAGCAGGCCTGCTATCTAGAGGAATCAACCCTATATTAACTGTTTCCATATTGCTAGGCCAAAAAAATAAAAGCACAATAATCAGGAACAGAGTAAAAATATATACGCCTCTTAACATGATAACATCTCCAATAAATTTAAGTTATAGCTGCAATAGCCCAACAGTTAGTATTATGACATATTTTTATAATTTATTAAATAGATTACGAATAATTTACCAATTATAAGTAAATAATACTAAATAATCTGTCACTAAATTGAAAGGTCGTGTTCGCTATGAAAGCATATTCATCCACAATTCTGCTTTTAAGCCTAATATCCTTGCTAATTTTCCCCCTATATGAAATCCAGCCTGAAAAGCAGGATTATTTAGACATTGTTTCTAAAAGTTTTCAAGCAACCGATGCGGAATTTGATGCATTAATTATAGAAGCCTGGGCACAAATAAGTAAAAAAGGGTTAGTTGAAAAAGACTTAGAGATATTATTTAAGCAATTAACTAATACCTTTAGTATACCTTATTTGCCTATTATTGATACCCAATATCCTGAATTTATCGGTTTTTCTCAGCAAGAAACAGTAGCTGATGGTCAAACGGTTATTTATGCTACTTTACAAAGTGTACAGCCTTCTAGAGTAGAGGCCGGCACATACCTGGGACTCAATATTACAACTTTCAATTTACAAGAGGCTCAGGAATATTATAAATTAGTTATAGGTTTCCTCTCTCCTTATACTGATATCTCCAATATTGGCATAACCATTACCGGAACTATCCCGGGGAAATTGAGCCAAAAACAAACATACCAACTTTTTAGCAAAGCTTTTAAAACGGTAGGTGCAGAAATTAAAGAAGGT
Organism: Peptococcaceae bacterium UBA3933; assembly: GCA_002385805.1. Lineage (GTDB taxonomy): Bacteria > Bacillota > Peptococcia > Peptococcales > BICA1-8 > UBA3933. The sequence goes on from DGEF01000090.1 coordinate 37,087, forward strand.
ATAAACACCCCGGAACTGGTAAGCCTTAGTGCTTATACACCCCGTTGTCCTTATCATCTAAAGGTAAATGACAAAAAAATAAATCTAAACTTGGCTGCCAGATATCACTACTTTGACAACAAAACCTATCTCCACTTTGGTGCACCGTTAATTTTTCAAGAATATTAAAATATTGCCTTAAAATATTTGACGAAAAAATAGGTAATTTGTTCCATATAAAAATTTAGGCAGGAATTGGTTCGGATACCTAGAATATAAAACTTGACATAATAAATTTAATAGTTAATACTAACAAGTATTGAGCCAAAAAAAGAACCACGGATAAACACA
>DGEF01000090.1:37583-37759 GCA_002385805.1 Peptococcaceae bacterium UBA3933
CACGGATAAACACAGATGAACACGGATTAACACCGATAAATACTAATAATTCGCCTGCCGGTTAAGGTTTAGGTTAATTATCGGGTCTTAAATCTGGATTGTTTCATTTTCTTAACCTTAACCTCAACCTCAACCATTAGACCGAAGGTCGTAATACTAGTCACTAAATCTAGCCA
>DGEF01000090.1:38031-39463 GCA_002385805.1 Peptococcaceae bacterium UBA3933
ACTAGCCACTAACAGAAAGGAGGTGTACCCTGTAACAAAACCTACGTGTAAGTCGCACAATTAGGCTATCTGGTTTTGTCAAACAGGAAAAGTATTGGATAAAATTATCGTTACCGGAGGCAATTCTTTAAAAGGAAAAATAACAATCAGCGGAGCGAAAAACGCTGTATTACCCATAATTGTGGCATCATTATTATCTACTGGAAAATGTAAAATACAAGATGTTCCCAATTTGGCAGATGTAAATATTATCACTGAAGTCTTAGAAATTTTAGGAGCAAAAACAAACTTTGTTGGGAATACTTTAGAAATAGATAGCAGTAATATTACCGGTTATGAGGCACCTTATGATTATGTACGAAGAATGCGGGCAAGTGTTTTAATCATGGGACCTCTATTGTCCCGATTGGGCAGGGTGAAAATCTCCATGCCGGGAGGTTGTGCTATTGGCACGCGGCCTATTGATTTGCATTTAAAAGGTTTGGAAGCCCTAGGTGCAACAATTTGCATGGTTCATGGCACCATAGAAGCAAGAGCAGACAAACTTAAAGGGGCCAAGATCTATCTGGATTTCCCCAGTGTAGGTGCAACGGAAAATATTATGATGGCAGCAACCTTAGCCCAGGGGACAACAATTATCGAAAATGCCGCTGAAGAACCGGAAATAGTTGACTTAGCCAATTTCTTAAACAGCATGGGTGCAGTTGTCAAAGGTGCCGGAACTAATGTAATTAAAATAGAAGGTGTGGAGAGTTTAGGAGAAACTACTCACACCGTTATTCCCGACCGGATTGAAGCCGGAAGCTATTTAGTGGCCGGTGCCATCACCGGTGGGGACCTGCTTTTAGAAAATGTTATTGTTGACCACTTAAAACCTGTTATCGCCAAATTACAGGAATCCGGTGTTCAGGTTTACGAGGAAAACGGCGGCTTAAGAGTTATCAGTAACGGCCGACTAAAAGCCGTTGATATTAAGACTCTGCCCTATCCCGGATTTCCTACGGATATGCAAGCCCAGTTTATGGCTTTAATGTCCGTAAGTAAGGGCACCAGCCTGATTACAGAAACAGTATTTGAAAATCGCTTTATGCATGCCGATGAATTAAAGCGAATGGGTGCCGATATTCGCATTGAAGGACGCAGTGCCGTTATAGAAGGGGTAGAAAAAATTACCGGCTGCCCCGTTAAAGCCACTGACTTAAGAGCCGGTGCTGCATTAATCATCGCCGGATTAGTTGCTGAAGGCACAACAGAAATAACAGGTGTGCATCATATCGATCGTGGGTATGAAAATATCGTAGAAAAATTACAAGCAGTTGGTGCAAAAATAGAACGTGTAACTTCCACGGAACGGCAATCATAAGCCGTTCCTTTTTTATTTAAAATTTAAAAGAAGTATCATTATGTCCTGTCATTGCGAAATTGCGATAGC
>DGEF01000040.1:0-17968 GCA_002385805.1 Peptococcaceae bacterium UBA3933
AGAGGACTTTTTAATCCATTCACTTGACAAAAGCCCAATAATGGAACTATGAGAGTTGCCGTACATTCTGGTGATAATATCCCAATAAAACATCCTGATAAAATTTTCTATAGAAGCAGAAATCATACTGTTATCTCACCGTAATTCATTTTATAATAATATAATAGTCATACTACCCTGCACACATATTTAATCATATCCCAGGCACCTTAATATAACTCTTATAATCTTGCCCATACTATTAAATATTCTTTAACCACTTCAATATGTATTCAGGACTTTTCTTTAAAACATATACTCGCTTATAATTCTCTTTATTTTCTAATATATCTTCTTTTATAAGAATTTTAATAACACTATAAACCAAGGTTTTAGGAGACTTTTTATAATTTGTTTCCTGCATAATTTTATCATTCAATAGTGAAGATATTGTAGATGTCTTTATATAGTCCTTATTATATCGAACAAATTGGTCGATGATGGTTCTGACAATTTCTTCAAAGATATGTACTGGAATAATATTAGGGTAACTGCTGCTTTTGTCAGGTCTTACCGTTTCAATCCTTATATTCTCATTTTCTCTCTTCCATGTTGTTCTATCTGCCACATCTTTTATGTCTTTTTCGTTTTCCTCTTCAATTTCTTCGGTATCCTCTTCATTATTGCTACAAATATAACTTCCAAATACTTGATTATAAGAATTTCGCAACTTAGCAAGTTCATTCATATGGCTTTCAACCTGCTTTAGCACTTGTAATGTGTTTTGTATTTCTTCAACTTGACCATTCTTACTGCAATAAGGTATAAGGTTGCATTTTCCCATATGCTTTTTCTAATCTTTTTATCAATCCTGGTATCAATATTTAAATCAATATAGTACTATCAATCCTTTGAAATCAATACCTTTAGCCTTATTCCTTGCACCTTAACCCTTTCAAACCTTTTCACCTTTTAAAACGCAAACCCCGCAGCAAATGAAGATTTCTCTTGCATCTACTACGGGAATTTGGAACGAACTTTATTTTTATAGAGCGAACTTTATTTTCATGGAGTGAACTTTATTTGAATTATACATTGCTTACAAAGCCCGGCATTTATCCTACTCAACAGTAACGCTCTTGGCCAGATTCCGGGGCTTATCGACATCGCAGCCTTTGGCTACAGCTACATAATATGCATATAACTGAAGGGGTATGACCATTAGAATAGGGGCCAGCATATTATGTGTAGGGGGGATGTATATTACCCTGTTCACTTCCATCTCTATTTCAGCATGGCCTTCTACCGCTACGGCTATTACAAACGCTCCTCTGGCCTTTACTTCCTTTATGTTGCTCAATGTTTTTTCAAACAGATTTTTTTGCGTGGCCAAGGCAACTACCGGCGTGCCGTCCTCTATCAAGGCGATTGTGCCATGCTTCAACTCCCCTGCCGCATAGGCTTCAGAATGAATGTAGGAAATCTCCTTTAACTTTAAAGAGCCTTCTACGGCTACGGCATAATCCAAACCCCTACCTATATAGAATATGCTGTTAGCATTAAATGTCTCATCCGCACATTTTTGGATAATCTGCTTGTTATCCAATACTTTTTGGGCTAACTCGGGAAGTTTCTGCATTTCTTCGATCATCTGCCTGTATTCTTCCTGCGAGATTCTGCCCATTTTATCAGCAAAGTCAAGAGCCATCAGGTACAGGCATAACAACTGGGTAATATAGGCTTTGGTGGAAGCTACGGCAATCTCAGGGCCAGCCCAGGTATACAGAACATGATCAGCTTCCCTTGCTAAAGTACTGCCCACCACATTGGTAATGGCAATAACCTTAGCTCCCTTCTCTTTACACAGTCTCATGGCGGCAAGTGTATCGGCCGTTTCCCCCGATTGGCTTATGATAATTACTATATTGTTCTCATTTATTATGGGATCTCTGTATCTAAACTCGGAAGCTATTTCCGCATCCACCGGTATTCTCACCAGTTTTTCTATAACGTATTTGCCGACAATGCCTGCGTGATATGCTGTTCCACAAGCTACAATTAAAATTTTGCCGACTTTTTCAAGTTGTTCTCTCGTTATGCCAATATCGCTTAGCTCTATCCTGCCCTCTCTAATCCGAGAGGTCAGCGTGTCCCGTAAAGCTTTCGGTTCTTCGTGTATTTCTTTTAACATGAAATGCTGGTATCCGCCTTTTTCGGCGGCTTCCACATCCCATGTCACCTCAAATACTTCTTTTTTAACCTCTTCACCGTATTGATTTATGATGTTGACTCCGTCCTTGCAAATCAGAGCTATCTCCTTATCCTCCAAGAAATATACCTTCCGGGTATATCTCAATAGGGCAGGTATATCCGAAGCAATGAAGTTTTCGCCTTCCCCCAAGCCTATTACCAAGGGACTATCCTTTCTGGCTACCACCATGCACTCAGGATGGTTTTTGGCTATCACTGCCAAAGCATATGACCCTTCTATTCTATCCAGGGTGTTTCTAACTGCTTCCACAAGGTCGCCGTTATAGTAATAATTAATTATATGAGCCACCACTTCCGTATCCGTGTCTGATGTAAACTCATATCCTTCTCTCTGAAGCCAGCTCTTTAGCCTCATATAGTTTTCTATGATTCCGTTATGCACAACTGCAATATCGCCCAATTGATTTGTATGGGGATGAGAATTAATGTCGGAAGGCTCACCATGGGTAGCCCATCTGGTGTGTCCTATTCCCAAGGTCCCGTTTAGCTGGCTGTGCTTAATCCTTTCTTCTAATACGGTTAACCTGCCTTTTGCTTTGTTAATATTTATCTGCTTACCGTTATGAACGGCCACACCGGCCGAATCATAACCTCTATACTCTAATTTTTTTAATCCGTCAATCAATATGGGCAAAGCCGGCTTATCACCAATATACCCAATTATCCCACACATTTTTTATTCCCCCTTATTCCGTTGGCCGAAAAGCCTCCCTGGGCTCTCAAGACCAACAGGGCATCGAATATGCCATTATTCCCACTCAATCGTTCCGGGTGGTTTAGAGGTGATATCATAAACTACCCTATTAACATGCTTAACCTCATTCACAATTCTCAGGGATATCTTCTCCAGTAAATCATAAGGTAACCGTACCCAGTCGGCAGTCATGGCGTCTTCGCTGCTTACTACCCTCAGAACTATGGGATATGCATATGTCCTTTTATCACCCATTACCCCTACAGATTTAATAGAAGGTAAGACAGCAAAGGACTGCCATACTTGTTCATAGAGACCGGCTTTTTTGATTTCTTCACGCACAATGGCATCTGCATCCCGCAGTATATCCAACTTTTCTTTTGTAACTTCTCCAATTATTCTAATGGCTAAGCCAGGTCCTGGGAAAGGTTGTCTTGTTACTATTGATTCCGGTAAGCCCAGTTCTCTGGCTACCAGCCTTACCTCATCTTTAAAAAGGTTGCGCAAAGGTTCAATTAGCTGGAATTTCATATCTTCCGGCAGTCCACCTACATTATGATGGCTTTTAATGGTTTCTGCCGTATCTGTGCCGCTTTCGATAACATCAGAGTATAAAGTCCCTTGCACTAAGAACTCACTGTCTTCATATTTTTTAGCTTCATCTTCAAAAACACGAATAAATTCTTCTCCAATTCGTTTTCTTTTTTCTTCCGGTTCAGTAACCCCGGCTATTTTCTGCAAAAATCTTTCCCGAGCATCTACAAAATCTAAACGAATTCCAAATGTATCTTTAAAAACTTTTTTTACCTCTTCCGGTTCATTTTTGCGCATAAAACCGTGGTCCACAAAAATACAGGTTAAATTATCTCCAATGGCTTTATGGACTAATACAGCGGCTACGGAAGAATCAATTCCTCCACTTAAACCACAAATTACCTTTTTATCTCCTACTTTTTCCCGAATGGCCCGGACTTCTTCTTCAATAAAAGAACCCATGGTCCAATCGGCCTTACATTTACAAATCTTGAACAGGAAATTTTCCAAAATAGCCTTTCCGTTTTCCGTATGTTTAACCTCCGGATGGAACTGTACTCCATACAATGCTTTATCCGGATTAGAAAAAGCCGCAAAAGGAGTATGTTCTGTTTTCCCTATACTTTTAAAACCTTCGGGAATCTCTGTAATGTAATCACCATGACTCATCCAGCACAGCTGTTCCGGAGATAAACCCGAAAAGAGAGGGTCACTTTCATCCACCTGCACAATCGCCTTACCGAATTCCATTTTTTCAGCTTTTTCTACTTTTCCGCCTAAAAAATAAGTGATTAACTGCATCCCGTAACAGATGCCTAAAACAGGAATACCCAAATTTAATATCTCCGGGTCACAGTAAGGGGCTTTTTCCCCGTAAACACTGGCCGGACCCCCGGATAGAATTATTCCTCTCGGGTTTATTTCTTTGATTTTTTCCACAGATATACTGTAGGGAACCATCTCTGAATAGACTTTGGCTTCTCTGATTCTTCTGGTAATCAACTGGTTATATTGCCCACCAAAGTCTAACACTAAAACAGTATCATGTTTTCGCCAATCCACGTTTTTTCCTCCCTCAAATAAAGTTTATGACCTTATCCTTATTCATATGCCTTCGGATCCAAAACAGCAATATAAGGTAAATTACGGTATTTTTCCGCATAATCCAATCCATAACCCACTACAAATTCATCAGGTATGGAATAGCCACAGTAGTCCGGAACAATGTCTACTTTCCGGCGGTCAGGCTTGTCCAAAAAGGAACAGATTTTAAGACTTCTAGGTTTACGGGAAAGGATATTATCTGAAAGGTATTTTAGGGTTAAACCTGTATCGACTATATCTTCCACTATCAGCACATCTCTACCTTCTACACTTTGATCTAAATCCTTGATAATCCTGACAATACCTGAAGAGTGAGTGGAATGACCGTAACTGGATACAACCATGGTATCTATTTCTAAGGGCACCTTAATATGTCTGATTAAATCAGCCATAAAAATCATGGCCCCTTTTAAAATACAGATTACAAAAAGATCTTTGCCTTCGTAATCCCTGGTTAAAATCTCGCCTAATTCGGCTACTTTTGACTTTATATCATCCTCTGAAATAAGAACTTTTTTAATGTTTTTTTCCAAGCTCTGCTTCCTCCTCTGCCATATAATAGTAATAGCTTGTCAAATTTCGCATAAATTATAACCTAATCTCCCTCTACATTTCAACAAAATTACTATATTTCCCGGAAATTTTCCGGCAAAATTATCGTAAACAAAAATGGTTAGGCTATCCCAAATGCCTAACCTAATTATTTAACAAAATCCTAAATTGGTGCATTTATCTCTATTTTTTCATTATAGTCGCTAAATTCAACGCTCATGATCAAGCTGTGATTTTCATGTTGTTTATTAACAGCATTAATTTCCGCTTTGGCCAATAGTCCGTCTTTGTTGACCCAGAACACATAAGAGAAATCTTTCCATAAAACCTCTAAATACTTGTTTTCATTTTGAGCCAGCACTTCATATTTTCTGCATTTTTGTCCGTTAATTTTTTCTTTACCGACGTATTGAACTTCCAGGGGTTCACACAGGCTAAAGGTACCTAAAGGATTAATCTCCTGGATTAATTTTTCTGTTGCTTCCATATTTACCTGGTCTAAAACTAACCAATCCTTAGAAAAAACATCTTTCCGATAAAATTTATTGTTAACCTGATAAATCTCAAAGTCGGAATTCACTACATGGAGTTTGCCGATAAAATGCACATTACCGTTACTTTTTTCTCCCATAACCTCACTTAAAAGTTGCTCCTGATTATCAACTATCTTCTTGGAAATTGCATGGTAGCGATAGCTTTCTGCATTAAGGGTTTTTTCAATGGCTGATAATACCGCTGCTTCCGGTGGTAATGCACTGAAATTCTGATAAGCCCAAATTCCCCCACCGCCTATTATTAAAATTAAAACAATAAGTAATAACCATTTGAGGCTTATCCTCGGCCTGGTAATCCGGGGAATTTTAAATATCTGTCTATTAAAACTGATTTTACCCACAATATATTCCTCCTTTTCCCTAATTATTTCTAATAATTCTTACTTGGAAAGGAGGAATTTTATTACTTTTAGACCTGTCCAATTTTAAAAATTTTCACCTTTCATTAAAAACATAAGAAAGAGTCTTGAACAAACTTGTTCAAGACTCTAAAAAACTGTATTTTTACTCTACATCATACCTCCGGGAGGCATTCCACCGGGCATGTTATTATTCTTCTCTTCAGGAATATCAGCAATTAAACTTTCAGTAGTTAAGACCATACCGGCGATACTTGCAGCATTTTGTAAAGCAGAACGAGTAACTTTAGCTGGGTCTACAATACCTGCAGCAATCATGTCTTCGTACTTATTGGTTAAAGCGTTGAAACCTACTCCTACACCGGCTTCTTTAACTTTTTCTACAACGATGGAACCTTCAACCCCGGCGTTGTAAGCAATCTGACGCACAGGTTCTTCTAAAGCTTTCTTGATAATGTTTACACCTACCTGAGCATCGGGATCGTCCATTTTAATATTTTCTAAAGCAGGAAGGATATCAATTAAAGCAGTTCCACCACCGGCCACAATACCTTCTTCTACTGCCGCTCTGGTAGCAGATAAAGCGTCTTCGATACGATGTTTCTTTTCTTTCAATTCGGTTTCAGTAGCTGCACCAACTTGGATTACAGCAACTCCACCGGATAATTTAGCTAAACGTTCTTGTAATTTTTCTCTATCGAATTCAGAAGTGGTTTCTTCTAATTGAGCTCTGATTTGAGCAATTCTGGCATCAATCTTAGCCTTTTCTCCTTTTCCTTCTACAATGGTTGTTTCTTCTTTGCTTACTTTAACTTGGCGAGCAGTACCTAACATTTCTAAAGTAGTGTTTTCTAATTTTAAGCCCAAATCTTCGCTGATAACTTGGCCACCGGTTAAAACAGCGATGTCTTCCAACATTGCTTTTCTGCGGTCACCAAAGCCAGGAGCCTTAACGGCTACACAAGTAAAGGTACCTCTTAACTTGTTCACAACCATAGTAGCTAAAGCTTCGCCTTCAACATCTTCAGCAATGATTAATAAGGATTTTCCTGTTTGAACAACTTTTTCTAATACCGGTAAAATATCTTGAACAGCAGAGATTTTCTTATCAGTAATTAAGATCAAAGGTTCATCTAAAACAGCTTCCATTTTTTCTGTATCAGTTACCATATAAGGAGATACATAACCACGATCGAACTGCATACCTTCAACTACATCTAAAGAAGTACCAAAAGTTTGAGATTCTTCTACAGTAATTACTCCGTCATTTCCTACAGTTTCCATAGCTTCAGCGATTAAATCACCAATTTCTTTATCGGCAGCAGAAATAGAAGCAACTTGAGCAATTGCCTCTTTACTTTCGATGGACTGAGCGATTTTATGAATTTCTTCTACAGCTACCTCTACGGCTTTGTTGATACCTTGTCTGATAAGCATAGGATTAGCACCAGCAGCTACGTTCTTCATACCTTCTCTGATCATAGCTTGGGCTAATACAGTAGCTGTAGTGGTACCGTCACCGGCTACATCATTTGTTTTGGTAGCAACTTCTTTAAGAAGTTGAGCACCCATGTTTTCAAAAGGATCTTCTAATTCAATTTCCCGAGCAATGGAAACACCGTCATTGGTAATAGTGGGGGAACCGAATTTCTTCTCTAAAACAACATTACGACCTTTTGGTCCTAAAGTAACTTTAACTGCTTCTGCTACAGCATTAACACCCGCTTCTAAAGCGCGTCTAGCCTCTTCACCAAAAATAATATCTTTGGCCATTATGTAATCCCTCCTTCAATATATTAACTAATGATAGCTAAAATATCCCTTTCACCTAAAATAAGTACTTCTTCATCATTTAATTTGATTTCTGTTCCGGCGTATTTAGAATAAATAACTTTGTCCCCAACTTTTACTTCCACAGGAACCCTTTGTCCGTTTTCCAAAAGTTTACCGGTTCCTACAGCTAAAACTTCACCTTGTTGGGGTTTTTCTTTAGCAGTATCGGGAAGGACAATACCGCTTTTTGTTTTTTCTTCTTGAGCAATTGGTTTAACAACAACACGGTCGCCTAATGGCTTAATGTTCATGTACAAACCCTCCTTTAGAAGTTTATTATGTTCCACTTTATTGTTAGCACTCATCATAGGTGAGTGCTAATTCACAATAATAATGATATACAAGGTTTTAAAATTTGGCAAGTCTTTTTTTAAATTTTTTTCTTAAATTTACCTTTATCGACTTTCCAACAGTAAACAATATTTCCAATTATGACCTGGAATATACTCTTGGGATACATTTTGGGGTCAGTCTTTTGCTTAAGGGTTATTTCGTTGGTCAGATTTCCGCTTCTGAGCAATATTTTTGGTCAAAATCCTCTTACGGGTAACCTTATTGGTCAGAACTTTATTTGGGGTTAATTATTATGTCAGATATTTTAAAAATCTAACTTGTAAGGTACACTAACTAATATAGATCTGATCAAAAATATCAACCTAAAAAATAAATCTGACAAAAAAGCTAAACCCCAAAGCTCACTCTGAACTAAAAAGGTGGTAAAAGTATGAACAAAAGCATTTTACGAAAGAAGTACAAAGAATTACGGAATAACATGAGTAAAGAAGAGGTTTCCGTTCGCAGTCAAAGCATTCTCCAAAACTTAGCCTCCCACCCTTTGTGGGCTAAATCATCCACAATCATGTGCTTTTTATCTTTGGGTAATGAAGTTGAAACTAAGCCCATTATTGCAAGGGCTTGGGAGGAAAACAAACAGGTGGTTATACCTGTTTGCCAGACGGAAAGCCGTACAATTATCCCTAGTCTCCTAACATCTTTTCAACATTTAGAACCAAAAACCATGGGTATTTTAGAGCCAAAGGAAGGCAAACTTTACCCGGTAGACCCCAAAATAATTGATCTTTGCTTAATTCCCGGCTTAGCCTTTGATTTAGAGGGACACCGCATCGGTTTTGGAGCCGGCTACTATGACCGCTTCTTACCTTTATTAAAACCGGGCACACCAAAGATGGCTTTAGCCTTTGATTTTCAAATCAGCCTCAAACCGTTACCCCATGAGGCCCATGATGTAAAACTGGACTTTATTTGTACAGAGAAAAAGGTTTATACTTTGTAAACCTTTCCTACAACAAACGAACGGGACAGGCTACTTCTTTTTCCAATTCCCAGCTGCCTCGCCCGGTTAGGTCTTTCCCTTGAAAATCGAAAGCAATAGCAGGTATAAGCACTAAATCAGGTTCCGGATTTGTTTTCTTAAAACTAACTAAAGCCTTGACCATGTCTTGAACAACCAACAGGCCGGCGGACTGAATGTTACCACCGAAAAATTCATTTTTAACCGGTAAAATTTTTGCCGGCGAATCCGCTAATGCTGTTTCTAAAACCCTATAACCAAACTCCGAAGCTAAAATTAAAGGCCTTTGGGCATGCTTTTTCCTAATCTCCTCTTTAACCACCTCAACTTCTTTCAGAGCAATGTCATAATCAAATACAAGGCCACTCCAATCCCCTTTTACTTCTATAGTAAAAACCTTTCTTTCCCCTTCCCGTTCAATTAAAACTTTATGCTCACCCTTCTTTTTTAAAAGACTAAAGGCTTCTACCCGGGAAAAAGGCGGCTCTCCATTAATCTGTAAAATCTTATCCCCGGCCTTGATTCCTGCCTGAAAAGCCGGACTTCCTTTAATTACCCCCAGAACCCAAGCCTCTAAATCTCCTAATACAGGCGGCTCCAGGGAAATGGGACACATGCCTTTACGCCAAGCAGATATTTTTTCCGCCAATTCCACCATTAATTCTTCTTTTATTTGCAGTTCTGGAGAAGCAAATTTCGTAAAACCCGGCTTAAATACCCGAATTGTTTGGGCATTATTTTCACTTAAATATTTAATGGTTTCATACAGGCTTTCCCACCCGGTAATCTGAGGCATGGCCACAATGCTCCCATGGTATTTCACACCGTATTTAGCTAACACTTGGGGAGATCGACAGGAAATTTCCGCCTGTCTATCTCCCATTAAATTAAATCGTTCTGAAATACCGGCAATATTTAGGGATAGATTGATTTCTAAAGGCTCAAATACTGCTAATTTCCTGACAGCCTGCTCATCTAAGTAAGAACCATTGGTAGTAAGCTGAATTAAGGTTAAAGGAAATCTTTTCCTGATTAATCTTAAACACTCCCAAAAATAGGGGTGGGTAAAAGGTTCACCTTCCATAATCAGACTTGCCGACTCGCCTATGACAATTTTCCGGTGCCCATCTAAATAATCTAATAAATCTTCCACCAACTCAACAGATAAAGGTGGTATAGCTAAAGCCCTTACCCCCGGAGGATTTTGCCGGTGACTGCAAAAAACACACCTGACATTGCAGCGGGAAGTCAAAGGGAGAATATTATAGTTTTGTACGGTGTGATATAAAACCTGAATTAATTTTCCATCCACAGCTTTTCCTCTTTTCTATAAATAGACAACCTAATTTAATAAATCTATTCCCTAGTATACTAAAAAATAATGTATATTTACTTTTCGAATTGCATATATTTTAGTGAGTCATCCCCAAGGGAACATATGCTCTATCCACAGTTTCCACAAGCTTATCCACAGAAAAAACATTAAAAACACCGATTTTTCCTTAGATTTTCCACATTATCCACAAACATGTGGTTTTTTTATGGTGTTAAAAATATTCCACACACCAATCCCTTATATATCAAGTTATGCACAGTTTTATCCACATTATCCACAGGTTTTCATCCACAAAATTATCCACTATTCAAGAGGCAGAAGGCAAGAAACAGGAAACAAGAAAATTAATTCGCTGTTAAATCCTATATAACCAAAAAGCTGACCAAGGTCAGCTTTTTATCTGCTATCTCTATCCAAACTTAAGATTTGGCACGGCATTTAGGTCCAAGTCTGCATACTCTCCCCTGAGAGCTTTGTAATGGGCTGCTGCCCCGATCATAGCAGCGTTATCCGTACAGTATTTTATAGGAGGATAATACAACTTAATCCCTACCTCCTGGGTCCTTCTCTTTAACTTATCCCTTAAGAAACTGTTAGCGGCTACTCCTCCGGCCAGTAACACCGTTTTTACCTGGGACTCCTGGGCAGCTAACATGGTTTTTTCCACCAATACATCCAACACCGCTTCCTGAAAACTGGCAGCTACATCCGCTTTATTAACAGCAATATTTTTCATATGGCACTGATTAAGATAATTGAGCACCGCTGATTTTAACCCACTGAAACTAAAATCAAAGCTGCCTTCTTCCAACCAGGCTCTGGGCAATTCAACTGCTTGGGGATCACCTTCCCTAGCTAATTTTTCTATTTGCGGGCCTCCCGGATATCCTAAACCCAAAGCTCTGGCAATCTTGTCAAAAGCCTCACCGGCAGCATCATCCCGAGTTGCACCTAAAAATTCGTATTGACCGTGGTCAAGGATTTTTACTAAATTAGTATGCCCTCCGGAAACTATTAAGCAAACCAACGGAAACTGGATATCATTATTAGTTAAAAAGTTGGCATAGACATGTCCTTCAATATGGTTTACCCCAATCAAGGGTTTTTCAGCGGCGAAAGCTAAAGCCTTGGCTGTAGAAACACCTACCAATAAGGCACCTACTAATCCCGGGCCATAAGTTACCGCGTAATGAGTTAGGTCTCGAAAATTCAGCCCTGACTCCCGCAAAGCCTGGTCTATTACCACATTAATCAGTTCTAAATGTTTACGGGAAGCCACCTCAGGCACAACCCCGCCAAATTTTTGGTGAGTGGCGATTTGTGAGGCTACCACATCTGCTAATATTTCTTGGCCATTTTTAATTATAGCTACAGCTGTTTCATCACAGCTGGTTTCAATAGACATAATTATTGTATTCTGCAAACCGGTCACCTACCCTGAAATACTTTCCATTAAGTCCTTCCACATAATTATGGCATCTTCATGATTATCAACATAATATCCCTTTCTTAATCCGGCACTCTTAAAACCTAAACGTTCATATAACTTTCGGGCCCTTATATTGGATACCCTAACCTCCAAGGTCATCCGCAAAGCGCCCTTATCTATGGCCACTTCCATCATCTTTAGTAAAAGAATTTCCCCCAAGCGCCGGCCTCTATATTCCGGACTGATGGCTATATTCGTTACATGGGCTTCGTCTATAATAACCCACATTCCTCCGTAACCGATGATTTTTTCCGGTTCATCTTTTAGAGTCATAACTATATAATGAGCAAATTGATTATCCAAAAGCTCACAGGTAAAAGCATAGCTAGACCAGGGTGTAGGAAAAGATGCCTTTTCTATTTCCGCCACCTTAATAATATCCGTTATTTCCATTTTCCGTAGATTAACCTGATTTATTATCTCTGACATTGACGTGCCTCCAACTTAACTTCAGCTTCGGACCTTCTTATATACATAGGTTCCAGAGTAAATAAATCATCAAAAATTCCCTGGGCTAATTTTTGTAAAGCTAGAATTCCTACAGAAGAAGCTCTAACCATTAAATTATGTAAAGGTGCCCAGCATGCCTTACTTGAAAGTTTCTCAGCAAATAAATCTTTATATACTAAAACACCGTCACCTAAAAAAGTAACAGGTTTTTCTTTTTTCAGTAAGATTTCGGCCAATTCTTCCGGGTTAACGGCCTGGTAATCACTAATCCGCACTACCTCTTCAGCTTGCATTTCATATAAAGCAGTATATACTTCATTGCGGCGAGCATTTAAAATAGGACAAATAATACCCTCATAACCCCATAAATTATAAGCTAATGCATCTAAAGTGGGAATAGCAACGATTTTTTTCCCGGAAACTTGAGCCAAACCTTTAATTGTAGCCATGCCAATCCGTAATCCCGTAAAAGAACCTGGCCCTTGGGTTAGGGCAAATGCGTCAATATCAGCCAGGGTAATTTTTGCCTGCTTTAAAGTCTGGTTGATAGCGGGTAATAACTGTTCCGAATGGGTGAGACCCGTATTTAAAAAATTTTCCGCCCAAATTTTCTCTTCATCAACGATAGCTACCCCTTGGACAGGTGTAGAACTATCGACGGCTAGAATAATCATAACCGGTCAACTCCTCTACAATCCTTTCATAATGCCTACCGCGAGGGTAAAAATTAATCTCCCGGCCTTCTTCTATAGGTACAAACTCCAGTACTAAATGCTCCCTAGGAAGTATATCTGTAATTAAATTACCCCATTCAATGAGAGTAACCCCTTCTCCATAAAAATACTCCTCATAGCCTAAATCCTCCATCTCCTGACTGGATTTCAGCCGGTAAACATCCATATGATAAAGAGGCAATCGCCCTCCATAGTACTCTTGGATTATGGTAAAAGTAGGGCTAGTCACGTTTTCTTTAATCCCTAATCCCCGGGCTACCCCTTGCACAAATAAAGTCTTACCTGCCCCTAAGTCGCCGGTAAGAGAGATAAGATCCCCCGGACTTAAAAATTTGGCCATCCTTTGCCCCAAATATTCCGTTTCCTGAGGAGTACGGGTTCTTACACAAATCAATTTGCCAATCCTCCCTAAATCTAGTGCTAACCTGTAGTATATCCTATTACAACTTGAGCAAAACAGCAAGAAAAATAGTCGCCATAAGGCGACTTTTTAAAGATTTAGTTTAAAAGTTATCCCTTTTGTCAGAATTAACTTTAAGGCGATTTTTTTTAATCAGACTATAAAGTTCAAAATTATTCAGACCAACACCTTTAACCCGAAGACAATTTATTATCCAGAGAGACATCTACGCCAATGATTCCAAATCACCCGCTTTTAAAATACTGTCCACATAATCTAGTACGCACTTTAAATCAAAAGGTTTGGCAATAAATAAAGCCCCTGTCTTTTTTATTTTTTCAATAGTCTGAGCATCACCATACGCGGACATCATAATTACTTTCTGGTTTTTATTATTCTCTTTGATTTTATAGAGAGCCGTAACTCCGTCCAGTACAGGCATTTTAATGTCCATCATTATTAAACCGGGCTTTAATTTTTTAGCCTTGTCCACACCATCTTTGCCATTAACCGCAACTGCCACTTTATACCCTCTTTCCTCAAAGGCCGTAGCTAATAAAATCCTTACTCCTGATTGGTCATCCACTATCAGGATATCGGTGCCGTTTTTTTTCATTTTGTCCCTCCGGAAACTTGGTATATGTAATAAAATTTCGTCGTAGAAAATTTAACTCCTTCACCGAAATTTGACAACTTTTGTTAATTTCTGTCGTAATTATCAAAAACCAAGTGACCATTGATATAGACCTGGAGAGGGTTACTCCTGATATCCAGAGGAAAACCGCTCCAAATCACTAAATCCGCATCTTTACCTGGACGAATACTTCCTACCCGGTCTTCGATTTCCAAAATTTTAGCCGGATTTACGGTTAAAGCCTTTAAAGCTTCTTTTTCTTCCATACCTTCTTTAACTGCTAAAGCAGCACACAAAACCAGGTACCGGACAGGGATTACCGGATGATCCGTGATCAAAGCCACCTTAAGCCCTGCCTTGGCTAAAAGACCCGGTGTCTTAAAAGACAACTCTCCCAATTCAACTTTAGACCTATTAGTTAATGAAGGTCCTACGGCCACCGGGACACCGGCCTCTAATAATTCCGGCAGGATCTTATGTCCCTCCGTACAATGTTCAATTACCATCCGTAAGTTAAATTCTTTCCCAATCCTTAAAGCAGTTAAAATATCATCGGCTCTGTGAGCATGAGCACGAACAGGAATCTCTCTGTTCAATGCTTTAACTAAATTTTCTTTTTTCAAGTCCCGTTCTCTGCTTTTTTTCCGGCGATAATTATCCGCTTCAATAAAAGCCTGCCTAAGTAAAGCTGCCGTAGCCATACGGGTATAAGGCATTTTTTTCTGTTCACCGTATACACGTTTAGGGTTTTCCCCTAGGGCTATCTTTAAACCCGCTTCCGGATTAATAATCATCTCCTGAAAAGTTTTTCCTTTTACTTTTAAGAGAGCCGTCATGCCTCCAATTACATTGGCACTACCCGGAGCCACCATAACTGTTGTGACTCCTCCCAACAAAGCCTCTTTAAAACCTATATCATTAGGATTAATGGCATCAAGGGCTCTCAAGTGAGGGGTCAGGGGGTCTGTTATTTCATTAGTGTCATCTCCTTCTATCTGGTATATTTCCTCAGCAATACCTGCATGAGTATGGGCATCAATAAACCCGGGTAAAACATAATTGCCACGGGCATCCACCACTTTACAATGAGAAGGGATCTCCACCCTTTCCCCTACATCTTTTATTTTACCCTTTTCGATAAGAATAGTGCCTGATTTATAGTCCTTTTCTTCCATTGTTATTATGTGAGCATTGGTAATGGCTAACATGGTTCGATTACCCCAGACATACGTGTAATTTCCAGACCTTTTTCTTCTAAAGCTTTGATGACTAAATTTATGCCAATAGAATCGCTGGCCATATGACCGGCAACAATTACATTACCAATGTTTTGTTCTTTTACAGATTTAATCACATCATCAGGCAGATGCATTACTACCAAAGTCCCAATTCCGGCTTCGAAATAGGATTTAACAACATCTTTACCTCCGCTGGTGCCCCCTGCCATAGTTACAAATACTTTGCCAGCATAACTTTTTTCAGACCCTACTCTTACTTTAGGTTTAGTATAAGCATTCTTATATTCAGGAATCTGTAAAAGTAAATCTATAACATCCTGCACACGGGGTGGGGGACTATCCCATAAATTATCATCCAGATACTGCTGTAAATAATTTTCCACCAGTAAATCAGCAGGAGAATGAATTGCCAGAAAAGGCATGTTTAACAAGCGGGCAGCATGAGCGGCACGATCATAGTTGCTTACGTGCAGGTTTCTGTCTACCTGTTCCTTACGTTCCGCTAAAGCTTTTTCCGCTCTATTAATAGGAACCCCGGCTTTTACCATACGGTCAATCTGGTTATCCATTACTTTATATAAATCTACCCGGTGATGACCCTGGGGATGATGGGTAATCACACAATCAAATCCTAACTGCTTGGCCAACATTATTTCAGCCGTATCAATATCAACGCCGAAAGCAATTTTTTTAATCCCTTCCCCAGGCACAATCACCCCGCTGTCCGCAGGAGCTTCCTTTAGTCCGGCAGCCTTTAAAGCAATATTTAATATTTCTTGGGTATTCAAATTGAGAACCTCCTTTGAATTAGTGACTAGTGACTTGTGACTAGAATCTCGCCCACTAGTAGACTAATTATTAGTGGCTAGTTTTTAGTGGCTGGTGGCTAGTAAAGCGACCTTCGGTCGCAAGGTTAAGGTTGAGGCTAAGGTTAAGAATTACTAAACTAAGGATTAACATAGAAAATAAGTTTTGGATGAAACAGTCTACAATATTTCTTGCCTCTTGCTTCTTGCTCCCTGCCTCTTGAATGATTCATCATGCAGTATATCACAAAAATAGTGGCTGACCCAAAATATTAGCCCAAGAGCAATAATGCCGTCATACATTTTAACCCGTGAGACGTCATGCCGCCCCAAAATATTCGCCCAAAAGCCGTCATGCCGACATGCAGTATAACTCGTCAGCCGTAATGCTGACCCAAGAGTTAACCCAAAAGCCGTAATGCCGTCCAATATCTGTGTTCATCCGTGGTTTAATTTTATTTAAACATTTTTCATGGTGAGAGAAATTCGGCCGCGGTTCACATCTACATCCAAAACTTTCACCTTCACAATATCTCCTACCGCCACGACTTCCATGGGGTGTTTAATATATTTATCCCCTAATTGAGAAATATGTACTAACCCGTCCTGTTTAACACCAATATCCACAAAAGCACCAAAA
Source organism: Peptococcaceae bacterium UBA3933 (assembly GCA_002385805.1). Lineage (GTDB taxonomy): Bacteria > Bacillota > Peptococcia > Peptococcales > BICA1-8 > UBA3933. The sequence continues at coordinate 16,920 of DGEF01000040.1, forward strand.
TCAACTACGTTTCGTACAGTACCTTGTAATTCCATGCCGGGTTTTAAATCTTCCATTGTTAAAACATCAGTACGGAATAAAGGCGGAGGTAATTCTTCCCTAGGATCCCGGCCTGGTTTTTGGAGTGCTTCTACTATATCTTTCAAGGTTGGTTCCCCTATCTCCAGTTTTTCCGCCATCTCTTTAATGTTTACTTTTTTTAATGAAGTTCTTATTTCTGCTAATTTTTCACTGTCTGTTAAATCACTGACCTGAAATCCGAGGCTTAACAAAAGTTTTTCCGCAACCCAATAAGATTCCGGGTGAACCGGAGTATTATCCAAGAGGTTATTGCCGTCAGCAATTCTAATAAAACCGGCACACTGTTCAAAAGCCTTAGGTCCCAGGCGGGGAACCTCTAACAACTGATCCCTACTGGTAAATTTACCCCTTTCCTCCCGGTACTTAATAATCCCGGTTGCTGTGGCTTTGGTTAAACCTGCCACATACTGGAGAAGGGCAGCAGAAGCCGTATTTAGTTCTACTCCTACTGAGTTAACACAAGACTCCACCACACCGGCTAAAGCTTCGTCTAACCGCTTAGGGGTTACATCATGCTGGTATTGACCTACTCCTACTGCTTTCGGTTCAATTTTTACTAATTCTGCCAGCGGGTCCTGCAGTCGGCGGGCAATAGAAACAGCACTTCGTAAAGATAAGTCGTAATCAGGGAATTCCTCTTTAGCCAGTTTAGAAGCGGAATATACACTGGCTCCTGCTTCAGAAACGATTATGTATTGAACAGGAGTTTTTAAATCTTTAATTAAATCAGCCACCATTAATTCCGTTTCCCGGGAAGCAGTACCATTGCCTATGGCTACTATATCAACAGACCATTTATTAATTAAGTCCTTCACTATCTGCTTGGCTTCTTCTAATTGATTCTGAGGAGGGTGCGGGTACATGACTCCTGTTGCCAGTACTTTGCCTGTCTCCTCCACAACGGCCAATTTACAACCGGTACGATAGCCCGGGTCAATACCTAGCACAGTTTTACCTTTTACAGGTGG
>DGEF01000040.1:18275-21061 GCA_002385805.1 Peptococcaceae bacterium UBA3933
TCAATAGCCGGTGCTATTAAGCGTTTATAACCGTCCTGAAAAGCCTCCAGGACAAGTTCCATACAGGTAGGACTGATATTATCTTTATATTTTTCAAAAATCCCGGCCAAAATTTTCTCTTCCGGCTGCTCTATTTTTACCTGTAAAGCTTCTTCCTTTTCTCCCCGGTTAATAGCCAAAACCCGGTGAGGAGGAATTTTCTTTACCGGTTCTTGATAGTCATAATACATTTCGTAAGGAGTAACAGCATTTTTGTCCCGAGCTTTACTGGTTATGATTCCTTCCTGCCAAACTAAACTACGAACCAACTTTCTTAATTCTGCATCTTCTGCCACAATTTCCGCTACTATATCCTGAGCACCTTGGAGAGCCTGCTCAATTGTTTCCACACCTAACTCCGGATTAATAAATTCTGAGGCTAATTTCTCCGGTTTTTCCTGGGTATCCGGCTGCAAAAAAAGCTGAGCCAAAGGTTCCAGGCCTTTTTCTTTGGCCACACTGGCCCGGGTTTTCCGTTTAGGCCTAAAAGGTAAATAAAGGTCTTCTACTTCTTGGAGAATCTGGGCCTCATGAATAGCCTTTTCCAGTTCCGGGGTAAGTTTTCCCTGTTCACTGATAGATTTAAGGACTTCTTCTTTTCTTTTTGTCAAATTCCGTAAATAAGTTAACCGCTCCACCAGGGTGCGTAAGAGGGTTTCATCCATTTCCCCGGTCATTTCTTTTCGGTAACGAGCGATAAAGGGTATGGTATTCCCTGCATCCAAAAGTTCAATAGTTCTGGCGATTTTATCCTGGGGCCAGTTTAATTCTTGGGCTAAAACAGCTGCAAAATCCATTTTTCTCAATCACATCCTTTTTATCTCTTCAGGGTAAAGGCCGGTCTAATCCTGCCTACTTCCTCACCTCTAAAGTTTTTCAATACAGGGTAATAATAATCCTCCAGTTTTTCTTTAACATGTGAGGGAAGATAACCTAACTGCTCCAAAACACTGAGCACAATTGTATTTAAGGCTCTGGCTCCCCCGTCTTCAATCTTAATAGCCACGCCCCAGCCCTTTTCAGGAATACCCAGGCAATATACCGCCTCAGTACCGTCTTTGGCAATGACCTGAGGTGCCATTTGTGCTAAGAGGTCAGTGGTAAAGCGACCGGTACCTGCAACCATTAAAGGATATTCTGACATGGCCTTCTGTAAAACTTCACAGGCTTTTTGTCGTTGAGGGCTTAAATTTACTGGTTTAGCTAAATTAGCATAGGCTTGCGCCATGGCTTTTACGGACAGACCAAAGACAGGTACACCGCAACCGTCAATACCTATTTTTATTTTCTCTTTATTCACCTGAGCCAGATCAGCTACAGTCTGCAACATGATTTGCTGAACCGGATGTTCAGCCAAATAATAATCCTCTACACTATAGCCTTCATGAACTGCTAGGGCTAACATACCGGCATGTTTACCTGAGCAGGGATTGTGAATGGCTTCCGGTTTTTTACCTTCAGACACTAATTTATTGGCTGTAGGTCTATGAATAGGTTTTGTTGCTCCACACAGTAAGTTATCCCCGGTAAGGCCTATTTTGGTTAATATTCCCTGAACCGCCTCTTGATGTTCTATTTCTCCGTTATGAGAACCTGTAATAACAGCCAGTTCTTTAAGGGTTAGCTGAAAATTGTCGGCTGCTCCCCTTTCAATAATCGGAAGAGCCTGTAAAGGTTTTGCCGCCGACCTTAAATATGTTTCATACTGGGGATCGCCAAGCTGATAAATAATCTCTCCCTCTATATCTACTATAACGATAACCCCACGGTGGACACTTTCCACCATAGGGCCACGGGTCACCTCAGCTAATTTGCTTACTGTTTCCATTTATATCCCTCTCCTTTCTTTCACAGGCTTTATTAATCAAATACCGGAAAATCTTTTGGGAGAAATCATCTTTGTCCCAGGAGCATTCCGGATGCCATTGAACACCTATAATTGTCCTGGACGGGTCTTTACTTTCAATTGCCTCAATTAAACCGTCAGAGGTCCAAGCCACCTTTTTTAACCCTTCGCCTACCCTACGTACCACTTGGTGATGAAAACTGTTTACTTTAGCTTTAGTTTGACCAAGTAAACTATGTAGTATTGACTCCGGACTAACTTCAATATAATGAAAAGGGTACCATAAAGGTGCTTTTTGGTTATGTTCCAGAGGCGATATTTCGGAAATATCCTGATAAACATCTCCACCGGCAGCAATATTTAAAATTTGTATCCCGCGGCAAATTCCCAGAACAGGTTTTTTGCCCTTTAAAGCTATGCGCGCTAAAGAAAGCTCAAATTCATCCCGTTCAGGGGTTATCCTGCCCAAACCTTTTACAGGTGCTTCTCCAAAAAATACAGGATCAACATCACCGCCTCCGGAAAAAATGAAACCATCTGCTAATGCATAATAATATTCCACCAACTCACTATTTACCGTAGGTAGAATTAAAGGATTACCCCCCAAGTTTTCAATGGCCTTAATATAATAATCCGTTAAAAAGTGGCGACTGGTATTTTCCTCATACCCTGCAGTAATACCGATAACCGGACGCATACCCTTTCCTCCCCTGAAATTCTTTCTCCCTAATTATATAGTAAGACTATTTCGAAATTGTTACAATTAAAAAAACCTGCAGGGCAGGTTAGGTATAAGCGTCAAAATATAATTTTAAAAAAGTAGTGTATGCTACTGTAGGCTAAATTATGTACAAAAACAGTAACTAAATTTCTATTAACCCTAAACTTATTTCCAGGGCAT
>DGEF01000040.1:21324-22558 GCA_002385805.1 Peptococcaceae bacterium UBA3933
TAAGACCACAGAGTCTTTAGCCAAACCGCTCTCCTCTGCTAAGATTTCCACATGAGTAGGCAATTTGGCTTTACTGATCTGGGTCGTAATTGCTGCCACAATCGTTGTAGGGCTATACTGATTGCCGATATCATTTTGAATAATTAGTACGGGTCGGACACCACCCTGTTCCGACCCCACTACAGGGCTTAATTCAGCATAAAAAATTTCCCCACGTTTTACAACTAACATGGCATCTACACTCCAAGAGCTTTATCAAATAGATCTTGTACTTCATCTTCATTGGCCAAACCTTCTTGAGCCAAGGATAAATTTATGGAAGCCATTTCTTGATATCCCCGGCGCATTTGTTCCCGTAAACTCTTACGTTTTTTTTCTTCTATATATAATTTCATAGCTTCGCGTATAAATTCACTTCTATTCTTTTTTTCCAAAGCTACGATTCCATCTACTTCCTCTAATAGGTAATCTGGTAATGATATCATTATCCGCTTTAAATCCGACACACGGAAGCACCTCCCAAAGTTAACCCACCAACTTAATCATAATATTCCATAGTAAACGCTATATAATTATATATATTTATTACGCCGCATGTCAACAAAATACCTGCTTTTCCCCCTGCAATTAATCCTGGTAGTTAATGTTATTCAGAAATATATACGCGTGGTATACGGGAAGAAAACATACAAATTACTTCATAGTTTATAGTACCCAATTTATATGCAATTTCATCCACAGTTATTTCATCTTTTTCCCCTTTTCCGATTAAAATTACCACATCACCTTTTTTTATTTCCGGGCTGTCCGTAATATCTATCATACATTGATCCATACATATCTTACCTATAACCGGTAACCTTTGACCTTTACCTAATACTTCAGCCTTTCCCGTTAAGAGGCGAGTATAACCGTCCGCATAACCTAAAGGTAAAGAAGCTACCAGAGTTTCTCTCTGCGTAGTAAAAATTCCTCCATAGCTTACCTGTGTGCCGGGCGGAAATTTGGCTACCCGGGTAACCCTGGCCTTTAAACTAAAGGCAGGCCGTAAATCTATTCGACTTAGATCAACCTCTGACGAAGGCTTTAAGCCATAGAGGATTATCCCCGGCCGCACTAAGTCTAAATGAGCCTCCGGTAAATCAATGATGGCTGCACTGTTAGCCGCATGCTTGAGAGGAATTCTTCGGCCTGTGTTTTCTTCTAATTTAGCGGTAAAATCCAAAAACCTGTT
>DGEF01000040.1:22768-30862 GCA_002385805.1 Peptococcaceae bacterium UBA3933
ATAGCCGCCTGCTTAATATTATCTTCGTTGGCCACCAACCCCAGCCTGGACATCCCCGTATCAATTTTCAAGTGAATTAGGGCCTTTTCCCCCCGGGATTCAGCCAGGGCATTCAATTGCTCTGCCTCATGAACATCATACATGGTTAAGATAATCTCATTATCCAGTGCCTGCTGGTAGTTTTCTGGGGGTGTCCAACCTAGTACCATAATCGGGCAAGTAATCCCCTGTTTTCGCAACATTATGGCCTCCTGCAAATTGGCAACGGCCAAACGATCAGCACCAGCCTCCAAACAAACTTTACCTACCTGGAAAGCTCCATGACCATAAGCATCGGCTTTTACTACGGCCATAATCTTGGTTTGGGAACCGACCAACCTTTTTACCTCTAAAAAATTATGTCTAATAGCTTTTGTGTCAATTTCTATCCAAACCGGTTGCAGCATGCTCAAACTCCTTCTTGATAATTTTCGGTATTACTTGCAATAAATCTGTTGCCTTACTACTGATTTCCCCAATTTCCTCGGCTACCCTATCACCTGCCAAACCATGGAGATAAACTGCTGTAAGCAAAGCCTGAGATAAATCTGGGGTTTGACCTACCATAGCTCCAATCATTCCTGCTAACACGTCCCCGGTTCCGGCGGTGGCTAAAGCCGGGCCACCGGTAGGATTTATAAACACTTTCCCTTCCGGAGTTGCTATAATCGTCTTATACCCTTTTAAAACCACATAAATGCCTTTTTCCTTAGCCAAAGAACAGGCTAATTGTAACCTTTGTTTTTGCACCTGACCGGTGGAAATACCTAAAAGTCTTGCCATTTCACCGGGATGAGGTGTAATTATTATTTTACTTTTTGCCTCTTTTAAAACATCCCAATCCGCGGCTAAAGCATTTAATCCATCAGCATCAATAATCAAGGGAACTTCAACCTGAGAAATAAGCCATTTTAGCAGTGATTGAATCTCATTATGTTGACCTAATCCAGGGCCGAAAACAATAGCTGTTTTCCCTTGAACCTTATTTATTATTTCCGGACCGGAAACAAAACCTAAAGTTCCCTCATTTGTTTCGGAAACAGGCCAGATCATGGCTTCAGGACAAGAAGAAGCCAAACTGCTTTGAATAGACTGAGGTACACATACACTGACCAATCCCGCTCCTAGGCTATAGGCTCCTCCAACAGCCAGATAAGCTGCTCCCATCATCCCTAAAGAACCGGCTATAATTAGTAAATGACCGAAACTCCCTTTGTGGCTGTCTTTTCTGCGGCGTGGTAAGTTTAAAGCCACCATTTCTTTGGTGATTATTTGTCTCTCTAAACCTAAACTTTCGATTAAAAGAGGAGGTATGCCGATATCTTTAACCACTACCTTCCCCGCAAACTGATCACCTGAACCTATAAATAAACCTAATTTCGGCAAAGCAAAAGTAACCGTTAAATCTGCCTGAATACAAGGTCCGCTGACAGTACCCGTATCCGCATTTAACCCTGAAGGCACATCAACGGCGATTTTATAGGAAGAAGAACCGTTAATGGTTTCAATGGTTTCTGCAGCCAGCCCTTGGGCCTCACCTTTAAACCCGGTGCCAAAAAGAGCATCTATTACAATATCTGTGTAGTGTAAAGCTAAATTTAATAAATGTATACTATTTTTATTTTCGATTTTATACCACTGAATAGGGAGTTTTTGGGCCATGCGATAATTTACTAAAGCCGCTCCCCTATAGTCTTTATTACCCAAAGTAAATACTTTCACGTCAGCACCTTGGTTAGAAAGGTGACGGGCTACTACCAGTCCATCACCACCATTATTCCCTTTACCGGCGATAATGATAATCTTTTTGCCTTTTATTCGAGGAAATTGTTCCTTAATGACCTCCACTACTGCCTTTCCCGCATTTTCCATAAGCACCAATTCCGGAATGTTCCATTGGTCCATTGCTACCTGGTCAATGTGCTTCATTTCTTTTCCGGTTACAACAAACACCCTCTTGTCCTCCTTCCACCACAACCATAGCCACGGCAAATTCCCGGCAATGACTTAGACTTAACTCTATCCTGGTAACGCCTAATTCCTCAGCTTTATCTTTAACCTTGCCTTTAATAATAACTTGCGGTTTACCCAAATGATCGTTAATAATTTCTATATCCTGCCATTTAAACCCCCTAAACCCTGTACCCAGGGCCTTACTAACTGCCTCTTTAGCCGCAAAACGCGCGGCTAAAGAGGCAAAAAAATTTCCTTTACCCTGGCAATATTCTAATTCATCTTTTGTAAAAACCCTTTCCAGAAGTTTAGGTCTAGTCTGAATAGCTTTTTTTATACGCTCAATTTCAATTATATCCGTACCTATCCCAATGAGCATAATCTTCGCAACCTTTCAAATTAGTGACTGGCGACTGTAATTTAGTGACTAATGGCTGGTTTAGTGGCTAGTAAAGCGACCGAAGGGAGTTCAATAGATGCATCCCAAAAAATTACATTCATCGGATGCATCTTGCAGAATATCCCAAAACTAAATGCGGACCCCTAAGCTAAACCCAAAAGACGTAATGCTGTCATGCAGACTAGCCCGTGAGCCGTCATGCCGCCCAAAAACATTCGCCTAGTAGCCGTAATGCCATCTAAAATTCGTGTTCATCCGTGGTTTTAATTCAATTCCTCCCCAATTACCTTGGCGATCTCATGTACTACCTGCTCAAGGAGACTGAGATCCTTACCTTCGGCCATAACTCTAATCAAAGGTTCTGTACCGGATGCCCTAACTAAAATTCGACCGTCTTTTCCTAAAGTAGCTTTTTTCTCTTCAATTATTGCTTTTATCCTAGAATTGGCTTCCCAACCACTCTTTTCTTTAACACGAACATTTTCCAAGACTTGGGGCAACTTTTCCATCTGTAAAGCCAATTCAGCCAAGGGTTTTCCGGAATTTTTAACAACCTCCAACAATTTTAAAGCCGTTAAGATCCCATCACCTGTTGTGTTATCATCTAAGAAAATTACATGTCCTGACTGTTCTCCACCCAGAACGGCCCCTGTTTCTAGCATCCGCTCCAGTACATACCTGTCTCCTACTTTAGTTTCCTCAACTAAAACACCGTTTTTTTCAAAGGCCTGTTTTAAACCTAAATTACTCATAACCGTAACAACTACCCTGTTTTCACGCAAGGCCTTTTTCCTTAACAAATCCAGACCGCAGATAACCAAAATCTGATCACCGTCTACCACGTTTCCTAAATGGTCTACAGCTAAAAGGCGATCAGCATCCCCATCATGGGCCAGACCTAAATCAGCCTTTTCTTTTACAACTGTTTCACATAAATTTTCTATGTGGGTGGAACCACAATTTTCGTTTATGTTTAAACCGTCTGGTTGGTCGAAAATACTAATAACCTCTGCCCCTAAGCTTCTTAATAAAGGGGGGGTGAATTCAGATGCAGCACCGTTAGCACAGTCAACAACGATTTTTATCCCCTTTAAATCACCCTTGAATTTTTCTTTTAGGAATTTTAAATAAAGTTCACGAGCATTATGGCAAACCTGTACCTTGCCCACATCTTTACCCACAGGATAGGGTACTTCTTTTAAACCGTTGAATATAATTTTTTCAATTTCATCTTCTACTTCATCAGGCAGTTTGAAACCTTTACTGTTAAAAAATTTAATTCCGTTATCACCCACCGGATTATGAGAAGCCGAAATAACAACACCTGCCATAGCCTTTAATTCTCTGGTTAAAAAGGCAATGCCTGGAGTAGGCACAATTCCTACTTTTACCACATCTACTCCCGCCGAACAGATTCCGGCAGCTAAGGCATTTTCCAGCATACTTCCCGAAATACGTGTATCCCTGCCAATAATGATTTCCCTCTTACAACCCTCCTCAGGTTTCAGTACAAAAGCGGCAGCCCTACCTAGTTTAAAAGCTAACTCTGCAGTCAGTTCCAAATTTGCTTGTCCTCTAACACCATCAGTTCCAAAAATTTTACCCACAATATCACTCCTTAATTTCTACTATCAAATCAGCAGAAGTATTTTTATTATTTCGCCTTTTTACATTTTTTCTTTAATTGTTATTACCTTCATCACTACTGGTTTCTGTGCTTTCCTGTTTTTCTTTAATTTCCACCTTTACTTTAACCGGATTTGTTTCTAATATTTGCACATTATTGGGGGCATCAACTTGCACATTGATTTCATAAACTCCCGGTTCTAAACCGGAAACACTAACAAATGCCTGGAAATTATCCTTAGTAAGATTCTCTAAAATATCTTTCTGGCCCTCAAGCTTGATCTTTGCTGTTAGCGGAACAACGGTAATTTTATGCTTGCTGCTACCATCTTTAATCACTATAGGCAATTCCATTTCTTTGACTACAGTACTTTTTTCAATTTGAACCACTACTTTAACCTTGTTCCCATAGAGAAGACTTACCCCAGAAGGTACACTTAAATTTACTTCCCTAGTAATACTTTCGGTAAGACCGCTTAAAGAAATGGGGTTGGTCTCCATTTGGTCAATAAGATTTAAACGATCATAGCTGCCTAGGATTTTCACTGTTTCCGGTTCAATTATTATTCTGCTAATGTGGTAACCGGCAGCCGGCTCACCTTTGAAAACCGGTTTTACGGGAACTGTTTTACTAGGGGTATCCTCAACGATAGGAACAAAGACTTCCACAGTGCTGGGTATAACACTTATTAAATCAGAACCATACCAGTTTCCTTTTTGGTCAAATATTTTTACCGGTAAATCTAAATCAAGATTAGCTTCCGCATTGCTTAAATTAACATCTACTCTGGCCTCATGTATACCCTTTAATATTGTTTCCGGCCCTCTAACCACAACTTGGGAAGGCTTTACAGTAGCTTTAAAACTGGAAAAACCGTGGGCCGTCTGTCCCAACAAAGCAACTTCTACAGGAATCTGTTTCTCTGCCACTCTATCTATACTAACCTCTACTTCTCTGGGGTAAATATCAATAATTTCTACTCCCATTAGATTGGAGATTTTAACCGGCAAAGAGTTTTCGCCAATTTGAGCCCGGGATAAATCTACACTAGCTTTAAAATCCTTATTGCCCAAATTGTTAACAACAGCAGAATCCCCCCGAACTTTAATACTTACCTCTGTATCTTTTCTAATCACCGCCAATTCTTCACTTAAGTTTTCGTAAACAATATCCAGGGTTAAAGTTTTTTCAATAGGTGGGTTATCTTCAGCCGATACATATAACCACAACAAAACCGCAAAGAGAACTGCTACTACTTTATAAATTATATTATCTCTCCACTCCATTTTTATGACCTCCAATTCCAAAACTGAAAGGGCTTATGCTGTGGTTCTAATCGGCGTAATAAAAGTTCCTTTAAGGAGCGTTCATCAATATTGCGGGTAATTTTCCCGTCCTCAGCCATGGAAATAATACCTGTTTCCTCTGAAACCGTAATCGCCAAGGCATCAGAAACCTCCGTAATACCTAAAGCTGCCCGGTGACGAGTACCTAACTCTTTACTTAAATTAGGATTTTCTGAAAGAGGAAGAAAACAACTGGCAGCTAAAATCCGTTCTCCTCTGATTATTATGGCTCCGTCATGTAAAGGGGTCTTGGGTATAAAGATGTTGATTAACACCTCTCCGGAGATAAGAGAATCAATTTTTATTCCCGTTTCCACATATTCGGCCAGACCTGTTTCTCTTTCCAAAACAATTAAAGCCCCAATTTTTTTCTTAGACATTATTTTTACGGCCCTGACAATTTCACTGACCAATCTTTCCATCTCTTCCTGACCTAAATAACTGGAACGCACAAACAACTTTCCTCTTCCCAACTGTTCTAAAGCCCGCCTTAACTCAGGCTGAAAAACAATGGGTATAGCAATAAAAAATATAGTTTGGGCTTTTTCCAGGATCCAATTTATTGAACGTAAACCCAAAACTTCACTTACTATAGTTGCTACCAAAAGAACGGCCAAACCTTTAATTAATTGAACCGCCCTGGTTCCCCGTAAAATCATTATTAATTTATAAGTTACAAAGGCAACGATAGCAATATCTAATAAATTAATAGGATTGAGAATTTTTATTAATTGTTTTATTAATTGTTCCACCAAGGCGGCATCACCCTTCTATAAAACTTAAATAATAGTTTAATTTTTAAAAATTTTTCTTTATACTTATTACGCCAAAGAGATAAAAAAACCTGTTTCCATTTACATGGTCCCGAAAAAATATATATTATATAAATATAAAATTTAAACCCTCAAATACGCTTTTGGATAAATCTTATAACTTTAAATTATAGCAGATTATGCTATAATGTAGTGAAGAAATTATGTATATAACTTTCGATAAGGGAGGCTGAATTGTGAGGAAGTGGATTTTACCAATCACTTTTGTCTGTATTATATCCGGACTATTGTTAGCTTTACAATTTAAAATACAAGCTTCCCAGACTCCTACTCCCACTGAACAAAGAAACGAAATTTTAGTTGGTATAATTAATAACTTGGAAAATGAAATAAGTACCTATCAAGAAAGAATAGCCGAAATCAAGGCAGAAATTGAAACTATTGAAGATGTTACCGCCTCTTACCAAGATGATATTAAATATTTACAACAAAAGGTACAAAAGGCAAAATTACAAGCAGGGTTAACTAATGTAAAGGGTAGAGGCATTCGGATAACTTTAGATGACAACAAAAGCGGTTTGCTCCTTGCTCCCAATGATGACCCCAACCGTTATATTATTCATTATGAAAATATCCTCAATATTATAACCGAACTTAAACTAGGCAGAGCTGAAGCCATTAGTGTTAACGGCCAAAGAATAGTTTCAACATCCGAAATCCGTTGTGTAGGGAACGTAATCCTGGTTAATACTACTCGCTTGGCCCCACCATTTGAAATTAAGGCCATTGGCGACCCGGATCGTTTAGAGGAAATCCTTCTGGCCGGAGAATATGACCTTTTAAAGAGCACAGGTTTCCCAGTAAGCTATGAAAAATTCACTGAAGAAACCCCTCTGGAAATCCCAGCCTATACAGGAACATTCCAATTTAATTATACTACTCTTAACTAGATTATTTCCATATTTATGGAAAAGTTTAATAAAATAACATTAAGAGTATCAACTTTTATTTTTTGGGGAAGGTGATTCTTATGTGGATGCCCCTTTTAGGTTTACTTTTTGGAGCCATACTAGGTTCTGCCATATCTTTTGAAATTCCTATTGCCTATGCCAAATACATGTCTATTGCGGTCCTTGCCTCGCTGGATTCGGTATTTGGCGGGATTAAAAGTGTTTTAGAAGATAGATTTGATGGATTTATTCTTTTAACCGGTTTTTTTAGCAATACTCTTTTAGCGGCAATGCTAGCCTATTTAGGAGATAAATTAGGAGTGGACCTTTATATGGCTGCTGTTTTTGCCTTCGGGGTTAGATTATTCCAAAACTTAGCTACTATTCGCCACCATTTAATAAGCCGAACTTTACGGAACCTAGGTCCAGATAAGAGGTGATAGCTATTGACTCCCAAAGATAGCTGGCGTTTGCCTTTAACCATAGTTTTTGTCTTTTTAGGAATCTTGCTTTCCGCTCAATTCCAAGTTCAGAGTAGGTTGGTAAGCGACCTTTCTATGCAAAAAACAGAAGACTTAATAACTATGGTAAGGAATTTAAGTGACAAACGTTTACAATTGGAAACAGAACTAATCGATGCCCAGTCTAAACTGTCCTCCATTAGAAGCTCTCGAGCTGATGAAAAAAAAATTGCGGAAAACTTAACTGCAGAATTAAACAAATTAGCTATTGTTAACGGAACACAAGAGGTAAAAGGACCTGGTCTTAAAATAACAATCCCTCCAAATTCCCCGGTGCTTTATGTAGATATTGTCAGCATTATTAATGAACTTTGGGCAGCAGGAGCAGAAGCAATTGCCGTAAACGGGAACAGGATAAATTTATATACTTCTTTTTACTATGCAGAAACTGAAAACTATATGTTTATTACCCTTAACCATAAACCACTTTATTTCCCTATTATAATTGAAGCCATAGGTAACCCTAATACATTAGAAAAAGGATT
>DGEF01000073.1 GCA_002385805.1 Peptococcaceae bacterium UBA3933
AGCCGGCAATAACGGTTGTACCGGAGGAGCGATGATTCCGTTACTTTCCTTGGGTGTTCCGGGAGACGCAGTTACCGCGATTGTTTTAGGAGCTTTTATTATGCACGGCATTCAACCAGGACCTTTATTATACCGAGATCATATTGAAGTTGTTTATAGCATTTTTGCCGGGCTTATGGTTGCCAATATTGTTATGCTGATTTGTGGTTTACTGGGAATCCGTATTTTTGCCAGAATTATTTCTGTAAATCGTAACATACTTTTACCGGTTATTTTTGTTTTAGCTATAGTGGGGTCTTACTCCATGCGGAACAGTCTTTTTGATGTGTGGTTTGCCTTGATTTTTGGGATTATCGGGTATTTTATGCAGAGATATGATTTTCCTGCTTCCCCAATACTATTGGCTTTAATCTTAGGACCAATGGCAGAAAGTAATTTGCGTAGAGCTTTAATTGTTTCCGGTGGAGACTTTTCCGTATTTGTAACCAGGCCTATAAGCGCTATTTTATTAACCTTGGCTGTTTTATCATTAATCACTTCAATGATTAGACAGAACAAGCTTAAGAAAAAATTAGAAGCAGGTGTTTTAGAAGAAAATTAATATAAAGGAGTTGAGTTCGGTGAGTAAATTTAGTCTTGCCGGGAAAAATGTTTTAATAACCGGGGCAGGTACCGGTATTGGTAGAGCTATTGCTTTAGAATTTGCTCGTTTAGGGGCTTCCGTGGTGGTCAATTATAATTCCAGTAAAGAAGCAGCTTTGGAAGTTGTAAAAGAAATTGAGCAAATCGGCGGTAAAGCAATAGCTTTCCAGGCGGACGTTACTCAGGAAGAACAGGTTAAATCCCTGGTTAAAGCCAGCGCGGAATTCGGCCAAGGGAAAATAGATGTTTTAGTTAATAATGCCGGGACATTAGTTCAACGTTGTCCTATTGAGGAGATGGACCTTAGTTTATGGTATAAGGTCATGGACATTAATCTGACTTCTACCTTTTTAGTTTGTAAACATGTGATTCCGGTGATGAAAAAACAAAAAAGCGGGCGCATTATTAACATGTCTTCTATGGCAGCCCATAACGGAGGGGGACCGGGAGCTGTTGCTTATGCTACCTCTAAAGCTGCTGTAGCCACCTTTACTAAGGGATTGGCCAAAGAATTAGCTCCTGATATTCTGGTTAATGCTTTAGCCCCCGGTATTATTACTACTCGTTTCCATGATCAGTATACTTCACCGGAAGTAAGAGCTAAATTCCAGGCAGGTATTCCTCTAGGCAGGGAAGGTAAACCTGAGGAAGTGGCCGGTGCTGCCGTTCTTCTGGCTACAGAATATGGTAGTTATATTACAGGGGAAATGATTGAAGTTAATGGTGGCATATACATGGATTAATTTTCCATAATAACTAATACAAGGAGGGTTTAGCTTGAAAAAGTTAGAGATTTTACAAAAAATACTGGATAGTGGTATTGTGGCGGTTGTCAGGACGGAAACTGCCGAGAAGGCCAAAAAATTAGTGGAAGCTATAAGGGCCGGCGGAATTAACACTATTGAAGTAACCATGAGTGTACCCGGTGCAATCGATGTAATAAAAGAACTGGCTGAATACTACAAAGATACTGATGTTGTTTTAGGGGTAGGTACCGTTTTAGATGCGGAAACAGCCAGAGCCGCCATTTTGGCCGGTGCTCAATACGTAGTGAGTCCCCATACCAATCCAGAAGTTATAAAGTTATGTAACAGGTATCAAGTTCCCTGTATGCCGGGAGCTATGACCGTAACCGAAGTTATTACAGCCTTGGAACTGGGTGCTGACATTGTTAAATTATTCCCAGGTGAATTGATGGGACCTAAAGCTATTAAAGCCATTAATGCACCTGTTCCGCAAGCTCCTTTAATGCCTACCGGTGGAGTATCTTTAGATAATGTAGAAGAATGGATTAAAGCAGGTGCGGTAGCAGTGGGAGTAGGAGGATCTTTAACTAAAGGGGCCAAAACCGGCGACTATGAACTGGTAACGGAAACAGCCCGCCAGTTTGTAGAAAAAATTAAAAACGCCAGAAACAGTAAATAATAAATTAATTTAATAAGGAGGAATGTATTATGGCTAAAAAAGTAGTAACCTTTGGAGAGATTATGCTGAGACTGGCTACACCTCTCTATCAAAGAATTGTTCAGGCTACCAGTTTTGAAGCGACTTATGCTGGGGGAGAAGCTAATGTGGCAGCTTCTTTAGCTAATTATGGAATAGACGCTTATTTTGTAACCAAACTTCCCCCTCATGAAGTAGGGCAGGCTTGTCTTGCTTATCTACGCAAACACGGAATTAAAACCGATTATATCAAAATGGAAGGTGACCGTTTAGGAGTTTACTACTTAGAGGCAGGTGCATCTCAAAGACCTTCCAAAGTTATATATGACCGCAAAGATTCCGCAATAGCTAAAGTTCAACCAGGAGACTTTAATTGGGATGAAATTTTTGCGGGTGCCGAACTATTCCACTTTACAGGAATTACTCCAGCTTTAAGCGATTCGGCAGCAGAAGTAACTTTAGAAGCTGTGAAAGCGGCTAAAAAAGCCGGGGTAACTGTAAGCTGTGATTTAAACTTCCGGAAAAAACTCTGGACTTCGGAAAAGGCTAATAAAGTAATGTCCGGGTTAATGGAGTATGTTGATATTGTTATTGCTAATGAAGAGGATGCGGAAAAAGTATTTGGCATCAAAGCCCATAACACAGATGTTACAACTGGTAAATTAAATGATGAAGGTTATAAAGAAGTTGCTCAAGAACTGATAAATAGATTTAATTTGCAAAAAGTAGCTATTACTTTACGGGAAAGTTATTCAGCTTCTGATAACGGCTGGTCGGCTATGCTTTATGATGGTAAAGAATTTTATAAATCAAGAAAATATGATATTCACATTGTAGACCGGGTTGGCGGTGGAGATTCATTCTGCGGAGGTTTAATTTACGGCCTTTTGAGTGGAATGAGCAACCAGGATGCTTTAGAGTTTGCCGTTGCTGCTTCTTGCTTGAAGCATACAATTCACGGTGATTTTAACTTGGTTAGTGTAGAAGAGGTTAAAAACCTTATGCACGGTGACGGTTCCGGTCGGGTACAAAGATAAGAAAATCGCCCTGGGGGCGATTTTCTTTCAACTGAATCTTTAGCAAAAGCAAAGGAGGGATTTACTTATGGAAATAAGATACGCTGTTAATCCCCACGACTTTAAACAATATTCTACGGAAAAGATACGCCAGGAGTTTTTGATTTCGGATTTATTTACTCCAGGTAAAATTAAAATGGTCTACAGTCATGAGGACCGGATTATTGTGGGAGGAGTTTGTCCCTTGGAACCTATTTCTTTGGAAGCCGGCAAAGAAATAGGTGCGGAGTACTTTTTGGCCCGCAGGGAAATGGGCATTATTAACATTGGAGGGAAAGGAAAGGTAACCACTGAAGACGGTGAATATATCCTAGAGAAAAAAGACGGCTTATATATCGGTAAAGGGATACGGAAAGTAGAGTTCTCCAGTGTTGATAATAATAATCCCGCTAAGTTTTATTTTAACAGCGGTCCTGCCCATAAAACTTATCCTACAGAAAAAATTGAAATTTCTAAAGTTATGGCAAATCGTTTAGGGACCCCTGAGAAGGGCAATGTGCGGACAATCTACAAATACATCCATCCGGATGGTGTAAAAAGCTGTCAGTTGGTTATGGGGATGACGGTATTAGAACCAAATAGTCTTTGGAATACCATGCCTTGTCATACTCATGAGCGCAGGATGGAAGTTTATTTATACTGGGAAATGGGTGCAGATGACGTTGTGTTTCATTTAATGGGGGAACCCACAGAAACACGTCACGTTGTAGTACGGAATGAAGAAGCGGTGATTTCGCCAAGCTGGTCTATCCATTCCGGAGTAGGAACAAAGAATTATACTTTTATCTGGGGAATGGTGGGAGAAAACCAGCTTTTTGACGATATGGATCATGTCCCGATGCAAGAACTAAGATAAAGTGAGGTGTCAAAATGCAAGCATTAATAGTTAAGAAACCTTATGAATTAGTATGGGAAGACATCCAACAACCTACAGAGCCTGGCCCTGATGAAGTTTTAATAAGGGTAAAGGCTGCAGGTATCTGTGGGACAGATGTGCATATTTTTCAAGGAAGCCATGGTGCTGTCACCTATCCTCGGATTCCCGGCCATGAGTTTTCCGGTGAAGTAGTGGCTGTGGGTGAAAAGGTCAGTCATATTAAAGTAGGTGATCCGGTAGCCGTAGACCCGGTGGTTAGCTGTGGAGAATGTAGTATGTGCACTATAGGTCGGCATAATATTTGTCATACTGTTAAATGTTTAGGTGTGCAAACAGATGGTTGTTTTACGGAGGTTGTTAAGATAAAGGCTAACCGGGTTTATCCCTTTAGTCCTGAAATCGATTGGGATACGGCGGCTTTAGTGGAACCTTTTAGTGTAGCAGCTCAAATAGCTGAACGTTTACGGATTAATGAAAAGGACAGGGTCTTAATTATCGGCGGCGGAACCATTGGCTTGGCTTTACTGCAGGTAGTTCAGGGGGTATATCAGGCTGAAGCCATAGTGGCAGACCTTGTGGAATCTAAATTAAAGTTAGCTCAAGAAATGGGAGCTAAAGGTGTTATTAATTCCGGTCAGGTTAATGCAGTAAAAGAGGCTCAAAAAGTATGGGATAATAAAGGACCATCGGTAATTGTAGAGGCTGTAGGAAACAGTAAACTCTTGCAAAGTCTAATTGCAGATGCACCTCCGGGATGTCGGGTAGGTGTTATTGGGTTTATGGCAGAACCTATTCAGATTTCTCCCATGGAAATTACGAAAAGGGAATTAGAGATTATCGGTTCTAGAATGAACAGGGATAAATTACCTGATGTTTTAAATTGGTTTAAAGAAGGGAAAATCTCTAATCCTCAAAAATTAATAACCCACAAATTTAAGTTGAAAGATGCCCAAAAAGCCTTTGAGTTGATTGAGAAGGATCCTGGGCAAGTATGTAAAGTAATTTTAGAGTATTAGGGAGGAAGAACTATGATATTAGACAAATTTAATCTTCAAGGTAAAGTTGCTATTGTCACAGGAGCAAGTAGAGGTATAGGTCAGGGTATTGCTGTAGGTTTAGCGGAAGCTGGAGCTGATATTGTAGGTGTAGCTACCCGCGGTATGGAAGAAACCAAAGCTAAAGTGGAAGAGGCTGGAGGAAAATTTGTGGCCGTAAAAGCCGACCTTAGTTCCTTGGAACCAATCGATGAAATAATTAAGGTTACCTTGGAGGAATTTGGTAAAATTGATATTTTAGTTAATAATGCCGGAATTATCAGACGTCAGCCT
>DGEF01000102.1:0-6604 GCA_002385805.1 Peptococcaceae bacterium UBA3933
ACATGGGATTATCAGCTGGTTGAGAAAATAAAGTCAGAAACAATGGTATAGAGAAGCCGCCTGGAAACATACTAACTTTAAGTTAATTAGGAGGGTGACAAGGAAATGAAAGAAATATCTACAGAAAAAATTATTGAAACAGTAAAAAATCTTTGTATAGAGGCCGCCTGTAACCTGCCCCAGGATGTAGAGGAATTAATTAAAAAACACCAGGCCTCTGAAGAATCGGAATTCGGTAAGTACATTTTCGAGCAGATGATTGAAAATATAGAGTATGCCCGTAAAGAAAACCAGGCTATGTGTCAGGATACCGGAGTGGCAGTGGTCTATTTAGAAGTAGGTCAAGACGTGCACATTGTAGGGGGCAGCTTAGTTGATGCCGTTAATGAAGGTGTACGTCAAGGTTACACGGAAGGGTATTTACGTAAATCCGTGGTGGATGACCCGGTCTTTGATCGCAAAAACACTGGGGACAATACTCCGGCTGTCATCCATACAGAAATAGTACCCGGTGACCAATTGAAGATCACCGTTGTTCCGAAAGGGGCCGGCAGTGAAAACATGGGTGCTTTAAAAATGCTTAAACCGGCAGAAGGTTTAGCCGGTGTTAAAGAATTTATCATTAAAACCGTAACGGAGGCAGGAGGAAACCCCTGTCCACCAATTATTGTAGGAGTAGGCATTGGAGGTACTATGGAAAAAGCCACCATGCTGGCGAAAAAAGCGTTAACCCGCAAAGCCGGCGAGCACCATCCGGATCCTAGGTATAAAGAATTAGAAGCTGAACTTTTAAAAGAAATCAACCGTTTAAGTATTGGACCTCAGGGACTGGGAGGCAGAGTAACAGCTTTAGCGGTTCATATAGAAACATATCCTACTCATATCGCTACTTTGCCTGTTGCCGTTAACTTAAACTGTCACGCAGCCCGACATCAGGAAGCAATTCTCTAGAAAGGATGTGAAGGTAATGGCAAATGTAAAAAAAATAACCACACCTTTGTCTGATGCTGACATCAAAAATTTACGTGCAGGTGACCGGGTTAGTATCAGCGGTGTTATTTATACCGGCCGGGATGCAGCTCATAAAAATTTGGTTAATGCGGTAAAAGCCGGGGAACCTTTACCGGTGGATTTTAAGGATCAGATAATTTTCTATGTAGGACCTACTCCAGCAAAACCGGGTAAACCCATCGGTTCCTGTGGACCTACAACCAGTGGGCGAATGGATTCTTATGCCCCCGTTTTACTGGAGTTAGGGTTAAAAGGAATGATTGGAAAGGGACCGCGAAGTAAGGAAGTTATTGAAGCCATGCGCAAACATGGTGCTGTCTACTTTGCGGCAATTGGGGGAGCAGGAGCGGTCATTGCCAGGTCAGTGAAAAAATCAGAGATAGTAGCTTATCCGGAATTAGGGCCGGAGGCCGTTTACCGTTTAGAAGTTGAAGATTTCCCCTGTATTGTGGCTATTGATGCCGAAGGCAACAATCTTTACGAAACAGGTGTGGAAAAATATCGTATATCTTAGCAAATATTTTAGTATAATGTATTTAATGGATATCTTATGTTTAATTAAAGGAGGGTACATAAATGAATGTTAGAGAAGAAGCTTTGAAATTGCATTTCGAAAATAAAGGAAAATTAGAAGTAGTAAGTAAGGTCAAAGTAAATACTGCCCAGGACTTATCCCTGGCATATACACCGGGTGTTGCTGAACCCTGTAAAGAAATCCATCAAGATGTAAATAAGGTTTACGATTATACATCCAAAGGGAATATGGTAGCAGTTGTAACTGACGGTACCGCCGTACTGGGTTTAGGTGATATAGGCCCTGAGGCCGGTATGCCCGTAATGGAAGGTAAAGCCGTATTATTTAAAGTCTTTGCCGGGGTAGATGCTTTTCCCATTTGTTTAGCCACTAAAGATGTAGATAAAATTGTGGAAACGGTAAAAATGCTGGAACCTACTTTCGGCGGA
Source organism: Peptococcaceae bacterium UBA3933 (assembly GCA_002385805.1). Taxonomy (GTDB): domain Bacteria; phylum Bacillota; class Peptococcia; order Peptococcales; family BICA1-8; genus UBA3933. Next base: position 1,975 of record DGEF01000102.1, read on the forward strand.
GTAAACTTAGAAGATATTGCCGCTCCCAGGTGTTTTGAAATCGAAGAAAGATTAAAGAAAGAAACAAAGATCCCTATTTTTCATGATGACCAACACGGTACTGCTGTAGTTACATTGGCCGCTTTACTAAATTCCTTGAAAATTGTCAATAAAAAATTAGAAGATATTAAAGTAGTGATTAACGGCGCAGGTGCTGCAGCTATCGCTATAGTTAAGTTATTAATTAATACAGGTGTAAAAAATACTATTCTTTGTGACCGCAGGGGAATAATTTACGAGGGCAGAACTGAAGGCATGAACAGCGCAAAAGAGGAAATTGCCAAAATTACTAATCCGGAAAAATTACAGGGAACATTAGCCGATGCTCTGAAGGGTGCCGATGTATTTATCGGTGTTTCCGGACCCGGTGTTGTAACTAAGGAAATGGTGGCCAGCATGAACACCGATCCGATTGTGATGGCCATGGCTAACCCTGTTCCTGAAATAATGCCTGACGAAGCCCGGGCAGGGGGAGCAAAAGTTATTTGTACCGGTAGATCCGATTTCCCCAATCAGGTAAATAATGTTTTAGCATTTCCGGGGATTTTTAGAGGTGCTTTAGACGCAAGGGCTACTGATATTAATGAAGAAATGAAAATTGCCGCCGCCTATGCCATTGCGGATTTAGTGGGAGATAAGCTTTCTCCTGATTATGTAATTCCTACCGCTTTAGATGAGAGAGTTGCTCCCAATGTAGCGGCTAAAGTAGCCGAAGCTGCAGTAAAAAGCGGTGTGGCTCAAAAACAAGTTACTCCGGAAGAAGTTGCCGAAAACACCCGGAAACTGATGCTGTTAGGAAAATAGTCATTATAGACAAAAAAACCGGCTTTGTGCTGGTTTTTTTGTTTTATAGACAGCTAAATTTCCCCCTATTTTTACCGATATTAAAAATAAATAGATTAATCTACGGAGGTTAGAGTATGCGAATCGAAGGAATGAATTCTTTAACCAAAATAGATAACATTAAAAGTGTAAATCGTAGCTTACCTAGGGAGGAAAGCATTGGTAAAGAATATGTATCAGTAGATAAATATTCTGCAGAATGTAATTCAGAAACCAAAAGGTATACTGAAAAAGAGTTAATTGAGGCCATCGAAGCAGCTAATGATAAAATTGAAATTTACAATACCCGCTTGGAATTTTCCATCCATGAAAAAACTAAGGAAATCATGGTGAAAATCATCAACAGCACAAATGATGAGGTAATTAAAGAAATCCCTCCTGAAAAAATCTTGGATATAATCGCCGGATTAATGGAATTAGCGGGAATCATTGTTAATGAACGGGTATAAAGGGGGAAATGGTAAATGGTTATGCGTATAGGTGGCTTAGCCACCGGTATGGAAATTGATTCAATTGTAAAAGAATTAATGAGAGCAGAAAGAGTCAAAGTTGATAAGCTGGAGCAACAAAAGCAGCTTATTGAGTGGAAACAGGAGATATATAATGAAATAAGCAGAGAACTGGCCAATTTTATTTTAAATACCAAAAAAGAATTAGGTTTAACCCGTACCAGTTCTACCGGACTTCTTTTGAATAACTCTGTCAGCAGTTTAGATTGGGTGAAAAGAGCCACTTTATCCAACAGTGAGCTGGCTAATGTAACGGTCCGGGCTGATGCGGTGGAAGGTACATATAAGGTAAAAGTTCACCGGCTGGCCGAAAACTGGTCGGCTGCAAGTAGTGGACCAATATCTATTAATAATGAAGGAGAAATCAATACATCTAACTTAGCTGCTCAATTTGGCATAGCAGAGGATGAGGTTATCCAATTTACTATTAAGACCAATAAAAACCCGGAAGGTTTTACAATTAATGAAGAAGGTATAAATGCAAAGTTTTTATCAATCCATGATATTGTGAAACAAATAAACGATGCTGATATTGGAGTTAAAGCTGTTTATGATTACGCTACAGACCGTTTCTTTTTACAAACGGAGCAGACAGGCTCAGACAATACAATTGAAATTATCGATAATAATGAAATAACTAGAGAAGGGGAAAGTGATCCTGTCAATTTTATTTCTTTGTTAAAACTGCAGTATATTGGAGAAAACGGTGAAACTAAGTCTGTTGAATCCGGTAAGGAATATAAAGGCAAAGATGCCCTAATAGATTTTGGAGCCGCCCAGGGTATTGTCCAAAGTTCCAATCAATTTACCATCAACGGGATTAATTTCGACTTAAAAAATACCGGTGAATTTACCGTTAATGTAGCTACGGATATTGACGGTGTATATGAAAAGATCAGCAATTTTGTGGAAAAGTATAATGAATTGATAAACAAACTGGCGGAAAAACTGGAGGAAAAAAGATACAGAGATTATGCCCCTTTGACTAAAGAGCAAAAAGAAGAAATGTCGGAAGAGGAAATAAAGCTTTGGGAAGAGAAAGCAAAAAGCGGCTTGATCAAAAATGACGGAATTTTAGACAATCTAATTTATTCTTTGCGCACCGGGTTATTTGCTCAAGTGGAAGGTGTTAACGGTATTTATAACCACTTAACCCAAATAGGGATTACTACGGAAAGTTATTTTAGCTCTAAAAGGGGTCAACTGGTTATTGATGAAACCAAGTTAAAAACAGCCATTCAGAATGATGTAGACAGTGTTTTAGAATTATTATTTAAAGAGCCTGACCCTGAATTAAAACATAAATCTGAAAGTAAAATGACTGCTGCGGAAATACAGGCGAAAAGAAGTCAAAGCGGCCTAATATCCCGTTTGTATGATAATCTGGTTGTGGGGATAAAGGGTATAGTCAACAAAGCAGGCCCCGGGGAAAATGCTGCTCTTTATCGAAATGTAAACAGCAGTATTATGATAGATTTTATTGCTGACTACAGTGGGATAAGCATGCTGGATAAGGACGCCGATGACCTGAATAAAAGAATCGTTACCCTTAACAGTTACTTAGTTCGGGTTGAAAACCGCTACTGGCAACAGTTTACCCAACTGGAAAAAGCCATCAATAGAATGAACCAGCAGAGTATGTGGTTAATGCAACAATTTGGGGGAGGGTATTAACCAGAGAGGTGTCGGTAAATGGATATTCAACAATTGAAATTGGAAAAGTTAAATTTTCTTTCGGATCTTTTCGACTTGACTGTTAAACAGCGGGATGCTTTAAAAGATAATGATTTGGACAGGTTGGACAATTTAATTGACGCCAAAGAAAAACTGATGGAAAAAATAGATAAAATTGATTTAGTCCTTAAAGAATCCGGGGATGATAATAGGGAAGAAAATGCTGAAGATGAAAAAATTCAAGTAACCTTAAAAAATATCATGGAAATTGATCGGGAAAATCAAAGTTTAGCCCAGCAACTTTTCGTTACTTTTCAAAAGAAAATCGGTCAAACGAATAATGCCAGGAAATTTAATAAAGCTTATCAGTCCAATTTCCCTGATGCTATGTTGATTAATAAAGTAAGATAATATGAACTTAAGGGAGTGATTAGTTTGGCTTTAGCCCAAAATCCTTATGCACGGTACAAAGAACAGGCAATTAGCACTGCCACTCCGGAGAAACTTATAATCATGCTATTTGACGGTGCGATTAAATTTTCCGGGCAAGCCCGCAAGGCCATTGAAGAAAAAGATATCCCCAAGGCTAATGAGTTTTTAATTAGGTGTCAAGACATTGTCAGTGAACTGATGAACTCCTTAAATATGGATTTTGAAATTTCCCGGCAGATCTATTCAATCTATGAGTATATTAACTATAACTTTTTACAGGCAAATATTCATAAAGATGTCAAATATTTGGATGAAGCAGATCATTACCTGAAGGAAATGCGTGCTACTTGGATAGAGGCGGCGAAATTAGCTAAAAACCCCAAGGCCTAAATTATAGGGAAGTGATAAAGGGTGAAAGCCGGCAATTTGCTTAACTTTATTCTGCGCTCCATGGCTTTAGGCTACCAAAAACAGCTGGATAAGTATATGGATATGTATCTTCTGGCCCAAAAACAAAGGGAAAGCATTGAAAATGACCGGTGGCTGGAATTAGAAGAAATTATTGAAAAACGATATTTTCTACTTACCCAATTGGAAAAACTAAATAAAAGCATGAAGCCTTTGCAGGAGGATATTGTCAAAACTTTGAATCTAGAGAAGTTTTCCAGCAAGGCCATTTTAGAGGCGGTTCCCTCCAAAACCTCTCAACAATTGGCAGACACAGTAGCTAAAATAGGTGATGTTTTATATAAAATTAAGGTTATAGATAACATTAACGAAAAGTTACTTCAGGAGAAAATTTCCCGCTTACGCGTAAAAACTGACCTAGACAAGAAAATGGGAAAAGGGAAAAAATATTCCTAATTTCGGCAAAATTATAGAAGCCGCTAACTTAGTTAGCGGTTTTTTTGTAGTCATTTTGATTAAATCCACAAGAAAAATGCTTTATTTTATGAGTTATCCTCAGACTTATCCACATTATCCACAATTTTTCTGTCCACATGTAGAATTTAATAAAAATATATTTCGACAAGATTTAATTATCAGAAATTTTTCTCGACAGGTTTAGCATTATTTTTCAATAAAATTAGCAAAAATATTAAAAAGAAAACTATTGATTAAATATTCATAGG
>DGEF01000102.1:6859-9433 GCA_002385805.1 Peptococcaceae bacterium UBA3933
CAAGGTGAAGGGCAACAGGAAAATACTGAAGAAAAGGTATATATTGTTGGAACAGAGCCTACTTTCCCACCTTTCGAAATGTTAGATGAAACGACTGGGGAAATTACTGGGTTTGATATTGAATTGATTAAAGCTATTGCTGAAGATCAAGGTTTTAAAGTTGAAGTGCAAAACTTAGGTTTTGATGGATTGATTCCGGCAGTACAAACAGGAAATATTGATATTGTTGCTTCAGGTATGTCTATTAGACCTGACCGTGCCGAACAAGTTGATTTCAGCGAACCTTATATTGATGCAGGTTTAGCTATAGCCGTACCTGTTAACAATGAAGATATACAAGGTGAAGAAGATTTAGCCGGGAAAACAGTGGCTGTGCAAATTGGAACAACCGGTGCCGCTAAAGCTCAGGAGTTAAAGGATGCCGGGATTATTAAAGAAATTAAAACCTTTAACACCGTTGACGTTGTAATGATGGAATTAATCAACGGCGGTGTGGATGCAGTAATCAATGACCTTCCTGTAACTGAAGCTTATATGGCCAAACAACCGGGCAAAATAAAAATTGTCGGCGATGTTTTAGAAAGTGATTCTTATGGGTTTGCTGTTAGAAAAGGAAATACGGAGTTGCTGGAAAAAATCAATGCCGGTTTAAATAATCTAAAAGAAAATGGTACTTTTGATGAATTATTAGCTAAGTATTTCCAATAGGTTAAATTGATTTTAGCTAAGATAAATGCGTAACCAATTTGGCGTTACGCATTTACTTTGTAGTTGAACAGCAAAGCTAGGTAAGGCTGAGGTTAAGGTTTAAGTTGAAATTTTCTCTTAACCTTAGCCTTAATCTTAATCTGCATAATTTATAAATTTATAATTCATATTTTTTTTTACTCTTTATTGAGGGAATAATTAAGCATGGTACCAGATACCGGCAGATTTGTGAGGTGAAAAAATGGAGGTTCTACAATCTTATCTTGGCCATTTAATTAAAGTACTCCCCCAATTATTAACCGGTGCAGTATTAACCGTTAAGATTACTTCTCTATCTGTTTTTTTCGGCATTTTGATTGGTCTAATCATGGCCTTGGGTAAACTGTCGAAAAATCCTTTATTAAAAATACCTGCTGTCATTTATGTAGATTTTATTCGGGGGACGCCCTTATTTGTACAAATTCTTTTATTTTACTACGGTATTCCCGGACTAATTTTAAGTATTACCGGTGAAACTTTCAAAATTGAACCTATGCTAGCGGCGGTAGTTGTTTGCAGTATTAACAGCGGTGCTTATGTGGCGGAAATCTTTAGGGCCGGAATTCAGTCTATTGAGAGAGGCCAAATGGAGGCTGCCCGTTCTCTGGGGATGACTCATAATCAGGCTATGCGTTATGTTATTCTACCTCAGGCCTTTAAAAGAATAGTTCCCCCATTAGGTAATGAGTTTATCGTACTTTTGAAAGATACTTCTTTATTAGCGGTAATAGGTGTAGAAGAACTTACTCGGAAAGGACAATTGTATGTGGCCAGTACTTTTGCTTCTTTCCCTACTTATATTGGTGTAGCTTTAGTTTATCTGGTAATGACTTTAACCATCTCCCGGTTAGTTAATTGGACTGAAAGGAGGTTAGGTGTAAGTGATCGTCGTGAATAATTTATATAAAAGTTTTGGCAGTCTACAGGTTTTAAAAGGCATTAATGAACATATTAAACCTCAGGAGGTAGTTTGTGTTATTGGCCCCTCCGGTTCCGGTAAAAGTACATTTCTCCGTTGTTTAAATCTACTGGAGACACCTACCTCCGGTGAGATAATAATTGACGGGAAAAGTATTACAGACCCTAAAAATGATATTAATAAAATTCGGGAAGAGGTGGGCATGGTCTTTCAAAGATTTAACCTCTTTCCTCACATGACGGCTTTAGAGAATATTACCCTGGCTCCCATGAAAGTGAGAGGCTTATCTAAAGAAGAAGCAGTAGAGCGGGCAAAAGAATTATTGGCTAAGGTAGGTTTAACCGATAAAGCGGATGTTTATCCTGATTCCTTATCCGGTGGACAACAGCAAAGGGTGGCTATTGCCCGGGCTCTGGCCATGCGGCCGAAAATCATGCTTTTTGATGAACCTACTTCTGCCTTAGACCCGGAAATGGTCGGAGAAGTATTGGCGGTTATGAAGGATTTAGCCAGGGAAGGAATGACTATGGTAGTGGTAACCCACGAAATGGGTTTTGCACGGGAAGTAGGCGACCGGGTCCTCTTTATGGATGAAGGGTTAATTGTGGAACAAGGCACTCCCGCTGAAATTTTCAATAACGCCCAGAATGAAAGAACAAAGGCGTTTTTGAGCAAAATTTTATAATAGTGGCTTATTATTAACCACGGATGCACACGGATTAACACTAATTATTCGCCTTACGGCGAAGGTTAAGGTTGAGGTTAAGGGACTGCTTCAATCGCGGTCGCTCCTTTGCAATTTTAATTTCCTTGAACGCGCCACAGTAAATGAAAATATTTTATTTGAGCGGGCTATACGGAGAATCGGCTAAATAATCTTAGCGATATTAAATATTTTCATGACGGTG
>DGEF01000102.1:9614-16299 GCA_002385805.1 Peptococcaceae bacterium UBA3933
AGTCACTAAAATATTTAAACCCCAGAGATTACTCTCTGGGGTGTGTTGCCTATTGTTGAAAAACCCTAAATCTATATAAAATTAAAGCTTAACAACATTGGCAGCTTGAGGTCCTCTTGCTCCTTCCACCACATCAAACTCAACTAATTGACCTTCCTCTAAAGTCTTGAAACCTTCGGCTTGGATTGCGGAAAAGTGTACAAATACATCTTTACCATCATCACCTTCGATAAAACCGTAACCTTTTTCCGCATTAAACCATTTTACTTTTCCTTGCATTTAAAAAATCCTTCCTTTCATAAATAAACTGTAGGTATAGTTTTACCTACAGTTGCAATTATATACGTTTTCAACTGATTTAGCAATCTTTTACGGAAATATTTAAAAACTGGGCAAAATGCCCAGTTTTTAGCCTAATTCAGGTTCGATTAAACCATAATTTCCGTCTTTTCGTTTATAAATCACATTAACTTCTTCGGTTTCTGCATTTAAAAATACAAAGAAACTATGGCCCAGCAATTCCATTTGTAAAATAGCTTCTTCTTCAGCCATAGGTTTAACGGCAAAACGCTTGGTTCTTACTATCTTAGGTTCAGCTTGTTCTTCCTTAGCGGTAGTATTATTTGGTACTAAATCTAAAACGGAAAGGTTTTTGACTTGTTTATTTATCCGGGTTTTGTATTTTCGAACTTGGCTTTCTAACTTTTCAACTACATTATCTATGGAAGTATACATATCAGTTGTTTCTTCTTCACCACGTAGTATATATCCATTGAGTGGAATGGTGACTTCAACCCTATGTAACTCTCTTTCAACGACCAGGGTAACAATAGCTTCCCTTAAGCCACCTTCAAAATATTTTTCAAATTTACCGATTCTTTTTTCTACGTACTCTTTGAGCGCTGGTGTTACAGACATGTTTTTCCCTTTTACAATAATATTCATTTAACCAGCTCCTTTCTAGTACTTTATATAATCATTCCACCAAAAATATGAACACCTTTTTGATGGAATAATTAGCCAAATCACAATCTGGTTTCACTTGCTTTACTATAAAATGTTGAAATAAAAGGGAATTTTGAATTTATTGTTGCCGTAAACCGAAAAATATAAACACAAAGTCGAAAGGACAAGTTCTTTCTTTTATTTTACCAGGAAAATAGTTAGAAGCAAACCTTTAGTTGTGATAAAATGATTTAATAAAATAAATTTTAGCCTTTGAAAAAGGATGTGGAAACCATGGTTTTTGGATTTTTGAAAAATTTATTAGATGATAATGCTAAAGAAATAAAACGTCTCCAGAAGACTGTTGATAAAATTAATGGTTTGGAGCAAGAAATAGAACATCTATCTGATGAAGAGTTAAGGGGTAAAACCGCAGAGTTTAAAGGCAGGTTTGAGGCAGGGGAGAATCTGGATGATCTTTTGCCTGAGGCTTTTGCCGTGGTTAGAGAAGCTTCGAAAAGAGTTTTAAACATGCGTCATTTTGATGTACAGCTAATGGGAGGAATTGTTCTCCACCAGGGCCGCATTGCCGAAATGAAAACAGGGGAAGGTAAAACATTGGTGGCTACCTTACCGGCTTACCTTAATGCCCTTACCGGGAAAGGTGTCCACATTGTTACCGTAAATGATTATCTGGCCAAGCGGGATAGTGAATGGATGGGACAAATTTATCGTTTTTTAGGTTTAGAGGTAGGTTTAATCGTTCACGGGCTGGATTATAATCAGCGGAAAAAAGCCTATGCTGCCGATATAACTTATGGAACCAACAATGAGTTCGGTTTTGATTATCTAAGGGATAATATGGTCATGTATAAAGATAACATGGTGCAGCGAGAGCTGGAATATGCCATTATTGACGAAGTAGACAGTATTCTTATTGATGAGGCCAGGACACCTTTAATTATTTCAGGACAGGCGGCAAAGCCTAAAGAGCTGTACACTACTGTGGCCAAAATTATCCCCAGGCTGAAAAATGAAGAAGATTATACTATCGATGAGAAAAAACAACTGGTTACTTTGACGGAACAAGGTGTGGCCAGGGTGGAAAAGCTGCTGGGTATCGATAATTTGTTTGATGAAGCCAATATGGAGTTAAGTCACCATGTAAACCAGGCTTTGAAGGCCCATACTTTAATGAAGCGAGACCGGGATTATGTGGTTAAGGACGGGCAAGTAATAATTGTCGATGAATTTACCGGTCGTTTAATGTTTGGCCGAAGATACAGTGAAGGGTTACATCAGGCTATCGAGGCCAAAGAAGGGGTGAAGATTGAAAAGGAATCACAAACTTTGGCCACCATTACTTTCCAGAATTATTTCAGAATGTATAAAAAGTTAAGCGGGATGACCGGTACGGCGAAGACGGAAGAAGATGAATTTATAAAGATATATGGGATGGATGTAGTGGTAATTCCCACTAATAAGCCCATGATCAGAGAAGACTTGCCGGACGTAGTTTACCGTACGGAAAAGGGAAAATTTGAGGCAGTAGTGGAAAAGATAGTCGAAAAGCATTCTATAGGACAACCGGTTTTAGTGGGTACCGTTTCCATCGAAAAATCTGAGTTATTGAGCAGTATGCTCAAGAAAAGAGGCATTCCTCATCAGGTTTTAAATGCCAAGTATCATGAGCAGGAGGCGGAAATTGTTGCCCAGGCCGGGCAAAAAGGCATGGTTACTATCGCTACCAACATGGCCGGTCGGGGTACGGATATTGTATTAGGTGAAGGAGTAAAAGAATTAGGTGGCTTGTACGTTATTGGAACGGAACGTCATGAGTCCCGGCGGATTGATAACCAGTTAAGGGGTCGCAGCGGCCGGCAAGGTGACCCGGGAGTTACCCAATTTTATATTTCTCTCGAAGATGACCTGATGCGCCTCTTCGGTGCGGAAAATATCACCGGTTTGATGGACAAACTGGGCATGGATGACTCTATACCTATTGAGAATAGCATGGTTTCTCGGGCTATTGAAAATGCCCAGAAGAGAGTAGAGGCCCGTAACTTTGATATCCGTAAAAACGTTTTAGAATACGATAATGTAATGAATCAACAGCGGGAAGTTATTTACGGTCAACGCCGTCAGGTTCTGATGGGAGAAAACATTAAAGAAAGTATTTTGCATATGATTGAAAAAGTGGTGGAAAGAACCATCGACCGTTTCGCCGGGGAAAGTCCTTATCCGGAAGAATGGGATTTAGTGGGCCTCTTAAAAAGAGCAGAAAAGTTATTTTTACCTGGACATCAGATAAAACCGGAAGACTTAATGAAAATGGAGCCTCAAGAAATCCGGGAATTTCTAAAAGAAGAGGCTTTAAGGTTATATAGCAAGCGGGAAGAAGAATTAGGTGAAGAAAACCTGCGGGAATTAGAAAGATTAGTTCTGCTTAAAATTGTGGATGCTAAGTGGATGGATCACCTGGATGCAATGGATCAGTTAAGACAGGGAATCTACTTACGGGCTTACGGCCAGAGAGACCCTCTCACAGAATATAAATTTGAAGCCTATGATATGTTTAACCTTATGATTGAAGAAATTCAAGAGGAAACGGTTCGTTATATTTACCGGGTCAATATTGTGGAGCGTCCCCAAGAAAGAACAGATGTGGTGGAAAATAAGTATGGGGATGAACAGACAAAAAAACCTGTAAAATCCGATAAAATCGGGCGTAACGAACTTTGCCCCTGTGGCAGTGGCAAAAAGTATAAGCGATGTTGTGGTAAAAATTCTTAAAATAAGGAGTGAAGCCTATGGACTATGAGGTAAAGAAAGACCTGGAATCAATAGCCAAGAGGATAAAAGATTTGAGGGATTCTCTTTGACATTGACCATAAAAATGAGGAAATTTTGAAACTTGAAGAGGAGGTTGCCGCCTCTGATATTTGGGATAACCCGGAAGAAGCTCAAAAATTAATGCAGCGGTTGACCAAGTTAAAAGACAGTGTACAGTCCTACGAACGTTTGCAAAGCAAACTGGAGGACGTGGAAGTTTTACTGGAATTGGCGGAAGAAGATAGTGAACTGGCTTCAGAGTTTCGCGAAACCCTGCAGAACTTAAAGAAGGATGTGGAAAATTTAGAGCTGGAAACTTTGTTAAGTGGTGAATATGACCGAAATAACGCCATTTTATCCTTGCACCCGGGGGCCGGTGGCACTGAGTCTCAGGATTGGGCAGAAATGCTTTACCGGATGTATACCCGGTGGGCAGAGGAACACGGATTCCGGGTAAAATTACTGGATATGCTGCCTGGGGAAGAAGCGGGATTGAAAAGCGCTACCATTTTAATTGAAGGAGAAAATGCCTTTGGTTTTCTGAAATCTGAAAAAGGCGTTCACCGGTTAGTCAGGATTTCACCTTTTGACGCTTCCGGGCGTAGGCACACTTCTTTTGTGGCCGTAGAAGTTATGCCGGAGGTTAGTGAAGATATGACTCTGGAGATTGACCCTAAAGATTTAAAAATAGATACCTACCGCTCCGGAGGAGCAGGCGGACAGCATGTAAACAAAACCGATTCCGCTGTCAGGATTACCCATATTCCCACTGGTATTGTGGTCCAGTGCCAAAATGAACGTTCCCAGATAAGTAACCGTCAGACGGCGATGAAGATATTACAGGCCAGGTTACTAGAACTTAAGTTAAAAGAAAGAGAGAAGCAGTTGGCGGAAATCAAAGGGGAACAGCAGGAAATAGGTTGGGGCAGTCAGATCAGGTCCTATGTTTTTCACCCTTACAGTATGGTTAAGGATCATCGTACCGGAGTGGAAAAAGGAAATGTTCAGGCGGTAATGGATGGGGACTTGGATGATTTTATTAAAGCTTATTTGAAAAATGAAGCTTTAAAATAATAGGGCTCCTCATTGTGCCGATTCTCCGTATAGCCGCCCAAGTAAAGATTAAAGGAGGGGATCGCTTCACCCATTAGAGGTTCGCGATGACATGAGTGATGTCGTTGCGAGATCTGTAGGGTGAAGCAATCCCCTTCTTTTCTTGCTTTCTGCTCCTTGCCGCTTGATTAATACGCGAACGCTTGCGTCACAGGCGCATTGCATAATTCAAGATGGTATTGGCTGACTTTATTCACATATTTTTTAGGGAGAGAGCCGGCTGTGGCAAGTTTCCTATCTACATAAGTCTGTCCGGCATTATAGGCTACTAAAACTTTTTCTAAGTTGTTATCATAGTAATTTAAAAGGTATTTTAAAATGAATGTGCCTATCTGGATATTAGTTTCAATATCCAATAATTCTTCTCTGTTTGCCGGCGCTTTTATCCCCATTAATTTGGCCCAGTATGGAGCATACTTCATTCTAATTTGCATTAGACCTGTATCATCAAGGGTTCCTAAACACCGGGGATTGAAATTACTTTCGACAGCGATTACTGATACTATTAAATTATCGGGAACATTATATTTTCCCCCATATTTTTCAATAGCCTCGGCGATGCGAGTCAGAGTTTCTTTATCTATGTCAGGATTTAATCTATGGACCAAATTTAGAAATTCCCTATTTTTAAGTAGTTGTGGGGATGGGTCTTCCTTATCTTTTTTTTCAGGTAAATTTTGGGCATCATCTGCTAAATCCTCTCCCGGAGTACAGCCAATCGAAGCTACGGCTAATAAGAATGAAACACCTACGATTAAGGCTTTTTTTCTTTTTCTCCTCATTTTTTATTCCTCCTTGAACAAGTAAAAAAACCTGCTATGCAGGTTTTTTGTTAACAGCTATATTTATAACCAAATTTAGCCCAAAATATGCCACATATTGTATACTTTTTTGTATATTTTGCCAAGTGCATAAAAAAGCGAAAAAACAGGAGAAAACTTGCTGTAGGGTTATTAGGATTAATTTTTCTCTAAATTTTTAGGTTTTAAGAGGTTTTTGTCGAAATTTGACGCATGTTTGTCCATCATTAAAAAAAATCTTCCCTTTTTTGTTGGTAACTGTTAAGATATTGCAGGGAAAATATTAATGGCTAATTAGGTGTAGAATATAGATGTGTGTCTAATTGATAGATATGGAGGTAATGGTTTATGGATGAGAAAACTGTTCACTTTCTTCAGGAGAAGGCTAAAATAATTCGTCGGCATATAATAACCATGGTCGGTGCTGCCGGATCAGGTCATCCGGGTGGTTCTCTTTCTGCGGCAGATATTGTTACATATTTATATTTCAAAGAACTGAAAATAGACCCTGAAAACCCTCAATGGCCTGACAGAGACAGGTTTGTTTTATCTAAAGGTCATGGGGCTCCTGTTTTGTATGCAGCATTAGCTGAACGGGGTTTTTTCCCGGTAGCTGAATTGGTTAATCTAAGAAAAATAGGCTCACCTTTACAGGGACATCCTGATATGCTAAGAGTACCTGGCGTGGAAATGACTACAGGTTCATTGGGGACAGGCTTTTCTGCGGCCCTGGGTATGGCCCTGGCTGTTCGACTGGATCAGCGGAAGTCCCGGATTTATGTGCTTTTAGGTGATGGTGAGGTACAAGAAGGTCAAATCTGGGAAGCGGCTATGGCTGCAGCCCATTATAAACTGGATAATCTAACGGCTATTTTGGACTATAACGGTTTGCAAATTGATGGAGCGGTTTCAGAAGTTATGTCTGTGGAGCCATTAGCTGATAAATGGCGAGCTTTTGGGTGGGAAGTCCTGGAGACAGATGGGCATGATTTTAT
>DGEF01000102.1:16493-29584 GCA_002385805.1 Peptococcaceae bacterium UBA3933
TCCGCTCCCAATCAGGAACAAGTAGAACAAGCACTTAAAGAGTTACAATAACAAATTGGAATTTGAGGAGGTTTTACCTAAATGAATGAAATTGCTACCCGGGAGGCCTATGGCAAAGCCCTGGTTGAGTTAGGAAAAATTAATAAAGATATAGTGGTCTTAGATGCGGATTTAAGCAAGTCTACAAAAACGGACGGTTTTAAAAAAGCATTTCCGGAAAGATTTTTTAATATGGGTATTGCCGAACAGAATTTAATTGGATGTGCCGCAGGACTAGCGGCTGCAGGAAAAATACCCTTTGCCAGTACTTTTGCGGTTTTTGCTACCGGCAGAGCTTATGATCAGATCCGGAATTCTGTAGCCAGTTCTAATTTAAATGTAAAGATTGCAGCTTCTCATGCCGGTTTAACCGTGGGGGAAGACGGCGGTTCTCATCAAATGTTGGAGGATATTGCTTTGATGCGGGCTATACCGGGAATGACCGTAATTGTACCTGCTGATGGTGTGGAGACATATCAGGCCGTTTTTGCTGCCAGTAAGCATGAAGGACCTGTATATATCCGTTTGGGCCGCCCCAAAGTTCCCGTTATCTTTGACGAGAATTATCAGTTCCAAATCGGTAAAGCCGCCGTTTTAAGAGAGGGAACAGATGTGGCTTTAATAGCAACAGGGATTATGGTCAATGAAGCTTTAGAGGCTGCTCGCCTTTTAGAGCAGGAAGAAATCCAGGCACAAGTTATCAATGTAAGCACCATTAAACCTTTAGATGTGGAAACTATTATTAAAGCAGCCCAGGAAACAAAGGCCGTGGTTACCTGTGAAGAACACAATGTTTTCGGAGGATTGGGAAGTGCAGTAGCAGAAGCTTTAGTGGAAAACTATCCTGTACCTATGGAAAGACTAGGAGTTAAGGACGTTTTTGGAGAATCGGGAAAACCTTCCCAATTGCTGGAAAAGTACGGTTTAACTGCTAAACATATTGTTGCCGCCGCGAAAAGAGTAATGAATAGAAAGCGATAAGCACCTTGCTTATCGCTTTTAAATTATCTGAAGAATTAATTGGTAAGAGAAAATGGTTTGTCTGGGAAGGATTAAGAGGCTTATTGTCGAAAAAAGAATAGAATTAGGAGAAATAGAATAGATTCCTAGATTTGGTTCAGAGGTGAAACAATTGATTCAATTTTTTAACGTAACCAAGAAATATGATAATGGAACACTGGCACTGGACGATATAAACATTACTATTGAAAAAGGTGAATTTGTTTTTTTGGTAGGCCCCAGTGGTGCAGGCAAGTCTACCTTTACCCGTCTTTTAATCAGAGAGACTCTGCCTACAAAGGGCCAAATTATGATTGACGGAAAAAGTATCCTTCGTTTAAGAGGCAAAGAAATTGCTTATTTACGAAGAAAGATGGGCTTTATCTTTCAGGACTTTCGCTTATTACAGGACCGAACCGTTTACGAAAATGTGGCCTTTGCTTTAGAGGCAATGGCAGCACCGATAAGTGAAGTAAAAAGAAAGGTGCCTCAAGTTTTGGCAATGGTGGGCTTAGAGGATAAACTAAATAATTTTCCTAATCAACTTTCCGGGGGAGAACAACAGCGGGTAGCCATTGCTCGGGCTATTATCAATAGCCCCAGTATTTTAATCGCTGATGAGCCTACAGGCAACCTGGATCCGGATAACTCATTGGAGATAATGAAGATTTTAAATGATATTAATAAACGTGGGACAACGGTGATTATGGCTACCCATGACAGTGAAATTGTAAACAGAGTGCGGAAAAGGGTGGTAGTTTTAAAGGAAGGCAGACTGGTTAGGGATGAGGCTAGAGGAGGTTATGACTTTGAGTAGTTTTTTGCGCTATGGTTTTCGGGATGCTTTCCGTTCTCTGGTTAGACATAAGGGGATGGTTTTTGTTTCTGTAACTACTATTGCTATTTCTTTACTAATTTTAGGGTCAACCTTGTTACTGGTTTTAAACAGTCAGTACATAGTGGAGGGTATGGAATCAGAAATTGAAATAAATGTCTTTTTACAAAAAGATGTAGACCGTCAAGATGCCCTGGCTTTAAAAAATAAATTAGAAAAACTCCCTGGTTTTGAATCACTAAAATTTGTTCCCAAAGAAGAAGCCTTGGCCATGATGCAGGAACGCTTCGGGAAAGAAACGGATTTACTAAAGGCTTTAGGAGGGAATAATCCTCTGCCTGATACCTACCGTATAAAAGCTATAAGTACGGAGCACGTGGAAAAACTGGCTCAGGAAATAGCCAAGTTTAATGAAGTGGAAAGTATTCGCTACGGCCAGGACATAGTTGATAAATTAATCTCGCTTACATCCTGGATACGTAATATAGGGATGGTTGTAATAATCGGTATGCTTGTAGGTAGTTTGTTTCTAATTACTACAACCATTCGTTTAACCGTATTCGCCCGCAAAAAAGAAATAAGTATCATGAAGTATGTGGGAGCAACCAATGGTTTTATAAGGTTTCCTTTTTTTCTGGAGGGATTGTTTATTGGCTTATTAGGGTCAGTACTGGCAGGGTTAGCTATTTATTTCGGTTATAGTGCCGTAATAGATTACGTGATAATGTCAGTTCCTTTTATCCCTGTTATGAGAGATATGGAAACCTTATATCGGATCTTAAGTATCCTTATTGGAGGAGGTACCCTTTTAGGAGCTTTAGGTAGTATCTTGGCCCTGCGTAAGTATCTCCAGGTTTAATTCTTTTTACCAGGGATTGGTTGTATTACCATAATGAATATATTAGTATATATAGTATTAAAAAGTTTATTGACGAATATTAATAATTAATCAGATTAGAATAGGTAGGTGGCAAATTTGCCCGGTGGGAAGAGATTTCTTAAAGGATTGTTTGTGGTATTTTTAGTTTTTTGTGTGGTTTTCACCACTGTTTTAGGTGGCCTCATCCTGACTGATTATAAGGGATTAGGCCAGTTAGTTCAGGTGGTGGCTTTAGTTAAAGCAAATTTTCTTTGGGATGTAGAAATAGGGCAACTAATAGAAGGGGCCATAACAGGATTAGTTGAATCACTGGGTGATCAATACTCAGCTTATATGAATGCAGAAAAGTTTCAGGAATTGCAGAGACATATTCAGGGTAGCTTTGGAGGAATCGGTATTTACGTAGGAGTAAGGGAAGGTAATATAACGGTAATTGCTCCTATTGAAGGGACTCCGGCAGCCAAAGCCGGAATTAAAGCAGGAGATGTCATCGCTAAAATTAACGGTAAGGCTACTGTAAACATGGATATAGATGAAGCCGTCAGCTTGATGAAGGGAGAGCCGGGTACTGAAGTAAAGGTAAGTATTGAACGACCGGGGCAGGAAAAACCTTTAGAATTTACCTTGGTCAGGGAAATTATTAATGTTCCTACCGTAGCCGGAGAGATCCTTCCGCAAAATCCGGACATTGCTTATTTGCGAATTTCCATGTTTGCCAGTAATACTGATGAAGCTTTAAGCAAAGAGTTAGAAATGTTAGAGGAAAAAGGTTTTAAGGGACTTATTATTGATTTAAGGGATAACCCGGGCGGAGATTTGCAATCCGTAGTTAATATTGCCGGTTATTTTGTCCCTGCAGGTCCCATTGTACATATAGTAGATAATAATAACAACCTCCAAACATTTAGTGCACCAGGTAATAATTTGGAAATACCTTTAGTTGTTTTAATTAACGGGGGTAGTGCCAGTGCTTCGGAAATTTTGGCCGGAGCCATTAAGGATACCAAAACAGGTACTTTAATTGGTACCAATACTTTTGGTAAGGGTATTGTTCAATCAATTTACTTTTTAAATGAGGGTGCCGGTTTAAAATTAACTACAGCTAAATACTTAACACCTAATAAGAACGATATTCACGAAAAAGGCATAGCCCCGGATATTGTAGTGGAACTGCCGGAATATGCACCAGGACAGGAATTTGTGGAAGATACCCAACTAAAGAAAGCTATTGAGGTGTTGGAAGAGAGAATTTAGTTTAAAGTCCGGAGATGGGCCAGTATTTTTGAAAGGATGCAGAGGGTGTGGTTTTTTTAAAATTATTACCCATGATAATTTATAACCTTATCTCCCTTTTGTTTCAGCCTATTTTCTGGTTGGTTATGCTGATTATCTGGTTTCAATTTAGGCGCATGGCTAAATTAAAAAGCGATTTTTTTAATTTGCCTCAAGAAAGTGTAGTTCAACCTACCCTTATTGCTACTGTTTACGGGTTAATAGGCGGATTTATCGGCAGTATAATTTTAGTTCTGGTGGGTGTATCCGTTTTAGAGGTAGGTGTAGAGTATTTATGGATTCTGGCAATTGCCATGATGTTGGTTAACCAGCGTTTTATGTGCTTTGCTTATGCGGGAGGAGTGCTTTCGGCCTTTAAGTATATTACCGGTGTACCTGATATCAGTATCCCCCAGGTTATGGCGTTAGTGGCTATTCTCCATTTAGTTGAAGCTTTATTGATCCTTTTTAGCGGTCATTTAGGGGCTGTTCCTGTTTATTTGAAAGGAAAAGACGGCAGGTTAATCGGGGGATTTAATTTACAGAAATTCTGGCCGCTGCCTATTGTTGCCATGGTAGCGGCTGTGGTGCCTGATATAGGGGCTATCGGAGAAGTAATACAGATGCCTGAGTGGTGGCCTTTAATTAAATCAGGCTTATTCACTGAACAGGAAAATATTGTGTATATGATGGTTCCGGTAATTGCAGGTTTAGGTTATGGGGATATTGCCCTGACTACGCGACCTAAAGAAAAAAGTCTTCGCTCCGCTTTTTATTTGGCTGTCTTCAGTTTAATCTTGCTGGGTTTGGCAATTTTGGCAGCCAACTATCCTCAGTTTGGGATTGTAGCTGCTTTGTTTTCTCCTTTGGGGCATGAATTGGTAATTTTTTTAGGCAGAAAATATGAGTTTTCCAGGGAGCCCAAGTTTACTAAGCCTCCCCAAGGAGTTATGATTTTAGACCTTTTAGAAAGTTCTCCTCTTAAAAAGGCCGGTTTAGATACCGGAGATATAATTCTAGGAATTAATGGCATACCTGTCAACAGCCGTGAAGACTTGGAGTATTTACTGGATTTTTTCACTGAGGAATTGGAAATAGAATACTTGGACGATAAAAAACAGGTGATCAGGCGGCAATTAATTTTTCGCAAAGGTTTTGAACCTTTAGGTTTAATTATGGTACCTGACGGATACGGTCATTCTTATTTGAATTTTTCCACAGGGGGCGGTTTGTTAAAAAGTTTGCTTCGTAAATTTAAAGGCTAGGAACGGTACTTTTTGTTTTAGGTAGACCTCAATTTTCCTGCACCTTTCACCCTTCTCTTTAATAGGATATAAAGCATATTAAGGAAAGGAAAAGGGGTGAAAAAATTTTGATTGTTAAAGTGGGAAAAATTGAGGATTTTTTTCTCTCCAGCTATACAGGACAAGGATATTTTTCTTTTTTCAATGACCGGCTTGAAAAAGCAAAAGAGGTATACCTTATCCAAGGAGGAACAAGCAGGATAAGATCTCGGATTATGCGGAATTTGGCAATAAATTTTGTGGATAGAGGTTACCAGGTACAGCGAGTACATTCTCCGGCTAATCTTAAAAATTTAGAAGGATTAATCATTCCTGAATTGGGCATCCTTTTTATTGGTGAGGATTGTTACCGCTTGTTAAGCACTGAACTTTCTCTAAACTGGAAGAAAGTCCTTGAATTAAACGATATCTTGGATGAAGAAAAATTTCGGGAATCCAAGGACAGAATCCACAAAATGCTGGAACGCATTAATATTCACCGGGAATTAGTGTATGAAAATCTGCGCAAGCTGGAGGAACTTGAGGAAAAATTAGAGGATATTTATCAAGAAAGTGTAAACTTTCATAAGGTAAATGAATTAGAAGAAAAATTTATAGAAAAAATTCTAGATATATAGTCTGTTGCGGAATTAAGGATAAAGGTGATTGGCTTGGCCAGGGTTTTAGTAATTGGAGCAGGTAATGAAATCATGGGCAATGACGGTATAGGATTGGCGGTAATAGAACGAATAAATAAATTAAAACTCTCGCCACAGGTTAAAACAATGGTGATGGGTACAGACTGCTGGTCTGTTTTAAATGAGGCAGTACAGTATGAGTTAATTATTATTGTTGATGCGGTTAGTACCGGAGGAAAGGAAGGAGAGGTGTATTTTTTTCCGGCACAAGAATTAGACCCTACTCCAAGACCCTATTCCCTACATGATTTTACCTGGGTAGATCTTTTCCGTCTGACAGGTTTGTTGAAGCGTACCTTTGTCTTTGGTGTAGAAACCAATACTTTAAATTTAGGGACTGAAATCAGCCCGTATTTATGGAAGAAAATGGATGATTTTGCAGCAAAGCTTTATAAAATCTTAACCTTAGCGGCGGGCCCAACCGGTAAAAATGCTTTGGAGTTTAGCCGGGTCTTCCGTGAGGGCCAAATAAACATGGAGGGGTATAGTGGCCACAAAAATCCAGGTAACGAGATAATGAACCATTCTGATTTTATTTAGTCCCCCCAATTTGGGAATGAGAAAAGCAAAAATATCAGGGAAAAATAAAATTAAGCCGGTGAAAATTTGAATAAGGATGAGAAGAAACCATAAGGTATAAGTAGCTTTTTGCCCCGGGTTATATTTGCCGTAGTAACCCGGGTTATCTTTTAAGAAAAGAAAATACCGAAAAAAGTTGGGTAAAAAATGGACATCTTTAAGTCGAAAGATAAGTTCACAATAATGTTTAGTGATTAAACTGTAATAGACATACAGAGCCGTATTTGCAATCAAGATAAAATTAAAAACACCTTTGATAGTTTTTACCGTAGAAAAAGGAATGTTTAAAAGGCCGGGATAGTGGATGTACATGCCGGTAAATACCAAGGTGGTTATAGTAAAAGCCATAATCCAGTGAAAAATTCTAATGGGTAAAGGATGAACCTCTATTAGTTCTTGGTGGAAGTGAGTCAGTGGGCCAGTGGGAGAGTGGGCGAGAACTTCACTTTCTTTAGATTTAACCGGCATATAAACATGCTCCTTTCTTTACTTAGTCTCAAAATTTGTCGCCGTTGTTTTAATAGAGCATAAATTGTCATGAAAATATTTACTTTCGCTAAGCTAGACTCCGAACCGGAATAAACTAAGCTTGCTGGAGAATAAAAGCTGACCCTGCTCAATGGGCCGTCTCTGGTCACTATAAATGGCTATAGGGTTAAAATTTTGGGACGGCATTACGGATTACGGGTTAAGCTTACGGGTCAGCATCTGCTTTTGGGATATACTGTATGATGCATCAATCAGATTAGCCCAGATGTAGATGCATTCCTAAAGGTGGGCCCAAAAGCAGATGCATCATGCAGTAAGCCCCGAAGCAGATGCTCTTACAAAAAATGTAGAAAGAGAAATTATCTGCGTGCATCAGTGGTGACTAATTCTAGTTGTTATATTTTAAACTTCCTCAAGCTTTTACCTCCTTGCACAGCATGAACGGCACAGGAGAAGCAAGGGTCAAAGGCACGGATTACTCGGCCTACTTCGATGAGGCTGTCTAAATTATCTACAGGAGTACCTATCAAGGCTTCTTCTACCGGTCCCCTGAGTTTATCTTTGCCTCTGGGAGCGAAATTCCAGGCACTGGGGGTGATTACCTGGTAGTGAGAAGTACGTCCCTTTTCTATCTTCACCCAGTGGCCTAATGCGCCTCGCATGGTATCAATTAATCCTGCTCCTTGGGCCTGGGGTTGGGGTTCATATTTATTGAGGGTGGGCTGGTTTAAGTTTAGTTTTTCTAACCAGGTGTACATCAGATTGATAATTTCTTTTAATTCCAGGACCCGGGCTATATGCCTGTCCATGGTAGAGATTCCTCTGCGGTATTTACCGTTAATCCACATTCTGGCCAAAGGACCGCTTTCAAAGGGTTTAGTGTCGTAACGGGGAGTCTTTACCCAGGAATAGGCCTCCGGTTTCTTGTCAAAGGCAGGTTCCGTTTTTTCTTGCCAAGGGTCTGTTACTCCTTCCACTTCTTCATACCAGGAAGAGGTTACTTCTTCACTGATTAATTGGGGATCAAATTTTACGGGTTGAGTGGAAAAATTGGTTATTACACCGGCTTGAAAATCTTCAAACTTATTCTTTTCATTGGGGAAGATACCGAAAGATAATAAATTACCGTAACTTTTCCCAATTTGGTAATACTCCGGATAATATTCGGCAACAGTATACACATCAGGAAGGTATTTTTCGGTAACAAACTTATCAACCTTTTTTAAAATAGCCAAAGACATATTAATTTTATTAGCATTGGGTTTTTCCGTTACTCCTCCGGGAATAATTGTTTGCTGATGCGGTGCCTTGGCTCCCCAAAGAGCCAGCAGTTGGTGGGCTTTTGCACTTAATATTGCAGCTTCCCAGTAATTTTCATATAATTTTTTTTCTTTACTTTCCGGGATTTTGTAATCACCTTTTAATAAAGGACGAAAAGGAGGAGTATCCGGTCCCCGGGCGTAATCAGGCAGGCTTAGGATATAAAAATGGCGTAGATTGTTCTGGATAAAATCGGAAGCTACAATCAGGTTTCGAATTAAGACTCCGTTTGGAGTAGGCTCCAAGTTATAAGCTTTTTCCAGAGCAAGAGCTCCCGCCATGGCGTGAGCGGTAGAACAAATTCCACAGATGCGTTGGGCATAGATACAAGTATCCCTGGGGTCACGGTTTTCCAGCATCAGTTCAAATCCCCGAAATAAAGTACCGCTGACCCAAGCATCTGTAACTACTCCATTATTAACTTCAACTTCAACTTGCAAAGGTTCATGTAGACGAGTTAAAGGTAGTATCTTTTTCCTGACCATTATTCCTCATCTCTTTTCCGCTGCCAGAATTTTAATCTTTTAAAAAATGAATTATTCCTTTTTAGAGTTAGACGTGAAACATCTTTTTGTAATTATTTTTGTTCGGTTATTATTTCTTCTAATTTATTTAAAATTACTTCTTGGTCAAATTCTTCTTTTGTTTCCTGATTGATTTTATCTAATTTATTGATGATTATTTCCTGCGGTTTTACTTTCTCTCCGGGTGATGGTTCTTTTAACTGAGTTCCTTTAATGAGATTTTTCCCCATTCTGCCGGATATGACAGAACCTAAAGCATGGGTAGTGATTCCCAGAGCGGAAAGACCTCCTAAAGTTGCTCCGATTTTTTCTACTCGTTTTTTACCACCGGGCAAGTATATATCCGGTAGGTGCTCAAAATAAGGCATCATGCCATCAGGGAAATGAGGACTGGCACAGCCAATACAGGGTATACCTGCTTCAATGGGCCAGTTAACGTGGTTATTCCATTGCCGGGTAGGGCAGTCTGCATAGGTAACAGGTCCTTTACAGCCTATTTTATAAAAACACCCTTCCTCACCTGGGTAACTGGCAAAATTGCCATTTTCAAAATGTACCCGTCGGTGGCATAATTCATGAATGGTTTTACCGAAAAAAAGAGTAGGGCAGTTGTAATTATTTAACTCCGGTTCACCATACATAACCAGATGAGCTAAGGTACCTATTATCCATTCTGTATGGGAGGGGCAGCCCGGTACATTAATCACTTTTCGTTTTACCACATCCTGTACACCTACCGCATGGCTGGGGTTCGGATAGGCGGCTCCCGGACCGCCAAAAGCAGCACAGGCACCTACAGCTACTACGTATTTAGCTTTAGGTGCCAGTTCTTTTAAAGTCTCAATACCGGTAATCAATCTGTTATTTCTGGCGCCGATAATATTGTAGCGACCCTCTTCCCTAGTAACAACAGACCCTTCCACCACCAAAATAAATTTACCTTCATCTTCCCGGGCGGTTTTTTCAATTATATCCAAGGCCGGCTCGCCAAAGGTGGCATTGAACAACCAATGATACCGCATTTCTACCATTTCTAATAAAAGCTGTTTTAAATCTGGGTCTTGGGTATTATCTAGAGAAATGGATTCGCCGGTACATGACCCTAACTCCAGCCAGATGACCGGTGGCCTGGTTATTTCCCCCTGGGCTAAGGCGCTTAGAATATTTGGGCGTAATAAACCTGCCAGGGTAATGCCGGCGGTAGTTTGCATACACAGTTTTAAAAATTCTCTTCTACTTAGCACGGAAAAGCCCCCTAACAGCTCCCGCTAAAAAACCGAAGGTAGCTAAGAAAATCCAGCCGCCTCCCAAAAGAGCCATAAGAAACCCAGGTTTTTCAAAACCTAAAGCTTCTAAAACAACACCCGTCGGAAGCAGGAGCCCTCCCAGTACTAAAAGCCAGGAAAGAATTAAAAGAAGTCGCTGGGCAAGGTTGATATTGGGTAAAATTGAGGCGAAAAGTAGAGACTGAAAGCCGAAAATTGTAATATGTGTATGGGCATCCATATTCCGTTCCCACAATAATTGGATGTCACTGGCTTCTTTTAGATATCCAAAGGCTCTCTCCATTTCATTTCTATTTGTATAATCCAAGGCTAATTGCATCCGTTCTACCCTTGCTTCTCTTAAAGGAGTAACTATAAAACCGGCGTGAATTAATCCGTAGCATATTCCCAAGAAGATTAAAAGCAGGCCTCCGGTGACTAAAATACGCTGGGGAGTCATGGAAAAAACCTCCATTAATTATAAGGTTAAGGTTGAGGAAAATGTTAAGGCTAAGAAAAGATTAAGGTTAAGATTAAGAGAAAATCTTGGGTCTGTTTATTGTTGGAAAGTGTACTAACGTGTAGGATATCCAAAAGTTTCATTTTATATTTATCAATTCTAAAGAAGGGAAAAAATAGTATTGACACATCACTGAATCCTTAAGATAATTGTGATATAATTTTCTGATAGAACATTCATTCGCAATTAAACTACTGATAAACTTTAATAATTCGCCTGACGGCGAAGGTTAAGGTTTAGGTTAAGTCTGGGTTAATTATTGGGTCTTAAATTTGTTTTTTTCAATTTCTTAACCTTAACCTCAACCTTAAACATACGACTGAAGGTCGCAACTAGCCACTTTTTTTCTAGTCACTAGTCACAAGTCACTAGTAACTAATTTAGGGAGTGTTTTCCTATGACTGATAAATTTAAATTAGTTTCCGAATATAAACCTAAAGGGGACCAGCCCAAAGCTATTGAGCAACTGGTAGACGGTATCTATTCTGGTTTGCCTTTTCAGACTCTTTTGGGAGTTACCGGGTCCGGAAAAACATTTACCATGGCCAATGTTATTGCTGAAGTTAATCGTCCTACTTTGGTCATTGCCCATAATAAAACACTGGCCGCTCAATTGTGTAGTGAGTTTAAGGAGTTTTTTCCGGAAAACGCAGTAGAGTATTTTGTCAGTTATTACGACTACTACCAACCGGAGGCTTACATCCCTCATACAGATACTTATATTGAAAAAGACGCTCAAATTAATGAAGAAATTGAAAAACTGCGCCATTCAGCTACAGCGGCTCTTTTAGAGCGACGGGACGTTATTATTGTGGCCAGTGTTTCCTGTATTTACGGTTTAGGTTCCCCGGAAGATTATAAAAACCAGACTTTGTCCTTAAGAGTGGGACAAGTTTATGACCGGGATGCTATATTAAGGAAGTTGGTAAATATTCAATACGAACGAAATGATGTAAACTTTACCCGGGGTACCTTCAGGGTACGGGGTGATGTTATTGAAATTTTACCTGCTTCTTTAACGGAAAAAGCCATAAGAGTTGAATTATTTGGTGATGAAGTAGACCGTATTCTGGAAATTGATACTTTGACGGGAGAAATTTTAGGTCAAAGAAAACACGTAAGTATATTTCCCGCAACTCACTATATAACTGCTCCTGATTACCTGGAAACTGCTATTAGAAATATTGAAAAAGAACTGGAAGAAAGGCTGGAAGAATTCCGAAGCCAAGGTAAGTTACTGGAAGCTCAGAGATTAGAACAAAGAACCCGTTATGATTTGGAAATGATCAGAGAAGTGGGCTTTTGTACAGGCATTGAGAACTACTCCCGCCATTTAACCGGTCGAAAACCGGGAGAACCTCCCTATACTTTGTTAGACTATTTTCCCGAAGATTACCTTGTTATTATAGATGAATCCCATGTTACCGTGCCTCAAATCGGCGGTATGTATGAAGGGGATAAATCCAGAAAAACCAGTTTGGTGGAGCATGGGTTTAGGTTACCTTCGGCTTTAGATAACCGTCCTTTGCGGTTTGAGGAGTTTGAAGAAAAGTTGAATCAGGTTGTGTTTGTTTCCGCAACTCCCGGTCCCTATGAACTTGAACATAGCCGGAAAATAGTAGAACAGATTATTCGTCCTACAGGTTTAGTGGATCCGGAGGTAGAGGTCCGGCCTGTTAAGGGGCAGATTGATGACTTATTAGATGAGATTAGAACTAGAGTGGAACGGAATGAGAGAGTATTAATAACTACTTTAACTAAAAAGATGGCGGAAGACCTGACTGATTATTTTAGAGAAGCAGGTTTGAAGGTTCGCTATCTTCATTCGGAAATAAAAACCATTGAGAGAATGGAGATTCTGCGGGACTTGCGTTTAGGTGTTTTTGACGTTTTGGTAGGCATTAACCTCTTACGGGAAGGTTTGGATTTACCTGAAGTATCACTGGTGGCCATTTTAGATGCGGATAAAGAAGGCTTTTTACGCTCTGACCGCTCTTTAA
This sequence comes from Peptococcaceae bacterium UBA3933, assembly GCA_002385805.1. Classification (GTDB taxonomy): domain Bacteria; phylum Bacillota; class Peptococcia; order Peptococcales; family BICA1-8; genus UBA3933. The sequence continues at coordinate 29,197 of DGEF01000102.1, forward strand.
TCCAAACCATGGGGCGGGCTGCCCGTAATGTTAACGGGAAAGTAATTATGTATGCAGATACCATTACCGGTTCTATGCGGCGGGCCATTGACGAAACTAATCGCCGGCGGAAGCTGCAAATTGAGTATAACCGGAAGCATAATATTACACCTCAGACCGTTCAGAAATCGGTACGGGATGTTATTGAAGCTACAATGGTGGCTGAAAAAGGTCCTGAATATAAATTGTCCCAGAAAAAAGTTGAGGAAATGCCCAAATCGGAAATTAAAAGGCTTGTTCAGGAATTGGAGAAAGAAATGCATGATGCCGCCAAGGCTTTGGAATTCGAAAGAGCCGCTGTTTTGCGGGATTTGATTATAGAGTTGAAAGGAAAATTATAAGGCTCTTG
>DGEF01000102.1:29818-30089 GCA_002385805.1 Peptococcaceae bacterium UBA3933
CGGCATGACGGCTTTCAGGCCAATCTGCATGACAGCATGACGGCTATCGGGCTTAGCTTTGGGGACAGCATTATTTCACCTTAATGAATCTACAGTGACACGTTCAATGACCCCAAAATTAACCTGTTACCATAATGCTGACACCCAGTATAGCCCCAGAGACGTCATGCCGCCCCAAGATATTAGCTTACGAGCCGTCATGCTGACCTTAAAGCTAAACCTAAAAGCCGTAATGCCGTCCTGAAAGCTAGACCCGAAAGTAATAATGCCG
>DGEF01000102.1:30343-33194 GCA_002385805.1 Peptococcaceae bacterium UBA3933
GTTGAAATACCCAGGGATAAATTTATAGTCATTACAGGGCTAAGTGGTTCGGGAAAGTCCTCTTTAGCCTTTGATACAATATATGCCGAAGGGCAGAGAAGGTATGTGGAATCTTTGTCTGCCTATGCGCGCCAGTTTTTGGGGCAAATGGACAAGCCGGACGTAGATTTTATTGAAGGGTTGTCTCCGGCTATTTCCATTGATCAGAAAACTACTAACCGTAACCCCCGTTCTACGGTGGGGACGGTTACGGAGATATATGACTACTTAAGGCTTCTCTATGCCCGTATCGGCATTCCTTACTGCCCTAATTGTGGAAAAATAATTTCCCAACAAACAGTACAGCAAGTAGTTGACCAGTTAATGACCTATCCGGAACGAACTAGATTACAGATTTTAGCTCCTATTGTCCGAGGACGAAAAGGTGAACATAAAAAAATTTTTGAGGATTTAAGAAAAAGCGGTTATGTGCGGATACGAGTTGATGGGGAAGTAAGGGAAGTAACTGAGGAAATAAATCTGGATAAGAATAAAAAACACACCATTGAAGTGGTTGTAGACCGGGTGATTATCAAAGAAGGGGCGGAAAGCCGCCTGGCCGATTCAATAGAAACTGCTTTTAATCTGGCTGGAGGAATTGTTTATGTGGATATCATTGAAGGGGAAACTTTGGTTTTCAGCCAGAATTTTGCTTGCGTAGACTGTGGCTTTAGTTTTGCCGAGTTAACTCCCCGGATGTTTTCTTTTAACAGTCCCTATGGTGCCTGTCCGGAGTGTGACGGACTGGGGGCTAAAATGGAAATAGATCCGGATTTAGTTATACCCGATAAAGAATTGAGTTTAGCTCAAGGAGCAATAGCCGTTTGGAGGAATACCAACAATTATTATATGCAGTTTCTGGAGGCGTTGGCTGATCACTACGGTTTTGACATGAATACGCCTGTTAATAAATTAAAACCGGAACATTTAAAGATTATTCTATATGGTTCCGGAACGGAGAAAATCAGATTTAGGTATGTTAATATCTTTCAACAAGTGCGAGTTTACAATACCACCTTTGAAGGTGTTATTCCACATTTAGAAAGGAAATTGCATGAAAGTCAGTCTGATCCGGAGTATTCACAGAATGATCTAGGACAGTTTATAACTAATAAACCATGTCCTAAATGTAAAGGTGCACGGTTAAAGCCAGAGGCCTTGGCCGTTAAGATCGGCGGTAAAAATATTAAAGAAATTACGGATATGCCCGTTGCTGAGGCCAAAAAGTTCTTTGATAATTTGCTGCTCACTGAACAGCAAACATTGATCGCACGCCAGGTTTTAAAAGAAATCAAAGAACGGTTAAACTTTTTGGTGAATGTAGGTTTAGATTATTTAACTTTAAGTCGATCAGCCGGGACTCTTTCCGGTGGTGAAGCCCAACGAATCAGACTGGCCACGCAAATTGGTTCCGGATTAGTAGGTGTACTGTATATACTGGATGAACCCAGTATCGGCTTGCACCAAAGGGATAATGCACGTCTGATTAAAACTTTGGAGCATTTACGGGATATCGGCAATACTTTAATAGTTGTAGAACATGATGAGGATACCATGTTGGCGGCAGACCACATTATTGATATTGGTCCCGGTGCCGGTGTACACGGTGGGGAAATAGTTGCCCAGGGCACAGTGGAAGAAATAAAAAAGGTGGAAAACTCCATAACAGGCCAGTATCTGGCCGGAATAAAGAAGATACCTGTTCCTGAGGTCAGACGCCAGCCTAATGGTAAATGGATTGAAATTGAAGGTGCAGCGGAAAATAACCTTAAAAACATAGATGTAAAAATTCCCTTAGGTGTTTTTACCTGTGTTACCGGTGTATCCGGTTCAGGAAAAAGCACCTTAGTTAATGAAATTTTACAAAAAGCTTTAGTAAAAAAACTGTATGCACAGGCAAAGGTAAGGCCGGGAAAGCATAAAGCCATTAAAGGTATTTCTCATCTGGATAAAGTAATCAATATTGACCAAGCACCTATCGGGCGGACCCCCCGCTCTAACCCGGCCACTTATACCTCTGTTTTTGATAGTATCAGAGAAGTATTTGCTCAGACCCCTGAGGCCAGAATGCGGGGTTATAAACCGGGGCGGTTTAGTTTTAACGTTAAAGGTGGGCGCTGTGAAGCCTGTAAGGGTGACGGAATCATAAAAATTGAAATGCATTTTCTACCGGATGTTTACGTACCTTGTGAGGTATGTAAAGGACGGCGTTATAACCGGGAGACTTTAGAAATTAGGTACAAGGGTAAAAACATAGCTGATATCTTAGATATGACCGTAGACCAGGCTGCGGAATTCTTCCAGAATATCCCTAAAATTTATCGGAAGTTAAAAACTCTGCAAGATGTAGGTTTAGGTTACATCCGCTTAGGTCAACCGGCTACTACTCTTTCCGGTGGTGAGGCTCAAAGAGTGAAATTAGCCACGGAGTTATCCAGGAGAAGTAACGGAAAAACCCTTTATATTCTGGACGAGCCTACTACCGGTTTGCATATTGCGGATATTCATAAATTATTAGGAGTTTTAAATCGTTTAGTAGACGCCGGAGATTCGGTGCTGGTAATTGAACATAATTTGGATGTGATTAAATCCGCCGACTATATTATTGATTTAGGCCCTGAAGGCGGGGATAAAGGTGGATTGATTGTTGCCACCGGCACTCCCGAAGAAGTAGCCCAAGTAGAAAAGTCTTATACGGGGCAGTATTTGAAAAAGTATCTTTTAGGTTAAAATATCAGATCAGCATTACGGCTTTCAGGTTAGTCTGCATGTCAGCATTATGGCTCTGGGGCTATACTGTTTGACGGCATTA
>DGEF01000102.1:33459-37224 GCA_002385805.1 Peptococcaceae bacterium UBA3933
TGACGGCATTATGACTTATGGGCTAAGATATTAGGTCAGCATCTGCTTTTGGGATATAATGCATGATGCATCCGATGCATGTTATTCTTATATGATGTAGTTTTTATAATCCTATATTCAAATGCTGACCAAATATGTTACCCGTTAGACGTCATGCTGCCCCAAAAGTTTAGCCCAATAGCCGTAATGCCGACCCTAAAGCTAGACCTAAAAGCCGTCATGCTGACCTGAAGGTTGACCCGAAAGCCATAATGCCGACCCAAAAAATTAACCCGTAAGCCAAAGAGGTGATTCCATGACTTTACTGGAAAAAGTGCAAGCTTTACCTAACAGTCCTGGTGTTTATATTATGAAAAACAGCCAGGGCAAGGTTATTTATGTAGGTAAAGCCGTTTCCTTAAAGAATCGGGTTAAATCATATTTTCAGACAAAGCGATTTGATTCCGCCAAAACCAGGGCTTTAGTTAAAAATATAGCGGATTTGGAGTATATCCTAACGGATAACGAGCTGGAAGCTTTAATTCTGGAATGTAATCTTATTAAAAAACACCGTCCCAAATACAATATTAGTTTAAAAGATGATAAAACATATCCTTATTTAAAAATCACCGCCGAGGATTATCCCCGTGTGCTGGTAACCCGTAAAGTTTATAAAGATGGAGCAAGGTATTTTGGGCCTTATACCAGTGCTACAACTTTACGGGAGACCTTAGAGTTACTGAAAAAGCTTTTTCCTTTTCGAAGTTGCAACCAAAAAAGCTTTACCAATGAAAGGCCATGTCTTAACTTTCATATAAACAGGTGTTTGGCTCCCTGTAAAGGAAAAATAAGTAAAGAAGAGTACCAGGAAATTATTCGACAGGTTATTCTCTTTTTGGAAGGCAAGCAAGAAGATATAATTATAAAGCTGGAAAAGGATATGGAAAAGTCTGCCGCCAACTTGGAGTTTGAGCGGGCAGCCCAGTTAAGGGACCAAATTAACGGCATTAAGCAGATAATAGAGAAACAAAAAATCGTTTCGGATATTCATGTGGAGCAAGACGTTATTGCCATGGCCAGAGGGTTTAATGAAGTTTGTGTACAAGTTTTTTTTATTCGGGGAGGAAAATTGATAGGAAGGGAGAACTATTTCCTAAGTGGGACTGATGAAAGTGAGCGCGGAGAAATCCTTAACTCTTTTTTAAAGCAATACTACATGGAACAGGACTTTGTACCTAAGGAAATTCTTGTAGAAACGGAAATTTCTGAAGCAAAGGTTTTAGAGAAATGGCTTTCCCAGAAGAAAGGAAGTAGGGTTTATATTAAAGTACCCAAGCGGGGAGAACGAAAAGAATTAGTTGACCTGGTAGGGAAAAATGCCTTGGAAGCTTTACAAAAGGCAGAACTGGAAAAGCAGCAAAAGAAGGCAATGACAGAAGATGCAGTGATGGAATTGCAAAAAGAATTAGGCCTTCCTAAACCACCCTTGCGCATCGAATGTTTTGACATTTCCAATACTCAAGGCAAGGAAAGTGTGGCTTCCATGGTTGTTTTTGAAGGCGGGAAACCTAAAAAAGACCAGTACCGTCGTTTCAAGATTAAAACTGTGGAAGGACCTAATGACTTTTCCAGCATGTATGAGGTTATCTCCCGTAGATTTAGAAATGCCCGGGAAGAAAAACAAGAAGCGGGGAAAGAAGGAAAATTTTCTAAGCTTCCGGATTTGGTGATTGTTGATGGAGGCAAAGGTCAGTTAAGTGCAGCACGCAAAGCCATGACTGAACAGGGGTATGCTTATATCCCTACTTATGGGTTAGCCGAAAAAGAAGAATTGTTATTTGCCGAAGGAATAGAAGACCCCATTATTTTACCTCGTGATTCAAAATCTTTGTATCTTTTAATGCGGGTCAGAGACGAAGCCCACCGGTTTGCCATTACCTATCACCGAAGTTTACGGGGAAAAAGGAATTTAGCTTCTATTTTGGATGATATTCCCGGGGTGGGCGAGAAACGCAGGCAAAATTTATTAAAACATTTTGGTTCTTTTAAGAAAATTTTTGAAGCAAGCATAGAAGAATTGGCACAAGTTAAGGGAGTTAATCAAAAGGTGGCTGAGACTATATACGAGTACCTGCATACACATCAAGACCTATTAGCCCGTATGAAGAGTGAGAAAGTCCAATAAAGCCTAAATACCGGAAAAGCTACTAAAGACTGACTATTTAAATAGAAGGGGGGAAGTTAATGGAGATTAAGGGTTGGGTTGTTCGCTGGGTTTTAAATGGGGTTGCTTTACTGTTAACGGCGGGTATTATCGGAGGAATTGAAGTTCATGGATTTTTAGCTGCACTTTTTGCCGCCCTTGTTTTAGGAATAGTAAATGCAATTGTCAGACCGATAATTATTCTTCTTACACTGCCTATTAACCTTATAACACTAGGTTTATTTACTTTAGTAGTAAATGGATTTATGCTGAAGATAACAAGTATAGTGGTTAACGGCTTTGATGTTCATGGTTTTTGGGCAGCCACCATCGGTGCAATACTCCTTTCTATTTTTAGTTCAATATTAAATGCTTTGGTGATAGACTAAAAGTATGAAATACAGGGTGATAATATGAATTACAAATTAGTAGCCATAGACTTAGATGATACTTTATTAAGAACTGATTTAACAATTTCCGAACGGACGAAACAAGCTATTAAAGCAAGTATGGCGCAAGGTACTTTAGTAACTTTTGCTACTGGCAGAATGTACCGAGCAGCATTGCCTTATGCTTTAGATTTGGGCTTGGATTTACCGCTTATTACATACCAAGGTGCTTTGGTTAAATATGTAGATGGCCGTGAAGTCTACCACCGACCGGTAGCTAAAGATATTGCCAAAGAAATAATTAACCTTGTTAAACCTACAGGCATTCACATTAATGTTTATTATGATGATCAATTGTATATGGAAGAAGCTACTGACTGGGGTAAAAAATATGCCAATACAGTTAGAGTGCCTATTAATTTATTGCCTTTACCGGAAGGAATAAAAGAAGATCTTACTAAAATTTTATTAATAGGTGATAGCGAAAAACTGGATGAGATACAAACTGTACTAGCCGAACGGTTTCAAGATAATATAAATTTGACCAAATCCCAAAGCTGCTTTTTGGAGATTTCTCATCCTCAGGCTACTAAAGGTAATGCTTTAAAAGGATTGGTAGAATCACTGGATTTACATCCTGAACAAGTCATTGCCATTGGCGATAACCTAAATGATTTAGATATGCTGGAATATGCCGGTTGTGGTGTGGCTATTGGTAATGCTGTAGAGGAAGTAAAAAGAATTGCGGATATGGTTACTAAAAATAATGATGATGATGGTGTTGCTGAAGTAATTGAAAAGTTAATTTTGGGTCAATAACATTTTCTTTACAGAGGCAACAAAAAATTACAATTTTGATAAAATAATGGATTTTTTAAAAATGCAGGAAGGAATAATGATTTTCCTGTCGAATTAAAAATAAAACATAAGGTGGAAATGATGGAGGCATTTGTCTAATGAGGGAAAATTCTGTAGCTGAATTACAAAAAGAGATGGAAAAAGTTAGAGGTCGACTTTATGCACTAGTTAACGGTGATGTTGACCTTTTATTAGATAGTGAAACATATAAGGTTAGTAGTGAGCTGGATAGATTAATTGTTACAATTATGAAAAAACAAATGCAAATTAAACAAGAATTATCCGAGAATCCCTAGCTGTAAATGCTGGGGATTATTTTTTGGTTTATTAATAGGT
>DGEF01000102.1:37455-42388 GCA_002385805.1 Peptococcaceae bacterium UBA3933
TTTTACGGAGATTATCATATACATACCCTCTATAGTGACGGTAGAGCTACCGTACGGGAAATGATAGAGGCCGCTCACCTTAAGGGATTATCTCTAGTGGGATTAGCGGATCACGGTCCCAGAAATATTGGTACCGGAGTAAAAAATAGTCAGGTGTATCTAGAAATTAAAGAAGAAGTTAAAATAATAAATAAGGAATATATTGATTTAGATATCAAGGTAGGTGCAGAAGCTAATATAATCGGATTGCAAGGAGAACTGGATGTTTCCGAGGATGTTATCAAAAAGCTGGATTACTTGCTGGTAGGACTGCATCCTTATGTGTTGCCCCAAAATTTTAATTCTGCCTGGAAATATGTTTTAGGTAATCAACTAGGGAAATTAAATAAAGGACAAAGGGAAAAAGTAAAGAATATTAACACCAAGACCTTAATAGAAAGTATTAATAAACATAAAGTTTTGGCCATTACCCATCCAGGACTGAAAATGAGTGTTGATTATAAAGAACTGGCTCTGGCCTGTGTTAAAACAAATACAGCCCTGGAAATTAATACTGGTCATAAATGGCCTAGCTTAAAGGATGTGTTGACCATTGCTTCTACAGGGGTTAATTTTATAGTTAACAGTGATGCCCACTTTCCGGAAACTGTGGGTGAGCTGGATTATGGTGCTTATGTGCTCAAAAAAGCAAATGTTCCTCCGGAGAGGATTCTAAATGCAGTAAAAGATTAACCACGGTCTATGAGTAGGCGAGTCAAATACTTATGGGACACTCAAGATGTCAGTGGGCGTGTGGGCGAGATGTGAACGTGCCATTGCGAGCCCCGAAGGGGCGAAGCAATCCCCTTCTTAATCTTAACCTCAGCCTCAATCATACGACCGAAGGGAGTCTTAACCTTAACCTTCGCCGTAAGGCGAATAATTAGTGTTTATCCGTGTTAATCCGTGGTTAATAATACTAGCCACTAAAAACTAGCCACAAGCCACTAACAGATTGGGGTTGTTATCATGTCTGAAATTAATATCTTGATAATTACGGGGCTTTCCGGTGCAGGTAAAACTCAGGCCGTAAGAAGTTTAGAAGATTTGGGATTTTTCTGTGTTGATAATTTACCTCCCGCTTTAATCCCTAAATTTGCTGAACTATGTTCTCAATCAGAGGGCAAAGTTAACAAAATAGCTTTAGTAATTGATATTCGGGGAGGGGAGTTTTTTAATGACCTCTTTCAGGCCTTAGAAGATTTAAAGGCTATGGGGGTTTATTATGAAATCTTATTTTTAGAGGCTTCCGACGAGGTGTTAGTTAAAAGATTTAAGGAAACTAGGAGGAGACACCCTTTAACACCACAAGGCAGTGTAATTGACGGAATTAGCCTGGAACGTAAAAGGTTAAGAGAATTAAGGGGACGAGCCGATATTATTTTTGATACATCAGGACTGACTCCCCACCAATTAAAAGAAGAAATATTAAATATTTGGGGTAAGGATAACCGCAAAAAGGGCCTGTCTATTACTATAATGTCTTTTGGGTATAAATACGGTATTCCTTTAGATACGGATTTATTAATGGATGTTCGTTTTTTGCCTAATCCTTATTATGTTCCTGAGTTAAAGCTTTTAACAGGCAGTGACCCGGAAGTGCAGGAATATGTGTTTAAATCACCTGCCTGTAGAGAATTCCTGACCAAATACTTTGATCTACTAAAATTTTTGATTCCTAATTATATTAGGGAAGGTAAAGCTCATTTAGTTATTGCTATTGGTTGTACGGGAGGGCGTCATCGTTCGGTGGCTCTGGCTAACCGGTTAGGTCAGCTTCTTCAAGAAGAGGATTATCAGGTAACAGTTAAACATCGTGATATTAATAAACAAGGGGTTAATGAATAATGGGTTTTCTAAAGATGTTTTATCCCGGTCTGGGGATAAAGAGATGGTTAATTCTGGCTGTTATTGGCTTAGTTTTGGTGAGTGTAGGCGCCTCGATTATGGGTAATACTTCTGTTTTAGGGCATATGGAAGCAAATATTATGTCTTTTATCATAAATCTTTTTGGTTCCAATTGGTTTTTAGGCGGTGCGGTTGTTTTTATTTTAGGAATTTTATTATTAGTTGTGGGCTTTAAGCAACTTATCGGTTCTTTTATTAATGCGGTTTTTCCTGAATTTGCCCGAAGCCAGGTGCGTCCTGTTTATCAGGAGTTTATTTTAAGCCGGGGTCCGCGGATTGTTGTTTTAGGTGGAGGAACAGGTCTTTCCGTACTTTTACGGGGATTAAAAGAATATACTAACAACATTACCGCGATTGTTTCCGTTGCTGATGACGGGGGCAGTTCAGGTAGGCTTAGGGATCAGTTAGGTATTTTGCCACCGGGGGATGTGCGTAATTGCATAGTTGCCTTAGCGGATAAAGAGGCTTTAATGGAAAAACTCTTTAATTATCGTTTTCATCAGGGTGAGGAACTGGCAGGACATAATCTGGGAAATCTTTTTTTAGCGGCTATGTGGGATATGTATGGTAATTTTGAAGAGGCCATAGGTAAAATGAGTAAAGTATTAGCTATTCGGGGGAAGGTTATTCCCGCCACTTTAGAAAATGTTATTCTGAAAGCGGAGCTCAGTGATGGTAGTATAGTAACAGGTGAAAGTAACATTTCTAAGACTTCTTTGCCGATTAAAAGGGTTAGTATTGATCCTGAACAAGCGGAGCCCTTAGCAGAAGCCCTAGATGCCCTTCAAGAGGCAGATGCCATTATTTTAGGACCAGGTAGTTTGTATACAAGTATCATTCCCAATTTGTTGATTTCTAAAATTACTGAAGCCATTAAAACCAGTCCTGCCTTAAAAATATATGTTTGTAATATTATGACTCAGCCCGGGGAAACTGACGGTTATACGGCAGCGGATCACTTGCAAAGTATTTATGAACATTCCAGTCCAGGTTTAGTAGATTATATCTTAGTTAATGAGCAGCCAATTCTTAACCAGGATATAATTCGAAAATATGCTGCTGAAGGTGCCCAAAGGGTAGTAGTTGACGGAGAACGGCTAAGGAAAATGGGAGTAAAGATATTAAGTAAGAGCCTTTTAGAAGAAAAGGAATTGGTTCGCCACAATTCCCAGAAGTTAGCGCAAAGTATTATTGAATTAATAATAAAACAGAAGACTGGTTTTAAAAGATATAATTTTATAGACCGTTTTATTTTATTAGAAAAATATAAAGGTAAGGAACGAGGGAACTAAAATGTCATTTTCCACAAAAACAAAAAATGAGCTGGCGCGTATATTTCCCATGCAACGATGTTGCCAGCTTGCGGAGTTAGCCGGCCTAGTTCGGGTGGACGGTACAATTTTGATAAACCCAAATAACCAAATCGGTTTACAACTGACTACAGGTAATCCTGCCATTGCCCGTAAAGGGCTAAAGCTGGCTAAACTACTCTTTGATTTACAAACAGAGTTAAGGATCCAGCAAAAGAACAGACTCAAAAAAAATAACCTTTATATAGTCAGAATTGCTCCTCCAAATAATGTACGAGAGATTCTAAAGGTTTTAGGTATCACCAGGGAAGGGGTTTTTATCAATCCGGGGATTGCTCCCCACCTTATTCAGAAACGGTGCTGTCAACGGAGTTACTTACGGGGGGTTTTCTTGGGAGCCGGTTCTTTAAATGACCCTCAGAATAATTATCATTTGGAGATTAGCATTAACTCCTTGGAATATGCTCAGGCCTTGGTATCTTTGATAAGTTTATTTGATTTGCAAGCCAAGATAAGTACGCGCAAAAATAATTTTGTTGTGTATTTAAAGGAAAGTGAACAAATAGTTACTTTTTTAAATATTATTGAAGCCCATTCTGCTTTATTACATTTTGAAGATGTAAGAATAAAAAAGGATATGCGAAATCAGATTAACCGTTTGGTTAATTGTGAGACAGCTAACTTAAATAAGACGATAAATGCTTCTTTCCGACAAATAGAAAATATTCGATTTATAGCCGATACTTTAGGGTTGGAAAAACTGCCGGCAAATCTTAAAGAGGTAGCCGAATTAAGACTGGCTCATCCGGATATAAGTTTAAAAGAACTGGGGGAAATGCTGAATCCTAAATTAGGAAAGTCCGGGATTAATCACCGTATGCGCAAACTGGAAGAGTTGGCGGAAAAACTTAGAAAAGAAAAATTTAAATTTTAAGGGCTTATGAAGGAGTTTTCTTAAAGGCGTAGAAATCTATAACATCTAATTCAGAGGAGGTGGGGAGTATGGCTCATAGAATTACAGATGAGTGTCTGGCTTGTGGAACATGTATAGATGAATGCCCAGAGGGTGCTATTAGTGAAGGTGATATCTACGTAATTGACCCAGAACTTTGCATAGACTGTGGTTCTTGTGCTGAAGTTTGTCCCACAGGGGCAATAGTAGAAGAATAATAAAAGTAGCCCGTTTAGTTAACTTTCGTTTAGTTAACTAGACGGGCTACTTTTTTTCAAAGACAAAGGGAATGATTAAGGTTAAGTCACTGGATTTTTAAGATAAATTACGGTAATAGGGACGAAGGGTTTAAGAATAAACTTAAATACCAGGAGGAATTAAAGGAAATTTAACGAATTTTAAAAACATAAGCAAAACTTATGGATAAGTTTAGGGGGCAAATAGGATGAAGTTAGGGTATCACTTAAATATAACCCAGACCCAAAAATTAATAATGACTCCTGAACTTCGGCAGGCAATTAATATATTACAATTAACTACTTTAGAATTAAATAATTTTATCGAAAAACAACTTTTAGAAAATCCTTTATTAGATACTTCCGATGAAATTCAACAGACTATCAGTGAAGTCTCGGAAGAGGGGGAAAAATTTGATATTGATTGGCAGGAATACTTTGCAGACGGCAGTGATTTAGGATATAGCCAACAAAGGGAAATAAAAGAG
>DGEF01000102.1:42668-49246 GCA_002385805.1 Peptococcaceae bacterium UBA3933
CAATTCATAATTGGAAATTTGGATAGCCGTGGTTACTTTACGCTAAATATTCAGGAAGTAGCTTTAGATTTAGGAGTAAGTCCGGAAAAATTTACAAAGATTCTTAAAATAGTCCAGAACTTGGAGCCAGACGGAGTTGCCTCCACCTGTTTAGAGGAATGTTTAATTATTCAATTAAGAAAGAAAAATCAACTTACTCCTCTGTTAGAAAATCTTATTAAAAATTATCTGAAGGATATCGGTCAAGGTAAACTTACCAAAGTAGCCGACCGCTTAGCTATTCCTGTTCAAAAATTACAAGAACAGGTTGATTTTCTAAAAACACTAAATCCTAAGCCCGCTGCAGGTTTTGGTTCCAATCAAGATACTCGTTTTATCACCCCTGATATAATAATTGAAAAAATAGAAAATGAGTACATTGTCCTGGTCAATGATGTTAGTACACCCAGATTAATGATAAACAGTCTTTATAAAGAAATGATTAATAACCCCCAAGCGGATAAAGGCACCCGAAATTTTATTGAAAAAAAATTGCACGGAGCTATTTGGCTGATAAAAAGTATAGAACAAAGACGGATTACTTTGTATAAAATAGCCAATGTGTTAGTGGATTTACAACGAGGATTTTTAGACAAAGGAAGGCAGTATTTAGTTCCTTTAAACCTCAAGGATGTTGCTGAACGGTTGGATATTCATGAATCTACCGTTAGCCGTGCTATTGCCAATAAATATGTACAAACTCCCCGTGGCTTATATCCCCTGAAATTTTTCTTCTCCAGTGGAGTTAATAATGTTACCGGAAAGAAAATTTCCGCGGAAGCAATTAAGAAAAATATTGAAGACCTTATTGCTACGGAAGACCCTAAAAAGCCTTTTTCTGATCAAAAAATCTGTCAGTTATTACAACAAAAAGGGATTAAGATAGCCAGAAGGACTGTCGGTAAATACAGGGAAGAATTAGGCATCCCGGCTGCCGTCCAGCGGCGAAGGTATTGATAACTCAGCTTCAGAATAGACTAATGAATTTAAAACTTGAAATATAATATAAAAATGTCGATAAAAACCGGTAATACCGGTTTTTATTTATTTTGTCGTAAAATGTAATTTGATTTGTTGACTATTGGAAAACTTTGGAGTAAAATAAAATAATAATTCACAGCAAAAATTTTTAAGATAATAGCTTTGTTTTTTTTTATTTTTTAGGGGGGTGTAATATATGCAGTGTGTTTTTTTAACCTTGGTAAACACCAGGTTAAAGAGAAATTTCAATTTTAAGCAAATAAAAGAAATAATGATTTTTCAAAGTTGACTGTTAAATTAAGAGGTGTTTTTATTTGTGAAGGGAGTGTTTATTAATAACTGATTTTGAGTTTTTGTATAAGATTTATGAAGAAAAAAGAAAAATCAAAGAATTGGCTAAATTAAAGGGAAACTTACAAGATAAAGAAGTTTTAGAGAAAACCAGAAAAATAGAAAAAATGATTTTAGATTATCTTAATTCAAAGCAAACTAGGGAAAATTGTAAGTAGGTCTTGAGGAGGATATAAAGAAATGGAAACACTCACTGGTAACGAACTTGATGAAATTTTAAAAGAATTAGAAAAAGTGTCTGATGAGATTAAAAATACTGATAATGGTGAAGAAAAATGAGCAGTAACCGAGAAAATTTGGTTATGCTTACCGAGGAAGAACGGAGGTATCTCTATCAATATTTTAAATCCAAAGATATTTCCTGTGTCAAAAAGAAAAAAGTTACAGAGAGAGTGTTGGATATGGTAAAGCAAAACTTAAAGCAATTAAACATAAAAGGGGTAGGAAGATGGATGTAAAGTATCTAAATCCAATTTTCGCAGCAATCAAAGATGTTATCACTCAAGTATTGGGAAGTCAACCTCATTTTGAAAAACCAAGCCTGAAAAAATCACCTTTTACCTCTGATGAACTATTAGTAATCATCGGAATTACCGGAGAAATGAAGGGAAAGACAATCATTAATTTAAATAAAGAGAGTTGTGTGCAAATTGCCTCCAGGATGATGGGGGGTATGAAAGTAGAATTTAATGAACTTTCTAAAAGTGCTATCGGTGAACTTTTTAATATGGTTATGGGCACGGCGGCCGGTTATTTTGAAAAACAGGGTCTTCAGATTAACATAACCAGCCCAACAATCTTAGAAGGTAAAAACATTATAATCAGTCAAAAAGAAAAGGTAATCGCTGTGCCTATAATTTTAGAAAAAATTAAAATGGTCGTGAATATTTCTACGGAAGGCAAAGTTGCGTAGTATTTATGGAGGTTATGGACCATTTTTAGAAAGATAAAAGTTTGCCTTAAATTAATTTTAGCTTATAAATGTCTATTATTGGAGGGTGTAAAATGCAATTTAATTTATTTAAACAAATCGCCGTCTATGTTGGCGTTCTTATTTTACTAGTGTGTTTAGGGCTAGGGTTTATCTCCTATAATAACGCTGCGGATTCAACGATTACTGAAGCTGAGGAAACTTTGCAGTTGTTAGCTAAAGAAGGAGTTAGAAGCATTGAGGCAACCTTACAGGGGAATCTTAACATTTTAGACACCATTGCTAGAAATAACCTGATTAGAAGTATGAACTGGGAAGAACAATTGCCTGTACTTTTACAAGAATTTGAGTTTCTTCAAAGAGAAAAAGGTTTTTTAGGATTAGGTGTTGTTTTCCCTGATGGCAATACATATTATGTAGACGGTTCGGAAGCTTATCTTGGAGACCGGGATTATGTGCTTAAAGCATTTAAAGGAGAAAGTAATGTTTCCGATGTAATCATCAGTAGAGTAACTAATTCAACTGTTTTAATGTATGCGGCACCTATTTATGATTTAGAAGGAAAAATTGGAGGGGTCTTAATTGCCCGCCTTCCGGGTGATGCCTTAAATGAAATTACTAATCAGATGGGTTATGGACAGGAAGGGTATGCTTATATTATTGGGGCCGACGGAACCATCTATTCCCATCCAAATTCAGAATATGTTTTAGAACAAAGAAATGTTGCAAATGAGATAGAAAAAGGTGGGGAGCTGAAAAACTGGGCTTTAACAATTCAAGAAATCGGGATTGGCAATTCAGGAGTAGGTAAATATGATCTGGACGGTTCCAATAGATACATGGCTTTAGAAACTTTCCCCAGTACAGGTTGGACTCTAGGGGTAGTGGCCACTGGGGAGGAATTGCTGGATCCGTTAGGCAGGCTTAGAAATGCTATGGTTGGCACTTCACTGATATTCATTTTACTGGGTATTTCAATAGCCGTAGTTATCGGAAGATTAATAGCCAAACCGATAACTCAGCTGACCTTATATGCTGAGAAATTATCTTCCGGTGATTTAACTCAAAAGGTTTCGGAAAAATACCTAAATCGCAATGATGAGACAGGCAAACTTGCACATGCTTTTGATATCTTGGCGGAAAATTTACGGAAGACAATAGGAGAAATTAATGCGAAAGCTCAGGAATTAGCTGCAGCCAGTGAACAGATGTCAGCGATATCCCAGAATTCTTCGGCAAATATGGAAGAGGTATCTGCTTCTACGGAGGAAATTTCCGCGGGACTGGAAGAAGTATCAGCATCTGCCCAAGAAATCTCAGCCTCCAGCCAGCAAATGAACGCATCAGTGGGACAATTAGTTGACAGCATGAAAAACGGCAATCAGGTTGCTAGAGAGATTGAAGAAAAAGCTACAAAAGTACAACAAGACGTAACTGTCAGTCAAGAAAGAGCCCTGAATATTTCTACAGAACTGGAAAAAAGATTAAAAGGCAGTATTGAAAAAGCCCAAGTTGTCAATGAGATATCTAATATGGCTGCTCAAATTGCCGCTATTGCGGAACAGACCAATCTGCTGGCTTTAAACGCTGCAATTGAAGCAGCACGAGCTGGTGACCAGGGAAGAGGTTTTGCAGTAGTAGCTGAAGAAGTTCGTCAGCTGGCCGGCAACTCAACAGAAACAGTAGTTAATATTCAAAACCTGACTAAACAGGTGAAGAGCAGTATAGACTCTTTAATTGCTGATTGTAATGAACTATTACAATTTATGTCTACTGATGTAGATAATGATTATAAGAAATTTTTACAAACAGCAGATGATTATAAAATGGATGCTCAAAGATTCTATAGTCTCACAAATGAGGCTGCTCGCATGGGTGAAGAAGTATTAAAAGCGGTTAATGAAGTTGCTACATCTATCAATGAAGTAACCTCAACAATTGGACAAAGTGCTGAAGGGGCAAGCCAAATTGCTAAAGGAACCGATGAAACTTCAAAATCAATGGTGGAAATTAGTGAGGCCGCAAATAGGTTGGCGAAAATGTCTGCTGAATTAACGGGATTGATAGGACAATTTAAAATATAACTAATTATAAAACCGGCTTCTGAACTGACCTTTGCCTACTTGGAAGGGTCAGTTCACGAAGCCGGTTTTTTATTGTCTTATTGGAAAGTACCTTTTACTTTAATTTCTTTGTTTTGAATCATTACTTTACCCAGGGCAATTACAGTTTCAATTTCTAAAGTATCTTTCTTTAATAATACCAGATCCGCATCTTTGTTTTCTTTGATTACGCCTTTGTTTTCCAGTTTTAGTATTCTTGCGGGGTTAGATGTGATGACCTTTAAAGCATCTGCTAAAGGAATCCCTTCATTGTTAACACTTTTTCTTACTTCTGCAAAAAGGGAATCTAATTTACCTACACCAAGGCCTAAGAATTGTCCTTTCTCGTCGAAGACTGGGAGACTACCCTGGCCGTCAGAGGAGAAGGTGATATTGTCAATACTGACACCGGCGGCAAGCATTTCTTTTAATCCCTGGCTGCAGCTAAGGGCAGAACCGGAGACAGTAGAATCTATACTGCTGGTCAGATCAACAAAGCCGCCTTTTTTAGCATATTCGATTCCTGCCTTAAATAACTCTTGGTTTCTATTGATGTGTGTAGGCAAAAACTGGGAAATAGGGATTTCTGTGGTGGAAATAATTTCTTCTAAATAGTCAAGTTTTCTTTGGCCGTCCCCCACGTGGATATTAATTATACCTGCTTTACCGGATAAAATTCCGCCAACACGACTGGCTGCTGCAATTTTGGCCAGGTCTTCAACGGTAGGTTGGGAGGAACGGTGGTCTGATAAAGCGATTTCACCTACACCGATAATTTTATCAATCAAGATTAAATCATCTTGGATGTCGCCGGTTAGGGTTCTTACGGGAACCCGATAGGAGCCGGTATAAATATAGGTAGTAATTCCTTCTTCTTCAAGACCACGGGCTTTGGCCAGTAAACTTTCCATACTTCTGGTAGTACCGTCGGTGCCTAAGCAACCAATTACCGTAGTAACACCGGCAGTAGTAATATCAGTTAATTGAATTTCCGGTGTTCTCGTTTTGTAGCTGCCTTCACCGCCCCCTCCTAAAATATGTACATGAGAATCAATAAATCCGGGTACTACTAATTTATCGGTAGCATCAATAACTTCAATTTCCACGAAATCATCTGGCACTTTTATTTCAGGAGCCAGGTAACCGATTTTATTTCCTACTATCAATAAATCTTTTTTACCTAAATACTCCGGCCCGTAAATTTCACCGTTCTTTATTAGTTTTAACATTGTTAATCCACCTTCCTAATTTTTTGATAGTTATTATACCTAATAAAAATTAATTAGTCCATGGTTGAAATGAAGCACTATCTCTATTGAAAACTCTGGTAATTAAGTGTATAATATTAAGTAGCAATGGGACAAAAATTGTCCATGGTGGGACAGAAAGGAGGCTGCCATGGTTGATTATGGGTTTTTACTAGGGAAATTAGCTCCGGAAATGGTGGAAGTTGTACAACGTAGGTACAATATTTTGCGGGCTATTGCTTATCTACAGCCGGTAGGACGTCGGGTATTAGCCGAAAAATTAGGTTTGCAGGAAAGAGCCGTTCGTAATGATGTTGAGTTACTGAAAGAGCAGGAACTTATTTTGGCAGAAGTAAAAGGGATGACCATCACTCCTTTAGGGGAGAAAATTTTAAAGGAATTGAGTAACATATTACATTCCTTTCGGGGTTTGGGTAATATCGAACGGGATTTGGCCTCTTTCTTGGGTTTAGAAAGAGTGATTATTGTTCCCGGTGATTTTGAGCATGACCCTCTGGCTAAGAGAGAATTGGGTAGGGTAGCTGCCCTCCATCTCAATGAAGTAATTAAAAAAGTGAAAACTATTGCCATTGCCGGTGGGACAACTTTAGCGGAATTGGCTAATCACATTATCCCCCAAAATCGCCAGGATTTATTAGTTTTACCGGCCAGGGGGGGTTTAGGTGAACAAGTGGAGATTCAAGCTAATACGATAGCTGCCAAAATTGCCAAGAATTTAGGGGCCAGTTATCGTTTGCTACATGCACCCGATTATATGAGTCAAAAATCTGCAGAACAGCTGGCTCAAGATCCTTATATAGCCCCTACTATTCAATTGATTCGGGAAACGGAAGTTTTAATTCATGGAATTGGGAATGTATATGAAATGGCTAAAAGAAGGGGCATGGGTGAAGAAGAGATTGAAAA
>DGEF01000102.1:49472-51941 GCA_002385805.1 Peptococcaceae bacterium UBA3933
AGCAAGGCAGAAGCCATTAAAGCTGTCACCAAAGCCGGTTTTATTCACTGGCTAATAATCGACGAAGGCGCAGCAGAGGAAATAATAAATGGTTAAGGTTAAGGTTGAGGTTTTGGATGGCATGACGGCTAATGGGTTACACTGCATGTCGGCATGACGGCTTTTGGGTGAATTTTTTGGGACGGCATGACGGCTCACAGGATAATCTGCATGACGGCATGACGTCTTTCAGGTATAGCTTATGGGGCAGATTTAAGACCCAAAAATTAACCCATACTTAACCTTAACCTCAACCTTAACCTTTGCCGTAGGCGAATAATCAGTATTTATTAGTATATATCCGTGGTTAATAATTCTAGCCACCAGCCACTAAAAACTAGCCACTAATATTAAGGAGGAAATGATATATGAGTATCAAAGTTGCTATTAACGGATTTGGAAGAATAGGTCGTAATGTTTTTAGAGCAGGTGTTAAAGAGGAAGGAATAGAGTTTGTTGCTGTTAATGATTTAACAGATGCTAAAACTCTGGCTCACCTTTTAAAATACGATTCCGTACATGGTGTTTTTCCGGGCACTGTAGAAGCTAAGGAAGACGCTATTATAGTTGACGGTAAAGAAATTAAGGTTTTCGCGGAAACCGATCCTTCTAAATTACCTTGGGGCCAAATGGGAATCGATATTGTCATTGAGTCTACAGGAAGGTTTACTAACGCAGAAGATGCGAAAAAGCATTTGGAGGCAGGAGCCAAGAAAGTAATTATAACCGCTCCGGCTAAAAATGAAGATATAACTATTGTTATGGGTGTTAATGAAGAAAAATATGACCCTGAAAACCACCATATCATTTCCAATGCTTCTTGTACCACCAATTGCTTAGCTCCTTTAGCTAAAGTTTTGCATAACAAATTTAAAATAAAACGTGGATTGATGACAACAGTTCATTCATATACTAACGACCAGAGGATTTTAGATTTACCCCATAAAGATCTAAGAAGGGCCCGGTCTGCTGGGATGTCTATCATTCCTACCACCACCGGTGCCGCTAAAGCAGTAGCTTTAGTCTTACCTGAACTTAAAGGAAAACTCAACGGATTTGCTATGCGGGTACCTACACCTAATGTTTCCATAGTAGACTTAGTTGCTGAATTGGAAAAAGACACAAGCGTTGAAGAGATAAATCAAACCCTGAAAGAAGCCAGTGAAAATGATTTAAAAGGCATTTTAGGTTATTCGGAAGAACCTCTGGTTTCCAGAGATTTTAACGGAGACAGTCGTTCTTCTATTGTAGATGCTTTGTCAACAATGCTCATTGAAGGTAATCTGGCTAAAGTAGTTGCCTGGTATGATAATGAATGGGCTTACTCTTGTCGGGTGGTGGATTTAACCAAATATATTGCTCAAAATTTGCGCTAATAGTTTATAATAGGGATAGAAGAATTTAGTAAACCATCGGAATATATTCCGATGGTTTACTAAATAAAAAAAGGGAGGATAAGTATGGAAAAAAAGTCCGTAAAGGATATAGAGGTTAAGGGAAAAAGAGTACTGGTAAGGGTTGATTTTAATGTACCCCGGGATAAAGCCGGAAACATCACCGATGATACCCGAATTAAGGCAGCCCTGCCGACAATTAATTATTTAATTGAACAAGGGGCAAAAGTGATTCTTACCTCCCATTTAGGAAGACCTAAAGGGAAAGTGGAAGAGAGTATGCGTTTAACCCAGGTTGCCCAACGACTTTCTGAATTAATAGGCAAAACTGTGGTTAAAACAGATACTACCGTAGGTGAAGAAGTGGGACAGGCTGTAAACAAGCTAAACCCAGGTGATGTGATTCTTTTGGAGAATGTGCGATTTAATCCTGGAGAAACAGAAAATGATCCTCAATTTGCTAAAGAACTGGCAGCTTTGGCCGATGTATATGTTAATGATGCTTTCGGGGCGGCTCACCGGGCCCATGCCTCTACCGCAGGGGTTGCCAAGTATTTACCGGCTGTTTGCGGATTTTTAATGGAAAAAGAATTAAAGGCTTTAGGGCAAGTTTTACATAATCCCACAAAACCTTTTGCTGCTATTATTGGAGGAGCAAAGGTTTCCGATAAAATCGGTGTCTTAGAAAATCTTCTAAATAAGGTTGATGTAATGATTATCGGTGGAGGAATGGCCAATACCTTTCTTAAAGCTAAAGGCTTTGAATTAGGTAAATCCTTAATGGAAGAGGATAAAATTGATTTGGCCAACGACATTATGGATAGGGCCAGACAAAAAGGAGTAGAGTTTTTACTCCCGATAGACTTGGTTGTTGCCGATTCTATCGATAATCCGGGTGAAATCTTAAGGGTCAAGGTGGAAAATATCCCTCAGGAGAAAATGGCTCTGGATATTGGTCCGGCTACCGTAGAATTATATGAGCAGGCTTTGGAAGGGGTACAAACAATATTCTGGAACGGTCCCATGGGAGTATTTG
>DGEF01000102.1:52030-53697 GCA_002385805.1 Peptococcaceae bacterium UBA3933
CCGTAGAATTATATGAGCAGGCTTTGGAAGGGGTACAAACAATATTCTGGAACGGTCCCATGGGAGTATTTGAGGTTGATGAATTTGCTCAAGGTACCATGGCCATAGCCAAGGCCGTAGCCCAGTCCGGAGCTTATTCAATAGTGGGAGGAGGAGATTCCGTAGCCGCTGTGGAAAAAGCTGGTCTTGCTGAAAAAATAAGTCATATTTCCACCGGTGGCGGTGCTTCTCTGGAATTTTTAGAAGGCAAAGAACTCCCCGGAGTAAAAGTGTTACAGGATAAATAATAGTTTACTAGTGAGCGAGGGAGCGAGAATCCAGCCACCAGCCACTAGCCACTAATATAGGAGGGATATATTTGCGTAAACCCATCATCGCTGCAAACTGGAAGATGTACAAAAACAATCAAGAAGCTTTGGATTTTGTAAATAAGTTTAAACCTTTAATTAGCCGTAATGATCAAGTGGAAACAGTTATTTGCGCTCCTTTCACACTCTTAGCGACAGTTGGGGAAAGCATTAAAGACAGTCACATTGCCTTAGGAGCCCAAAACATGTACCCTTCCTTAGAAGGGGCTTATACAGGTGAGATTTCACCTAAGATGTTGTTAGATTTAGGTGTAAAATATGTTATTTTAGGACACTCGGAAAGGCGGGAAATTTTAGGAGAAACAGATCAATTTATCCGGCAAAAAGTAGACCTGGCCTTAGAAACTGGGTTAACTCCCATTCTATGTGTAGGGGAAACACTAGAGGAAAGACAGCAGGGTAAAACTCAAACCAAAGTTTCCCAACAGCTATGGAGTGCTTTAGAAGGAATTTTAGCTTCCCAAGCCCAAAAGTTGGTCATTGCCTATGAACCAATCTGGGCTATTGGTACCGGGAAAAATGCTTCTCCTGAAGATGCGGAAGAAACTTGTGCCTTTATTCGTAATTGTTTAAGTGAAATCTTTAATGGGGAAGTAGCCCAAAACATCCGCATCCAATATGGTGGTAGCGTAAAACCGGGGAATATTAAAGAAATAATGGCTCAGCCTAATATTGACGGAGCTCTGGTGGGAGGAGCAAGTCTGGATCCGGAATCTTTTGCGCAAATAGTTAATTTTAAGGAGTAAAGAAAATGGCTAAACCAACTGTATTAGTTATTTTGGACGGCTGGGGTTTAGGTGATAATAATAACCCAACCGGCAATGCCATTCTTTTGGCGAAAAAACTTAATTACGACTATTTCCTTAATAATTATCCCCACACTGTTTTAGATTCTTCCGGGGAAGCGGTAGGTCTTCCGGAAGGACAAATGGGGAATTCAGAGGTAGGACACTTAAATATTGGTGCAGGTAGGATTGTGTATCAAGAACTGACCCGCATCAATAAAGCAATCAGAGAAGGGACTTTAAAAGAAAACCCGGTTATTACTGAAGCTTTGAATTATGCTGTGGAGAATAATAAGGCTTTACATTTAATGGGGTTATTGTCAGACGGGGGAGTACACAGTCATATTGAACATTTATTTGCTCTGTTGGATTTAGCGAAAGAAAAAGGCATCAAGAAGCTCTATGTTCACGCTTTTTTAGATGGCCGGGATGTACCTCCTAATAATGCCTTAGAATACATATTGCCTTTGGAGGAAAAATTAAAAGACTTAGGGATAGGCGCAATCGCTACGGT
>DGEF01000025.1:0-213 GCA_002385805.1 Peptococcaceae bacterium UBA3933
GCCATGATGCCCCAGCCTTTTGTTACCGTGGCCCAAAATCAGGTTGAAGGACTGCGGATAGCCGTTAATCTTAGCCAGGAATGGGATAAGCTAGATAACGGCAGTGCTTTTATTACCGGGGTATTAGTAGTACGAAGCGATTTTGCGGAAAAATATCCGGAACAATTGGCTGCCTTTCTTGATGAATACAAAGAATCTACTGAATTTGTAAAT
>DGEF01000025.1:441-3300 GCA_002385805.1 Peptococcaceae bacterium UBA3933
ACCAAAATCCCAAAGCAGTAGGGGGAGAACTCCCCGACGATGAGTTCTATTATGTCCGGTAGTAATAAAGGCCGGCCGGAAAAGATAGGGGCCATTGTCTTTGCTCTGTTTATCTGGCATATAGGTGCCCTGCTTTTGGACCAACAACTGCTTCTGGTGACCCCTTTGGCGGTTATTAAGAGGTTGTTCAGCCTCTGGACAGAGGCGGATTTTCTAAGCACTATAGTTTTTTCCTTTCTAAGAATTGTTTCCGGCTTTTTTCTGGGCCTTATCGTGGGAAGTATATTAGCAGTTATAGCCGGTAGATTTTATCTGGCTGAGGTTATGTTTTGGCCATTTCTGGTGACTATCAAATCTGTACCGGTGGCGTCTTTTATTATTCTTTGCTTAATCTGGCTTAGTTCCAGAAGCCTTTCTGTTTTTATTTCCTTTTTGATGGTTCTGCCTATTGTTTATACAAATATGCTGGAGGGCATTAAAAGTACTGATAGGAAGCTATTGGAGATGGCCGCTCTTTTCCGGGTAGGCTGGCTTAAGCGAATGAAATACATCCATTTGCCCCATCTTAAATCTTATTTACTTTCTGCCTGCAGTGTGTCGATTGGACTCTCCTGGAAAGCAGGTATTGCCGCCGAGGTTATCGGGATCCCTGACGGCTCCATAGGGGAAAAATTATATGAGGCCAAAGTATATTTAAGTACTGCCGACTTGTTTGCCTGGACGGTTTTAATCATCCTTTTTAGCGTAGCCTTTGAGAAACTCTTTCTGCTTTTTTTAAAGCGGTTGTTTGTGCAGTTGGAGGGTTCTTAAATGGATATTCAAGTTTTAGGTCTTCGTAAAAGTTTTGGCTCAAATCTTGTACTGGATAATCTGAATGTAACTTTTCCCGAACATAAGGTTACCTGTATCATGGGACCCTCAGGCTGTGGCAAGACAACCTTGTTAAATATTCTTATGGGTTTGCTTTCCCCTGACAGCGGTTCCGTTGTAGGGGTTCCAAAGTTAAAAAGCGCGGTTTTTCAAGAAGACCGGTTGTGTGAAAGTTTTAGTGCCCTTTCTAATGTGCGGTTGGTATGTGACAAAAAAGTTGAAGACAAAACGATTATCGCCCATTTAGAAAGAGTGGGTCTTAAAGATAGTTACGGGCGGAAAGTCTTCCAATTAAGTGGTGGGATGAAACGACGGGTAGCTATAGTAAGAGCTATTCTGGCTCCCAGTGACATTATATTTTTTGATGAACCTTTTAAAGGTTTGGATGAGGCCACTAAGCAGATGACAATAGAGTATGTAAAAGAAAACATAAAAGGAAAAACGGTGATCATGGTTACTCATAACCTTGAAGAAGTTAAAGCCGTTAACGGAATACTTATTCAGATGGGTGTAAATGAAGAGTAAAGCCGTCTTTTGAAGGGCCCGATAATGTAAAAGCATAAAAAATGGCTCAAGGGAAAATACACTTGAGCCTTTATTATTTGTCTGGACTTGGTGAATTAGTTAAACAAAATAGGAGATTTTAGCTTCAGGGAAAATTTCAGCGATTTGTTCCCGGAAAAAATCCTTCAAATCTTCTCTTATTTTTTCAGGATAAATATATTTTCCATAACCGAATTGGCCATATTTAAACTGTCTCTCTTCTTCATTCATGGGTAATTCTGTACCCGGAAATACTTCTAAGATTTGGTTTTTTGCCCTCTTAGTAAAACGGTGAGTGATCAGTTCAAAAGCAAGGTTAGGGAAGGCTTTAGGATTCAAAGTCTTCCGTAGCCTAGTAAAAAGTTCCTTGTATTCTTCTTGATAACCTTCATAAACCATAATGGGCCCAATAATAAACCCCAGAGGGTAATCAGCATCAGAAACCTTACCTGCGGCAATAATTCTTTCCTTTAAACTAGGCGTACTATGTTCAAATTTAGTTATTACGTAATTGCTGTTTAGACTAAAGCGGAAACGGGTTTGTTGATTATGTTTCAGGTTTAAAAGAGAGTCCACATTGGTGAACTTTGTGACAAAACGAAACTTGGCGTATTTTTGCTTAGCAAAAAATTCTATAGTTTTGGCCAAATTACCCGTAAAAGGCTCTGTAGGCAAAGGGTCAGAGGTAGCTGATCCTTCAAATACTGTTACTTCAGGGGCTCTACTATCGATATATTCCTGGGTTCTGGCCAGGATTTCTTCAATATTAACATATATTCTTAAATAAGGTTTTTTTCCTAGAGTTGTGTTTAGGTAGCAGTATTCACATTTACCGGGACAGCCGGTGGTAAGGGGTAGTTGATAATGGGCAGAGGGTTTACAGGTTTGAAAATCCTTGCTTCTACGAACCCCTACTACAAGAGTATTTTTGCCTTCGTAGTATTTTTCCTGGGCTGTTTTTCCGGGGATACCCATTACTCTATTGTGGGAAGTTGTTTTATAAATAGGCACACTCAACTCTTTTAAAGTACGATAAATTTTTTGCCCTAGAGGATAATCCAGAGCTTCCGGCTCAAAATAAGCCCGTTTGGGAAGATAAGGGTAATTTTTCATGGACTGCTCCTAGAGTTAATAACAAAATGCTTACTCTAGCATTTGTTAAATAGTTTTTTTTATTATTTATCATGTTTTGAGAAAGTATTAATACCATCAAAAGCGGGAAATAGTAAAGTTAATAGACTAGAATCCCTGTAACAAAAGCGAGAGCCTTAGCTGTGCAAAAAATACGGTTAAGTCTCGAAGCTACAATAATCGGAAAAAGGAAGGATTTTTTAATAAAAAGAAGAAGTATTTTAATAAAATATTATTTGTATCTCGAAAAATTAACAAAAAGTCCTTATAAGATCTGACACAAAGCTAACGCTCTTAAAACAAACTAATTCCCAT
>DGEF01000025.1:3494-3997 GCA_002385805.1 Peptococcaceae bacterium UBA3933
TTCCCATTAAGGGAATTGAAACCCATTATCAGAGAATCAACAGAATATAAAACTTTTAACTTAAAACAAACTAATTCCCATTAAGGGAATTGAAACGCTAAAGAATCTTTTATCTCATGGTTTTCATATTCGGTTAACTTAAAACAAACTAATTCCCATTAAGGGAATTGAAACTTTTTAAAGTGTAATTCTATAATTTCACCAGTTTCATACTTAAAACAAACTAATTCCCATTAAGGGAATTGAAACAAATGACAACATCCCATTTCTAAGTATATAACCCTTCCGCCTTAAAACAAACTAATTCCCATTAAGGGAATTGAAACTATTTGACTTCGCAAATTTGCAATATCAGTTATCAAGCTTAAAACAAACTAATTCCCATTAAGGGAATTGAAACCTGAAAATCACTAAAAATTCTGCATATGAAATTTCACTGTAAACTATCTTAAAACAAACTAATTCCCATTAAGGGAATTGAAACAACAAATCTATCAAGCCAT
>DGEF01000120.1 GCA_002385805.1 Peptococcaceae bacterium UBA3933
CCTCCCATGGCTTTGGCTACTGTAGCAAAAGCACCGGCTAAAATAAAGACTAAACACATAATAATGATATTTGAATCGCCTATCCCTTTAACCAATACCTCTAATTTATGGTTTAAAGAACCTTTCAATACTAACATTCCCACAATAATACCTGCCAAAGCTGCCACAGGAGCAGGTAGCTGATAAAAAGCCATCTCAGCCCCGGTTAAATGCAGATATAAGCCGGTCCCCAAAAAAATCACCAAGAACACGCCAAGGGGTAATAATGCTAAAAGTGGTTGTTGTTTACTCATTTTCATCTCCTCCTAAAAATTAAAAAATCTTCTCCAACAAATGGAGAAGACAATTAGTCATGACTTATTATCTTCTTCTCATCTGTCAGAACAAAAAAAGTTCTGCTGGAATTGGCACCTTGATACCAGGTTGCCGAGACTTCACAGGGCCAGTCCCTCCGCCTCTCTTGATGAAAAGATTATTTATTAAGTTATTAAGTTGTAATGACTTTATTTTAATATTTAAAGGTTTTTTTGTCAATTAGATTTTTACTTATCTTCAATCTATTTTTTCTTTTCCGTTTTTCCGCAACAAATTTTCAATTTCTTTTATAAATGTGCTAATATCTTTAAATTCTCGATAAACAGAAGCAAATCTTACATAGGCTACCTCATCCAAAACTTTTAGCTTGTCCATTACCAGCTCACCTATTAAGGAAGAGCTAACCTCTTTATCCATACGGTTTTTTAGTTCCTTTTCAATCTCATTAACAACCGCTTCCAACTGATTTAAAGATACAGGCCTTTTTTCACAAGCTTTTATTAACCCATTTAATATCTTAGTATTATCAAAAACCTGTCTTTTACCGTCTTTCTTTACAACAATCAAGGGTACATCTTCGATTTTTTCATAGGTAGTAAACCTTTTTCCACATTGGACACATTCCCTGCGCCTACGGATAGAATTACCGTCATCAGTGGAACGAGTATCTAAAACCTTACTATCACCATAACCACAAAAAGGACACCGCATTAAAACACCCCTTTGTTGTAACAGTAGCTATATTTAATTTTGTTAATTTTAAACCACAATTTTTTGGGTGTCAACGGTCATTTAGTGATTAGTGACTACCTGTCCGGTTCATAAAATCTTTTTTCTCTTCCCGGTATATCCGTAAAATCATGAGATTCTACTAAGATTACATCGATGCCGATTCTAATAATATTTTCCCAAGGTACTATATATTCTTCTCTTCGCCCAAGTAATCCCAAGAATCTACCAGGACCGGGCAGTATTATTGCTGTGATTTTCCCTGTTTCCACATCAATATCTATATCCCTGATTGGACCTAATTTTCGCCCATCTCTAACATTTATGATTTCTCTTTCTTGTAATTCAGAAACCTTGGCCAACATAAAAACCCCTCCTTAGTGTGGACAATATATTTATATGTTAAGATATATTTTTCATGACAAAAAAAATCGCCCTAAGGCGATCGGGTAACAGTCCACATTTCTTTAACTACCTCTTGCCATTGAATATATAACTTTTTCGCCAAGCCCTTTTTTTCTTTCTCCTTAACTTTTTCCTGCCCATATTTTTGGGAAATAGCCGGCAGTGCTGTTGGATCATTTTCCGGTGGTTTGTCTTTTTCAACCTTTATCATCTCTGACTCTTCTTCTAATTCTAGAAAACACAAGGTAGGATACAAAACACACCACCAGTTGCTACCTTTACCTTCTCCAATAACTATTTTAAGAGCTAAATACTCACCTGCCGGATATATCTTCTCCCCATAATACCTAGTAGGAAAATGGGACTTAGTAATGGCGACATTCACCGGATACTGAAAACCGTTTTTCTCAACTACTTTATTTACGTTTTTTTCAATAGCTGATAAGTTTTCTTTTAAATAACCTATAACTTGAGAAAAATCATTAAACTCTTTAAGAGCAATGAGATCTCTTAAAACCTCATCTCTCACTTCTAATTTCAAATCTTGGTCTTTCTGGTTATCAGAATGGGCAATTATATGCAACCGAAGGATTTCTTGATTTTCACTATTAGACCAGACCGGCACAAATACGGATACAGCTCCTAAAAACATACAAACAAAAAGGAAAAAGCAAATCTTTTTCACCTAAGACCCCCTTTTACATATGTTTGCGCATATGATTGAGGGCGGCTTTTTCCAGTCTACTTACCTGGGCTTGAGATATGCCGATTTCCTCGGCAACCTCCATTTGAGTTTTACCCTCGAAAAACCTTAAAGTAAGTATTAGTCGTTCCCGCTCATTTAATTTACGCAGGGCTTCTTTTACAGCAATATTTTCTAACCAATTAATGTCAGAATTTTTTTCATCACCTACTTGATCCATTACATAAATGGGATCCCCCCCATCATGATAGATAGGTTCAAATAGAGAAACCGGTTCTTGAATGGCATCTAAAGCAAATACTACATCTTCCCTGGGTATCTTTAGTTCTTCCGCGATTTCGTTTATGGTAGGTTCTTTAGAGTGTTTATTGACGAGGGAATCCCGAACTTGAAGGGCTTTATAAGCAATATCTCTTAAAGACCTGCTTACTCTAATCGGATTATTATCTCTTAAATACCTTCTAATTTCACCGATAATCATTGGTACCGCATAGGTAGAGAATTTAACATTTTGATTTAAATCAAAGTTATCTATTGCTTTCATTAATCCAATACAACCAACCTGGAATAAATCATCTACATATTCCCCACGGTTAGTAAATCTTTGAATAACACTTAATACCAGCCGCAGATTACCGTAAATTAATTCTTCCCGTGATTGTTCATCTCCCGTTTGCATTTTTTTAAAAAGTTGTCTCATTTTCGCATTGGATAAAACAGGCAGTTTTGATGTGTCTACACCGCAAATTTCTACTTTATTGATAATCAATCACGTTAACCCCCTATAGACTTCCAAAGCTTAGTTTAGTTATAACCTGCAAAAAGGGGATTTATTCGATAAAAACCGGAAAACGCCCCGTCTTCCCTAAAGTATTTTCATTCTGAAAAAACGAAATTTGCAGTCAATCAAAAAAGTAGCAGTTTTCAAATCAAACTGCTACTTTCAGAAAATAAAACCTTAATAAACAATTTTTAAAAGCATTACTTACTCCATTCGCTGTATCTCTTTCTTTAAGCGTTTAATAATTCTTTTTTCCAGACGGGAAATATAGGATTGAGATATCCCTAAAAAATCCGCTACTTCTTTTTGTGTCTTTTCTTTTCCGCCCTTTAAACCAAACCTTAATTCCATTATCTTTTTTTCCCTGGGATTAAGTTTTTTCATGGCAGTATGTAATAATTTCCTATCTGTTTCTTCCTCCAAAGATTTGTAGATAATATCATTGTCTGTACCCAAAACATCGGATAGCAATAGTTCATTGCCATCCCAATCAATATTTAACGGCTCATCAAAACTTACTTCCGATTTGGTTTTGTTGCTACGTCTTAAATGCATCAAAATTTCATTTTCAATACAGCGTGAAGCATATGTTGCCAATTTAATTCTTTTGGTTGGGTCAAAAGTATTAACAGCTTTAATGAGTCCAATGGTTCCTATGGAAACTAAATCCTCAATACCAACCCCGGTATTTTCAAATTTCCGTGCAATATAAACTACTAAACGTAGATTCCGCTCAATTAAAACAGTTTTCACATTATTATCGCCTGTTTCCAGCCTCTTTAAAAGAACTTCTTCCTCATCTTGAGTCAAGGGTGGGGGTAAGGCCTCACTACTGCCTACATAAAAAATATCTTCACTAAGACCTAAACGGCTAAGTAATCTTGCCAAAGCCTTCCTTATGCTCCACTTGAATTTTACAATCTGACCTTGTAAGATCAAAAAGCCCACCTCCGTATCTTTTTTAAAAAAGACTTATTCTTCTTGGCTAAATAATTGATCAGAATATTCTTTAGGGTAATATTTTTGGTCAGAATTCTCTTCCGGGCTATATTATTAGTCAGGAACAACGCTTATTTACCAGTCAATATTTAAACCACGGATAAACACTGATTCAATTAATATTTTGTCTGAAGGCTAAAGTTA
>DGEF01000079.1:0-43018 GCA_002385805.1 Peptococcaceae bacterium UBA3933
GTGGTTTATAATTCTTGCCACTAAAATATATTAGCCAAAAAAGGAAAAATATAATATAATGAAAAGCATGGCTATTAGTTTAAAAAATCGAGTAAATTTTAGGACAGTAAATTTTTTTCTGTATTTAGGGAGGTTGATTTTTGGTGAAAGGTAGGATATTTAGTGGTATGCGTCCTACCGGACGTTTACACATCGGCCATCTAAGTGTGTTAGAAAACTGGGTTAAATTACAGGATGAGTATGAATGTGTTTTCGGGATTGTAGATTGGCATGCTTTAACTACTGCTTTTGATAATCCTGAGGAAGTTAGAAAAAATATTAAGGAAATGCTTTTAGACTGGCTTAGTGCAGGAATTGATCCTAATAAAAGTATAATTATGGTTCAGTCTCATGTTAAACAGCATGCGGAATTACATTTGCTTCTTTCAA
Organism: Peptococcaceae bacterium UBA3933; assembly: GCA_002385805.1. GTDB lineage: Bacteria > Bacillota > Peptococcia > Peptococcales > BICA1-8 > UBA3933. Next base: position 430 of record DGEF01000079.1, read on the forward strand.
TGATTACACCTCTTTCTTGGTTGGAAAGAGTTCCTACTTATAAAGACCAAATACAACAGTTAGGAAAACAAGGTAAAGATATATCAACTTATGGCTTTTTAGGGTACCCTTTACTGATGGCTGCGGACATTCTTGTTTATAAAGCAGATACGGTTCCTGTAGGCGAAGATCAGCTTCCACATCTTGAATTCACTAGGGAAATTGCCCGCAGATTTAATTATCTTTACCAGAAAGAGGTTTTTCCGGAACCCCAGGCTATATTATCTAAAATACCTTTATTGCCGGGTATCGATAAAAGGAAAATGTCCAAAAGTTATGATAACTATATAGCTATGGCTTCAGATCTGGCTGAAATTCAGGCTAAAGTACGCTTGATGGTCACTGACCCCAATCGGATAAAGAAAAATGACCCGGGCAACCCAGAAGTTTGTGTTGTCCATACTTACCATCAAATTTATAATCCTACAGAAGTTGAGGATATAGGGGAAACTTGCAAAAAAGGAAGCATAGGTTGTGTAGCTTGTAAAAAAATACTTGCAGAAAAATTGGCTAATTATTTATCTCCTATAATGGAAAGAAGAAATTATTATTCCGAAAGACCGGAGTTATTAGATGAAATATTAGAGGAAGGTAGTAAAAAAGCTCAAGTTTTAACCGAAAAAACATTAGAAGAGGTAAGAGATGTAATGGGTGTATAAAATGGTGGCAACCAAATATCAAATTCGTTTAGATAATTTTGAAGGTCCTTTAGATTTATTACTTCACTTAATAGAAAAGAACGAAATAGATATTTATGATATTCCCATAGCTAAAATTACTGAGCAATATTTAAGTTTTATTAACGAAGCTAAAGATCTGGATTTAGACATAGCCAGTGAATTTTTAGTTATGGCTGCCACCCTTTTGTCTATAAAGGCCAGAATGCTTCTGCCTAAACCGGTTAAAGTGGTTAATGAAGGTGATGAAGAAGGGAAAGACCCTAGAGAGGAACTGGTAGTCAGGCTGTTAGAATATAAAAAGTATAAAGAAATTGCTAATCTTTTAAAATCGAAAGAACAAGATATGGCCCAGGTGTTTACAAGAGATTTGGATCTAATGGAATTGGTTAAAGAATTCGGCCCTTATAATCCTGTGGAAAATATCTCCGTTTATGATTTACTAAAAGCATTTCAGGATGTTTGGCAGAAAGTTAATGAAATGGAACCTGTTTATGAAATTGCCAGAGAAAATATTTCAATTAAAGATTGTATGAATCACATTTTGGACAAATTAGCCGAAAGTCCTCGTGGTTTAACCTTTAGTGAACTTTTTTCCACCGGAGCGAGTAAGTTGAGAGTATTGGTTACCTTTTTAGGAATTCTCGAACTTATTAAGCTTAATAAAATTAGTTTTCAGCAAAAGGATACTTTCGGTAAAATAATAATTTTTCTCCGGGAATACTAAACTACTGGTTTTTTTGGGGGAAAGGGTAATGGTATTATTTCCTAAAGAGGCTAAAGCGGTGATTGAGAGCTTACTTTTTGTCAGTAATGAACCATTAAATATTGAACAAATTAGTGAAATTACAGGTATTAATCCTGGGGAAATTAGTGAGTTAATTGAAGAAATTGCCCGTGTTTATGAAACAGATGAACATGGTTTTTATTTAAGAGAAGTAGCAGGCGGCTTTATATTTATGACTAAGCCTCAATTTAAAAATTATATTGAAAAACTATATAAACCCCACTTAAGCTCTTTGTCTCACGCAGCTTTAGAAACATTAGCAATTATAGCCTATAAGCAGCCTATTACCAGAAGTGAAATAGAATTAATCAGAGGGGTAAAAGTAGATAAAATAATTAATACCTTGGTTGAGAAAAAATTAATCGAAGAGTTAGGCAGAAAGGAAACTCCCGGTAGACCTATTCTCTACGGGACAACCAAGGAGTTTTTAAAATACTTTGGACTAAAAGATTTAGCGGAATTGCCCGCTCTGGAAAATTTTATAACAGAAAAGGATGAAGACTAAAGTTTATTCGGTTCACCTTAAACGTATAACTTTATAAATTTATTGCCAAAATAAGGATGAATAGAGGAGTGAAAATTAATGTTTCTTTTCTATCTCATCCTTTTTTTATTTTTTATCTGGTTACTCTTTTTTTTACCTATTCAGGTTCATATTTCCTATTTAAGAAATAAAAAAGCGAATAGACTCCAAGTCCAAGTAAAGTTTTTATTTATAAAAATTAGGAAAGATATAAGTGAACCCTTGCCTAAAATATTATCTATAATGTCAAAACGCAGGTTTTCACCTGAAAATGTTAAAGAATCTTTACATGCTCAAAGGCTACCTTTACGAAACTATAATTTAATATTTAAAAGGATATTTGTTTGGTGGCCGAAATTTATTCAAATAATATCCCATGGGATTAGGATGACCGGGAAAATATTAAAGCCGATTCGTTGCCAAAAACTACATGTTTATACGGAAATAGGTTTAGATGATGCAGCCCAAACAGGGATAGCCGTCGGTAGTGTTTGGGCCATTATTTCTTTTGGCTTAAGTCAGATTTCAAAATGGATAGTTTTAAAACCTGAAACTCCTCAAATAAAGGTTGTGCCAATTTTTAATAACCCTAGATTTTATCTGGAGTATGATTGTATAATTGTTTTTCCCTTAGGCCATATTATAATTGTCTTTATCCAAATGGTCCGGTTTATGAGATTTAGTACAAATATGATTAAGACTAATTCTACTTTTTTTATTTAATTTAGTAATTCCAGAGGGGGTATTTGTGTGTCCAGTAATCATCCAATAGAAGCTTTAATGAAGACGGCCATGGAAAGTATTAAAGAGATGGTTGATGTTAATACGGTTGTGGGAGATGCTGTAGAAGCTGCTAATGGCACGGTTATTATCCCAGTTTCTCGAGTTGCCTGTGGGTTTGCCGCCGGAGGAGGAGAATTTGAAACAGCCGGTGGAGGGGATAATCAGCAAGAACAAGCCCAACCACTTCCTTTTGGTGGTGGGTCCGGAGCCGGTGTTTCAGTCCAACCTGTAGGATTTTTAGTTGTTACTTCAAACGAAGTTCGTTTTCTTCCCGTCGACGGCAATACAGTTGTTGACAGGTTGATTGATTTAGCACCCAATTTAGTTAATCAAATTCAAGGAATGATTAACAAAAAGAAAGAAAATAAAAACGAAAATGAGTTGGCTGCCGAATTTGCCGGTAGTCAAAGTAACTCTTAAAAATCTGATCTTAAAAGGATCAGATTTTTTTTGGGAATTGTAAAGGTAGTTCTACTATAAAAGAAACTTTCATAGGTATCTAAGAGAATGATTTGTATAAAGAGGATAGCGGAGGTACCTATGATAAATTTAATCTGGTTAACCTTAATTGCAGTAGGGATAATTGTTGCTGCCATCAATGGGCAACCGGAAATCATTACTGATTCTGTCTTACAAGCTGCTAATTTAGGTGTAAAATACTCTTTTGATTTAATAGGATTAATGACCTTTTGGTTAGGGATAATGCGTTTAGGGGAAGTAGCAGGATTAGTAGATATCTTAGCTAGATTAATTAGACCTTTTACCAGGTTCTTGTTTCCGAGTGTTCCTCAGGACCACCCAGCTATGGGTGCAATTTTATTAAACTTAAGTGCAAATATTTTAGGGTTGGGAAATGCGGCTACACCCTTTGGCTTGAAAGCAATGCAAGAGTTGCAATCTATCAATAAAGGTTCTAATGAAGCCAGTGATGCCATGATTACTTTTCTTGCCCTGAATACATCATGTATTACTTTAGTACCAGCCACAATAATTGGGGTGAGAGTTGCCGCCGGATCTGCAAATCCCACTGAGATAGTGGGAACCACTATTTTTGCTACTTCCGTAGGTATGATTCTGGCTGTAACCTTTGATAGAATATTTAGGTATTTCGCTAAAAAAAGGGGGTAAATAAAATGCTGGAGTTAATCATTAATGTTATTTCTAAATGGGCAATTCCTTTTTTAGTTTTATTTATCCCTTTATTTGCTTATATTAAAGGTGTTAAAGTTTATGAAGTTTTTATTGAAGGGGCAGAAGAAGGTTTTAAAATTGCCATTAAGTTAATTCCTTATTTGGTAGCCATGTTGGTAGCCATAAGTGTTTTTAGAAATTCCGGTGCCATGGCCATTGTAGTAGAAGCTCTGAAACCGGTTACTGATTTACTGCATATTCCCGGTGAAGTATTACCTTTAGCGATTATGCGTCCTTTATCAGGAGGAGGGGCTTTAGGAATATCTACAGAATTAATTAATACTTTTGGTCCGGACTCTCTTATTGGCAGATTGGCTTCCACAATGCAAGGAAGTAGTGATACTACCTTTTTTGTCCTTACCGTATATTTTGGTTCAGTAGGAATTACCAAATACCGGCATGCTCTTTGGGTAGGTTTACTTGCTGATATTTCCTCATTTATTGCTTCCGTTTATATTGTAAACCGCATGTTCGGGTAAATAAAAATAATTTTAAACTTGTTTAGCAATAGGGAAAGATGTTACTATTTTTCTAGATATGTGCAAGTTATTATAGTTTTCGGGGGAATACTCTTGGAAAGGTTACAAAAGTATTTGGCTCATGCGGGAATCGGGTCCAGAAGAAGTTGCGAAAAATTGATTTTAGAGGGAAAAATAAAAGTTAATGGGAAGGTAGTTACTACTCTGGGTACAAAAATTGATCCATTACAAGATATTGTTGAAGTGAATAACCAGGTGATTGGGAAGAAAGAAAAAAAAATTTATGTCTTATTAAATAAGCCAGCCGGGTATGTAACTACTCTAAAAGATCCTCAGGGTAGACCTACAGTAAAAGAATTGGTAAAAGATTTAAACATTAGAATTTACCCTGTAGGTCGTTTAGATTATGCTACTGAGGGCTTATTATTATTAACAAATGATGGACAACTTTCCTACCGTTTAACCCATCCACGATATAAAATACCTAAAACCTATGAGGTCTTGGTTCAGGGTAACCCCAGTAAATCGGCTTTAGAAAAGTTAAAGAAAGGAATAGTTTTAGAGGATGGTCTGACCCAACCTGCCTTAATTAAAATTCTTAAGCAATGGAAAAATAAAACCTTAATTCAAATCACCATTTATGAAGGCAGAAACAGGCAGGTAAGGCGAATGTTTCAAGCAATTAACCATCCCGTGTTATACTTAAAAAGGGTTCAAGAAGGATCTCTGCGATTGGGTAAATTAGCTAAAGGTGAATACAGGTTTTTGACTGAAGAAGAAGTAAAAAGGCTAAAAAAGGAAGTAGGTCTCTCTGATTAATATAATTTAAAGGAGTAGTTTTATAGAAATGAAAAGTAAATTAAAAGTTGTAGTTGTGGGCGGAGGAGCCGGAGGTATGATGGCTGCCGGAAAAGCGGCTCAAAATGGAGCAAGTGTCTTATTAATAGAAAAAAATAAGCGTTTAGGCAAGAAAATCCTTATTTCAGGTAAGGGTCGTTGTAATTTGACAAACACCGCAAATATAGAAGAGATAATTAATAATTTCCCAGGAAATGGAAAGTTTCTCTATAGTGCCTTGACTAACTTTTCTAATTTAGATTTAATGGCCTTTTTCAAGGAAAGAGGCGTAGAACTGAAAATTGAACGTGGAGGAAGGGTGTTCCCCAATTCTGATAGTTCAGGGGAAATCGTTAAAGCTTTAGAAAATTATCTAGCTGAACAACGGGTACAGATACTCAGAGGAGTTAGCGTAGTTGATATTAAGACTAATGGGGAAAAAGTAGAAGGGGTAATTTTAGCTGACAGTAGGGAAATACTTGGGGACAGGGTTATTATTGCTACCGGTGGTGCTTCTTTTCCAGGAACCGGTTCAACCGGTGACGGTTATAATTTAGCGCAACGATTAGGCCACTCCATTGTTCCTATTCGTCCTTCTTTAATACCTTTAGAGGTTAAGGAGGAATGGGCTAAAGATTTACAAGGATTAAGTCTTAAAAACGTTACTGTTATATTACAAACAACTACAGGTAAGAAGTTAGCCCAAGCCTTTGGCGAAATGCTTTTTACCCATTTTGGGGTTTCCGGTCCTATAATTCTTACTATCAGCAGAAAGGCAGTAGACTACTGGCAGAAAAATTATCTGCCATTAATCTTAAAAATAGATTTAAAGCCTGCCTTAAACAAAGAAAAACTGGACCAGAGGTTACAAAGAGACATTGTTAAATTTAGTAATAAACAGATAAAAAACGGTTTGGGTGATTTATTACCGCAAAGGTTAATTATGCCTGTTATTAATTTAGCAGGAATAAATGTAGATAAAGTTATGCATCAAATAACTAAAGAAGAAAGAAGGAAAATTATTGACGTTCTAAAAGGATTACAAGTTACTTTAATCGGATCCCGTCCCTTAAATGAAGCCATAGTAACAGCAGGTGGAGTAAATGTGAAAGAAGTAAATCCCCAAACTATGGAGTCTAAGTTAATTAAAGGTTTATATTTTGCCGGTGAGGTTTTGGATATTGATGGTTTAACGGGAGGATATAACTTGCAAGCTGCTTTCTCAACAGGTTATACTGCTGGGAATTTTGCCTCAATGCTTAATTAATGAAAACCATGGTAATACTACTTAATATAACCTATCCCAAAAGTGAGGAGGGCTATTTATTTCCAGCAAAGAAATATTGTTTTTTCTTGAAAAATCAGAAAAATTATTGTTATTTTTAGTAGCATTCTTATTTACCGGAGTTATAGTAGTCCAATCCTTGATATTTTATGAACCTTTACCATTACAATTGAGTTTATTAAGCGCCATAGAAGGGGAAAAAATTGAACATAATCAGGTCTTTTTTGCAGGGCATGTAGATACGGAAGTAAGTAATCTTACCTTCAGAGTACTAACACCTTATATAACCAGTTTACCAAAGGCCAAGATACTTATTAACGGTCAGAAGGCTGCTGATTTTACTAAACTTCAAACTTCCGTAAATGTTAAAGTAAATGACCAAATTACCATAGATATATCTGATTATGAATTGGATTTGCAATTTAAAATAGTACCTTCAGGAAATGAGATAAAAATTCCCCAAGAGTTAGTAACAGTAAAAGGCGGTCAATCGACAACTTTTACAGTTTGGGACTAGTTGCAATTAAAAAAAATGTGTAATATAATCCAATTAGATAAGGTGCCTTAAAGTAGGCACCTTGTTTAAATTTTTTCCTTTTCATAAGGAGTGAATAATATGACATATGGGAGTAGAAAAATTGCCAGTGTAGCCATTAAAATGGCTTTAACTGAAACCAGGGAAGAAGAGCAAAAAGAAAAGAAATTTTATGCTGATATGGGAATAAAAACAGCTGCAGTAGATGTTGGCGGTGAATATTTAGCTACTATTAAAAAAATTGTTGAACGTGCAATTGTAGCAGGTAAAAGAGAAGGAGTTATTCGAGACACTCATTCAGAAGAAGGAGCAGTGGCCGGAGCCACTCGGGAAGCTTTATCTCAGATTATGCCTAAGGCTATTGGACTTAATGTAGGCGGAAAGTTGGCTATGGCTCGTTATCAGGACCATATAAGTGTAGCCGTTTTCTTAGGAATTGGTTTAGTTCATTTGGATGAAGTCTCCATCGGTTTGGCTCACCGGACTATTGCTTAAAAGTTTTGAGACAAGAATTGAGTGATTTAAGTGAGAATATTTTTAAAAGATATAGGTAAAAATGAATTACATTTAGTTAATAAATTTCCAATTCACGGCCTTATTTTTACATTGGAACAGCAAAAAGCGGAAGAAATTCGGGAAGTAGTAGAAAAAACACCTTTTTATGTAACTATCTTAGGGGAAGCTAATGTTTTACCTAAATATGAATTAGAAGAATTAATTTTTTTTTGTAAACTTCAGGGACTAATCATAAACAGTGACAGTTTTAAAGAAGAATTAAGTTGTCCCTTTATTTTAAATCCCGGTTTAACCCGGTACAATGTTTTTATAAAAAAGGGAGATAAAGTTGTAGCCGCTTATCTACCTTGCGAAGAGTTATGGGCACAAGAAAAACAGGTTTTAGCCCTGGTTTTGACAGGAAAAGAATTTATTAAGTGCTGGCCGAAAATAAAAAATTTCTGGTTAAGTTTTTAAGGGTGAAGGAGTTAATATGAAAAAACCAATTCAGATTGCCATTGACGGCCCTGCGGGAGCCGGTAAAAGTTCAGTAGCGAAAAAACTAGCGGATAAACTTGGTTTTATTTATGTGGATACCGGTGCAATGTATCGGGCCTTAACATATAAAGCCTTAAAGAACGGAATGAATTTATCTAATGAAAGGTCCTTAGTGGAATTAGCAAAAATTACAGAAATAACTTTTGGCTGCGGAAAGGTACAAAAAGTTTTTTGTGACGGAGAAGATGTAACAGAATTAATTCGTTCTCCTCAGGTTTCGCAAAAGGTCTCATTGGTAGCCGCCTATCCTGAGGTGAGAAAGTATATGGTAAAAATGCAACAGAGCTTAGGCCAAAATCATAATATTATTATGGATGGACGAGATATAGGGACAGTGGTTTTGCCTCATGCCCAGTACAAATTTTTCCTTACAGCTTCTTTAGAAGAAAGGGCAAAAAGAAGGAAACTGGAATTAGAAAAAAAAGGGTATAGATTTACAAATGATGATATAATAGAAGAGATTGCGGAAAGAGATAAATTAGATTCCCAACGAGAAGTGGGTCCGCTAAAACCGGCTGAAGACGCAATAGTAATTGATACCAGTAATCTCACCTTAAATGAAGTCATCAATAAAATTTTAGCGATCATCTTAGGAGAGAATAACGATGCTTTATAGTATTTTAAAAGTGATTATTACAGGTTTTATTAAAGTAATTGCTAAAACAGAGGTAAAGAATTTAGAAAAGTTACCTCAGGAGGGTCCTGTTGTTTTAGCCTGTAATCATACCAGTTATTGGGATCCTGTAGTTTTAGGTGTTTTGTTACCACGCCGTCTTCACTTTATGGCTAAAGAAGAATTGTTTAAAATTTTCTTGTTTGGGAGTTTAATTAAAATTTTAGGTGCTTTTCCCGTTAAGAGAGGGAAATCAGACCTTAATGCAATTAAAAATTCTCTTAAAATATTAAAAGAAGGTAAAGTATTGTGTATCTTTCCGGAAGGAACCAGAAGCTTAAAAGGAGAACTTTTAGATTTTGAATCAGGGATTACCTTATTAGCTTATAAAGGTAATGCTCCTATTGTGCCGGTTGGCCTGAAAGGGGCAAGAAAACTTTTTCCACGGGGATTTAGAACTAAATTGGAGTTAAATATTGGTGATCCCATATACATAGAAAATCCCGATAAAGGAAAAATTACTAATGAACAACTTGAACAAATAACTAAACAGGTGCACAATAAAGTAAAAGAATTATTAGCATAAATTTGCAGGATATTTTAATATTATCGCGAATTTTAACATGATAACTAAATTATAAAGTAATAAAGGTGCTGATGGTTTTGCAGATTATTGTTGCTCCTCATGCAGGTTTTTGTTTCGGGGTTAAAAGAGCTATTGACCAAGGGGAAGAATTAATTAAGAAAGAAGGGGGACCCCTAGCCACTTGGGGTCCTTTAATACATAATCCTCAAGAAGTAAACCGGCTACGGGAAAAAGGGATAATACCCAGGGAAGATTTTGCAGAAATAAAAGAAAAAAAACTTTTAATTCGAACTCATGGAGTACCCCCTGATATTTATGCAGAGGCTAATACCAGGGGTTTAGAATTAATCGATTGCACTTGTCCCTTTGTCAATAAAGTACAAAAAATTGCTCATGAATATGCTTCTAAGGATTACACAATACTAATCTTAGGTAATAAAGACCACCCGGAAGTAAAAGGTATTTTAGGGTGGGCTTTAGGAAAGGGAATAGTTTTTCGCAATCCCGATGAGCTTTATGAACTGGATTTGGGAGATGAAAAAATTTGTCTGACAGCTCAAACCACTGAAAATCAGGATAGGTTTAATAAATCTGTGGAAATTTTAAGGAAAAAATCTAACCAATTAGTTGTATTTAATACCATTTGTTCAGCCACCCGACAACGTCAAGAATCTGCTTTAGAAATTGCAAAAAAGGTAGATTTAATGATTGTCATAGGGGGTTTAAATAGTGCCAATACTCAAAAGTTAGCCCAACTATGTCGTGAAACTAAAACTCCTACTCAACATATTGAAACAGCACAAGATTTACAAAGGGAATGGTTTTATGATATAGATAGGGTTGGAGTAACGGCAGGTGCATCAACACCAGATTGGATTATTGAGGAGGTTGTCAGGACTATGGAAGAAATTAAAGAAACTCTGGAAACTAAAGACACTCAAGAAACTCAAAATGTTTCTGAGTTAAGTAATGAGGAAGGTGCAGTTATGGAAAATCATTTGGAACAGGAAATGAAGCAAATGGAAGAAGTAAGACCGGGAGATATTATAACCGGAACGGTTGTTCAAATAAATAGTGATGAGGTTCTGGTTGATGTAGGTGGAAAATCTGAAGGGATTATTCCCGTAAATGAATTGTCCTATCGCAAAGTAACTGATCCCAATGAATTTGTCAATGTAGGTGATCAAATAAAAGTTTTAGTTTTAAAGGTAGAAAACTCTGAAGGAAATATGATTCTTTCCAAGCGTAGAGCGGATCAGGAAGAAGCATTAAAAACTTTAGAAGAAGCATTCAAGGAAGGTAAAGTTATTGAAGCAGAAGCTATAGAAGTTGTTAAAGGTGGCATATTGGTAGATGTAGGTATGCGTGGTTTTGTGCCTGCTTCTTTAATTGATAGAGGCTATGTAGAAAATCTCGAACAATTTATTGGACAAAAATTACGGTTAAAAGTTATTGAATTTGATAAAAAAGCTCGTAAAGCAGTACTCTCCCGTAAAGCTGTCCTTGATGAAGAATACGAAGCCAAAAAAGAAAAACTTTGGGCAGAAATTGAAGAAGGACAAACCAGAAAAGGTATAGTACAGAGAATTACCGATTTCGGTGCTTTTATAGACTTAGGTGGAGTTGACGGTCTCCTGCATGTTTCAGAAATGGGTTGGGGTAAAGTGGAACATCCCAGGGACGTAGTTTCTGAAGGCGATGAAGTAGAAGTTTACGTCTTGGGTGTTGATAAAGAAAAAGAGAGAATCTCTTTAAGCTTAAAGAAATTAATTCCCAGTCCTTGGGAAACAGCGGAAGATAAATATACAATTGGGAGCATTGTTAAAGGTAAAGTAGTTCGAATTGCACCTTTTGGGGCTTTTGTGGAACTAGAGCCTGGTATTGATGGATTAGTACACATATCTCAGTTAGCCTGGGAAAGAGTAGATAAGGTTGAGGATGTAGTTAGTGTAGGCCAGGAAGTGGAAACAAGAGTATTAGATGTAGATGCTGAAAACAAAAGAATTAGTTTAAGTATAAAAGAAGCCACTACAAGACCGGCTCCCAAAAAGAAAGAAAACAATACTTTTCAAACTAAAGAGGAATCTTCCGGAGTAACCATAGGTGATGTAGTAGGGGATATTTTTAATGAAATTAAAAATAATAATTAGATAGAAAGCGTAGCTTTGGCTACGCTTTTCTAACCTTAGCCTAAATTTAGGGTGATATACATGGATTTGCGGGAAAAAAGAAAATGGGACCATCTCAAATATTCCCTGGAGTTATCTTCTGGTCCTTTGTCAACAGGCTTTTCCGATTTATATTTAGTTCATCAAGCATTAGGAACAGCCAATCTTGATAGTGTTGATACAGGCTTGGTTTTATTCGGTAAAAAAATCCGTTTTCCTTTAATTATTAACGCCATGACTGGAGGCGCTCGGGGGTTAGAAGTTTTTAATAAACGTTTAGCTATTGCGGCTCGTGAATGTGGAATACCTTTAGCTGTTGGTTCCCAAACGGCGGCTATAAAGAATCCCGATACACGAAAATCATTTGAAATTGTACGCAAAATGAATCCTCAAGGTTTAGTTTTTGCTAATCTTAGTGCACTTATACCTTACCAACAAGCTCGCGAAGCTGTGGAAATGATTGAAGCCGATGCCCTTCAGCTTCATTTAAATTTACCTCAAGAATTAGCGATGCCGGAAGGTGATCGGGATTTTAGTAAACTAGAGGAGAATATCTATGAGCTTAAGGAAAAAATTCAAGTCCCTCTGATTATCAAAGAAGTGGGTTTTGGATTATCACGGGAAACAGTGTTAAAACTAAGAAAAATGGGAATTAATTATGTTGATGTAAGTGGAGCAGGGGGAACAAATTTTGTGGCTATTGAAAGGGTTCGGAGCCAAGGTTTGGGTAATGAAGACCTGTTGACCTGGGGTATTCCTACAGCTGTATCTTTAATTGAGACATTAAGTACTGCCGGGGAAATGATAGTTTTTGCTTCCGGTGGTATCAAAAAGCCCTCTGATATCTTAAAATCACTTGTCTTAGGTGCCAAAGCGGTAGGGATGGCTGCTCCACTATTGGAAGTGATCTATGAAAATGAGGAAAAAGTATTGATTGATTATTTAGAAGATTTATTTAAGCAAGTTAAGGAACTCATGCTTTTAATCGGCACTTCAGAATTGAAACAATTAAAAAAATGCCCCATAATTATTACCGGCTTTGTTCGAGAATGGCTGGAAGCGAGAGGAATCAATATTCAATCTTATGCTTATACCAGAGAATAGCCCTTTAGTTTTAAACTAAAGGGCTATTCTCTTTATTAATGAAAAGTACCACCTGTGAGTATATGCATATAATCGTAAGCTTACGGGAAATATAAAACAGAAATCCAGGAAAAAGGAGGAGGCTCTAAGTGGGGCTTAACTGGGGTGTTATGGTATTAGTTGGTGTGTCTCTATTAATCTTTTTCGGTGTTGCCCAAAGAATATTAGATAGAATGCATCTAAGTGACAAGGGAGCTTTATTAGTAATTGGTGCTTTGATAGCAGGTAGTTTTATTGATATTCCCATTACCCGGGGAAATATTGAAACCACCGTTAATTTAGGTGGTGGTGTTGTTCCTGTAATCTTGGCTTTTTATTTAATCAGTACCGCAGGTACCGTTAAAGAAAAAATAAGAGCTTTAGTTGGTGCCTTGGCTACTGGGATAGTTATTTACATAATCGGTAGTGTTATAATGACCAGGGAAGGCGCCGAATTTAATACAATTATTGATCCCATATTTATTTATCCCTTGGTGGGAGGAATAGTAGCCTATATTGCCGGAAGATCCCGTAGAGCAGCTTTTGTTGCCGGAACCCTTGGTGTGTTATTACTAGATTTTTTTCACTTGATATACCTAGTAGTAACAGGAGTACCTGGGACTGTACACATAGGGGGAGCAGGTGCTTTTGACAGTATAGTTATTTCCGGTTTAATAGCCGTATTATTGGCTGAATTCATTGGTGAAGGCAGGGAACGTTTACAAGGTGGTCCTGACAGTCGCGGAAGAGACCCCAAACTTGTTAAAAATTTGAAAGAAGTACATTATACAAGTATGCTGGGAGTCTCTGAAAATATTGAGTCAGATAAGGACCAAAGGGGTGAGGACAATGCATAAAACCAGGAAATTTTTTCTCTTAGGTTTAGGTATATTTTGCGTAATTCTAGGCTTGACAATAGTACACTTAACAGGTAATTTATCCGTTTCCGTCAGTGTAGATTCAGCTCAAGAAATTCTCGAAGAGTTAGGGAAATTTGATCTTGAAAGAACAGATGGAGGTTATTATTCCTTTGTAGATATAAAAACTAAAAAAGAAATTGACCAAACTAGTAGGGCCGTTTTTGAAGGTGATGAGCTTATTTTAGCGGATAACTCCAGGTACCGGGTTGTAGAAATAGAGGGAGACACAGTTTACTGTGAATATCTAGGCAAAGAAGATATTTCCTGGAAGCCTAAAGAACAGCCGGCTATAAGCCAAGGCAAGCTGGCTCAAAATGAAGGAAGGCCGGTAGCCCTATATAGTACCCATACCGCAGAGTCTTATGTGCCAACCTCCGGTACAGAAAGCAAACCAGGAGACGGTGATATTTTAAAAGTAGGCAAAACTATTTCTAATGTATTACAGGAACAGGGCATTAAAGGAATTATGAGTGACAATAAACACGATCCTCATGATGCCAATGCATACCAGCGCTCACGAAGAACAGCCGTCCAGTTATTAAAACAAAATCCTATTGCCCTTATTGATGTTCATCGGGATGGGGTACCTGACCCTAATTTTTATGCAACAGAGATTGACGGTAAAAACGCCACCCAAATCCGTTTAGTAGTAGGAAGGCAAAACCAAAATATGCAAGCTAACCTTGATTTTGCAAAGCAAATCAAGGCTTATTATGATGAGAAAAAACCTGGCCTAATTAAAGGTATCTTCATGGCTAAAGGCAACTATAACCAGGATTTAGCTCCCCGTTCGATTTTGATTGAAGTAGGTACTCATACTAATTCTTTAGAAGCGGCACAAAACGGTGCAGCAGTTTTTGCCTCTCTTTTACCGGAATTTTTAGGTGTTACCGGTACTCCGGCGAACCAACAGCCTGCAACTGAAACTACCCGTGGTACTACTTCCTCTTTAATCTGGATATTACTTGCGGTTTTCGTAGGAGGGATTGTTTTTCTTTTCATTAGTACAGGTAGTTTGGAAGGTTCTTTCAATAAAGTGCGCAGTCTAGGTAAAGAATTTGCCAGCTTTTTCGGCAATATTAAAGGAAAAGATAAGAAGTAGATATGAAAGATATGGCTAGTATTGTTATTTTAGGAGTTATCATGGGTGTTGCAGCCAGAATTTTCATGTTAAGAAATGATTATCGTTCATATCCCTCTTATCCCCATGGGTATGTAACCCATATTTCTTTAGGATTTATTGCGGCTTTTTTAGCATCTTTAGCCATTCCCGCTTTAATGGAAAAAGAATATACAGCTGTAACCTTTTTGGTATTAGCTGCTCAACAATTTAGGGATATTCGGAATATGGAACGGGAAACTTTAAGTAAACTTGAAGAATTATCATTGGTACCACGTGGCCTGGATTACATTGAAGGAATAGCAAAAGTTTTTGAAGCCAGAAATTATCTAGTAATGCTTGTATCTTTGACAACGACAGGTTTTGCGGTATTTTTTAACTTACAAATTGGTGCCATAGCCGGCATAATTAGTATTTTCTTAACAGGTTTTCTAATGAGAGGCCAATTTGTTCGCGACATAGCCGAAGTAAAACCCGGCAAGTTACATTTCGAAAAATCCTTATTAATGGTTGATGATATTGTTATTATGAATATTGGGTCACCGGAAGCCAAAGAAAAAATTTTGCAAGATGGGGTAGGGGTAGTTATTCATCCTAAAGATGATAACGCCCGGGCTACTTTGAATAATCTCGGCCAGAGGCAGGCAATTCTTCATGATGTAGCCGCATTGGTTGGCAGTAAATTAGAAACAGGAGAACCTGATTTTACACCTCTTATGCGCAAAAATGTGGATACAGGGAAACTGGCTTTATTTGTTGTACCCAATGAAAAGGATATTGAATGTATAATTGAGGCTATTTACCGAACACCAGTCTTAGAAAGTGCTACCCAAAAGCCTTTATCCAGCGATATAGGTAGAAAAGCCGCTGATTAGAAAGGAAGAGGTTTATGGAAGTTGGAATTAAAGAGACTATTTTAGCTATAATAACTACCGATCCGCAAAAAGTTTTTGGGAGCAGTCCCGTTTTTATAGCCAAAGATAAGGAGGAGGCTAACCGGATTGGTTTATTATTAAGCAGGATTTTAAAAGCTATGGTTCATGATTTAGAAAATGGAGTTTATATTGTGGTTAAACATTAAGAAGGAGGGAGAAAGTGCATATAATTTACCATTGCTTCGGAGGCTCCCATTCTTCCGTAACTAGCGCTTGTATCCATGCAGGTTTATTAAAAGAAAGTAAAGTCCCCAGTGCTCAAGATTTATTAGCTTTACCCTATTATGATAAACAAGTGGCCCAGGATCATGGGTATATTCGCTTTATTGGGCACGACGAATATGGTAACTCTGTTTATATTACAAGTAAACACGGTTTAGGAAAAAATTATGAAGATATTATGCGGAGCATTGCAAGTATTGCGGATATTCCTAATAAGGATCTGGTATTTGTTGATACTATGCCTTATGTAAATTGGCTTATGGTTATTGGAGGTTATCTTTCCCGGCGGTTAGGATTAGTGAGAATAGGTAGGCCTATTGTTATCTTAGGAACGCAAATTTCTTTCCACAAATTTTGCCATATTGTAAAGATTATTAAAACAAAATATGCTAAGGATAATCGCCAATGGCCATAATTTACATGTGTCCCACCGGCACTCACTCATCCCTTGTTGCCGCTAATCTCCATATAGGAAAAATTGATTTAACCTCCAGTGTTTCTGATATCTTACATTTACCTTATTATGGACAAGTAAATAATAAACCAGGTTTTTTTCTTTTTATAGGAAAAGATAATCAAGAACGAGCTGTATATACTTTAGGAGTTTATCATGAGGCTGAAATAATTAAAAGATCTGCTCTGGATTTACTGAAATTGTTTAATAAAGAAAGGGACTTTTTTTTCGTTGATGTATCAAAATTTATGCCAAAAGTTTCTGTCTGGTGTAATGCCTTCCTAAAAAAAGAAATGTACCCACGGGAAAAAATCGCTGTAACATTAAAGGAAAATTTAAAGGAAATTTATTACGAAGTAAAAAAATATAACAATTATATTTAAGCAGGAACCTTCGGTTCCTGCTTGCTTGATTTTTAAATAGGTATAATAGATAATGGAAATTAATTAAAAGTTACAGGAGTGGAAAAATGAGTGCTATAATTTATAAGGTGAGGCCAGATTCTTTAGCTGATGAGTTGGGATTAGAACCAGGAGATAAAATCTTAAAGATTAATGGAGAAACACCTAAAGATTTAATAGACTTCCAATTTCTTTGGTCGGATTCGGAAATAGAATTACTGGTGGAAAAAAAGAATAAAGAAAAAATGTTGTTTGAAATAGAAAAAGATATTGATGAAGGATTAGGTGTTGAATTTGAACAGGCTGTTTTTGATAGAATCATAAACTGTCATAATAAATGTTTATTTTGCTTTATTGACCAGATGGGGCCGGCTATGCGTCCCTCCCTCTATGAAAAGGATGATGACTACCGGCTTTCTTTTTTACAAGGGAACTTTATTACTTTAACAAATTTACGTCCAGGAGATTTTGAACGAATCAAAGAATTACATTTAAGTCCCCTTTATGTTTCCGTACATACTACAAATCCTTTATTAAGAATTGAACTTTTAAGAAATAAAAAAGCCGGTTTAATAAACTCCCAGTTAGATGAATTAATTAAGGCAGGAATTAATATTCATACCCAAATTGTTCTTTGTCCGGGGATAAATGATGGGGAGAGCTTAGATAAAACTATTGAAGATTTAGGCAAACTTTGGCCGGGAGTCAGGTCAATAGCTATTGTACCGGTAGGGGTAACTAGATTTAGAAAAGATTTAAGTAAATTCCCGGAATTTACTAAAGACTACAGTAAACATTTAATAGAAAAAGTTGCTTTTAAACAAAGTTATTTTCGGAAAAAATTAGGTAAAACCTTGGTTTATCTAGGGGATGAAATTTATATTCGTGCGGGGATGGATTTTCCTAAAAGAGAATACTATGATGATTTTCCACAAACAGAAAATGGTGTTGGTTTGTCCCGCCTTTTCCTTGACGAATTCAAGCAATTAAAAACTACTTTACCCCCGAAAGTTAGTCCGAGAAGATATATAATATTAACCGGAGTATTAGCACAACATATTTTAAAACCGGTTGTACAAGAGCTTGAACAGGTTGAGGGGGTAGAATTGGAACTTAAGGTTGTAGAAAATAACTTTTTTGGTCCTAGGGTTACTGTTGCCGGGTTATTAACAGGAAAAGACCTGCTAACTGGTTTACAAGGCGTTGAACAAGGGGCTAAAGTTATTTTTCCTGATGTTTTATTAAAACAGGGTGATAATATATTTTTAGATAACTTATCACCGGAGGAAATAGAAAAATCTTTAAACATAGAGTTAATTCCAGTACCGGCTACGGCGAAAGGATTGATAAATGCTGTCATTTATAACTAGATTTTAGTTTTATGGTATTAAATAAGGGAGAAGAGGTGATAATTTTGAAACCGATGGTAGCTATAGTTGGACGTCCTAACGTAGGAAAATCTACATTATTTAATAGATTAACCGGAGGCCGTACAGCCATTATCGAGGATACTCCCGGAGTAACCCGGGATAGATTGTATAAAGATGCGGAATGGCAAGGGAAAATATTCACCGTTATTGATACCGGTGGATTGGAAATTAATTCCGATGATATAATGTTAGAAAAAATTAAACAGCAGGTCCAAATTGCAATTGAGGAAGCAGATATAATTTTATTTGTTGTAGATGGAAAAACAGGTATTACTCTTGATGATCAAGAGGTAGCCAATATGCTCAGAAAAACTAATAAAGAAGTGCTCCTTGTGGTCAATAAAATTGATAATTTTCAAGACCCTACTGTTTACATGGAGTTTTATCAATTAGGTTTAGGAGAACCTTATCCTATTTCAGCCGTTCACGGTATGAATACCGGTGACTTATTAGATAAAATTGTTGAACTATTACCGGAGGATACAGGAGAACCCTATGAACCTGATGTGATTAAAATAGCGGTAGTTGGTAGGCCTAATGTAGGGAAATCTTCTTTAGTAAATGTCATCTTAGGTCAAGAAAGAGTAATAGTTAGCGATATTCCAGGAACTACCCGGGATGCCATAGATACACCTTTTACCAGAGGCGATCAACAGTATGTAATCATTGATACTGCTGGTATGAGACGAAAAAGCAAAATCGCCGATCCTACCGAAAGGTATAGTGTGTTACGTGCTTTACGGGCAATTGATCGTAGTGATGTAGTTTTAATGGTAATTAACGCCCAAGAAGGTGTTACGGAACAGGATAAGAGGATTGTGGGATATGCTCATGAACAAGGCAAAGGTTGTATCTTAGTCGTTAATAAATGGGATTTAATTGAAAAAGATGATAAGACATTACATAAATTTGAAAAGAAAATTCGTAATGAACTATTATTTTTACAGTATGCACCCATAATTTTCGTTTCTGCCTTAACGAAACAAAGAGTAAATAAAATATTAGAGATAGTTGATTTTGTTGCGGAACAACAAGCTTACCGGGTTAATACCAGTACCCTCAATCAGGTTATTAGCGAAGCTGTACAATTGAATCCTCCTCCTTCGGAAAAAGGAAAAAATTTAAAAATTCTTTACGTGACCCAAGCAGGTATAAAACCACCTAGTTTTGTTATTTTTGTCAATGAACCGGAAATAATGCATTTTTCTTATGAAAGGTATTTAGAAAACAAAATAAGGGAAAATTTTGGTTTCGAAGGCACACCTATCCGGTTTATAATTAGAAAAAGGGATGAATGATTTGGAGGAAAAAAGATGGATTACTTAAAAGTTTTCCTGGTAGGATATGCCCTTGGTTCTATACCTTTTGGTTATATAGCAGGTAAAATTTACGGCGTTGATATCCGTAAATACGGAAGCGGTAATATAGGGTTCACTAATGCTATGCGTGTTTTAGGTGTTTTTCCGGCTCTTTTTGTATTATTCTTCGATGCTTTGAAAGGATATTTAGCTGTTTGGTATGGTGACCTTACAGGGGGAGCAGGGTTGGCTACTTTAGGTGCTCTTAGTGCCATGGTGGGTCATAATTGGCCGATAACTTTAAAATTTAAAGGTGGACGGGGAGTTGCTACAGGACTTGGTATAATCATCTATTTATCGTGGCCCATAACTTTAGTGGCATTGCTTATTTGGGTAGTTGTAGTCAGTTTAAGCCGCTATGTTTCTTTGGGTTCGATTATTGCCGCTTTTTTTGTACCGGTAGCTATGCTGATAATAAAAAAGCCCCTTCCTTATATTGCTTTTAGTGTACTAGGTGCCAGTATTGTTATCCTTAGGCATAGGCCTAATATTAAAAGATTGTTAGAAGGCACAGAAAATAAAATAGGCAGTAAGACTATAACTCCGAAAGGAGGAAAAAAATGAAGAAAATTACGGTTTTAGGGGCAGGGAGTTGGGGTACGGCTTTAGCCATTGTTTTAGCTAATAATGGGTGGCCCGTTAATTTATGGTGTCGTACTCAAGAACAAAAAGAGCAGATGATCATGAAAAGAGAAAATACTAAATATCTACCAGGTGTAGTATTACCAGGGAATATTACTATTTCTAGCAACTTGGAAGAAGTACTTACTGATCCCAGCCCATTATGTATTGTTTTTTCGGTTCCGACTAATGCTGTGAGAGAAACTTTGAATAAAGTCAAACACCTGCTTAAAAGCTCAACGATTTTAGTAAATACAGCCAAGGGGATTGAAACAAATACCTTAAAAAGGCTTAGTGAAGTATTTGAAGATGAATTGCCCGGGATTTCCGATAGATTTTGTGTTCTTTCAGGTCCCAGTCATGCAGAAGAAGTAGCAAGAGGAGTACCTACCACTGTTGTAGCAGCTTCTAGTAAACGTAAAGTTGCGGAAAAAGTACAGGATATTTTCATTTCTCCACAATTTAGGGTATACACTAATCCGGACGTGATTGGTGTTGAAATCGGAGGAGCCTTAAAAAACGTTATTGCTCTGGCTACAGGAATTTCTGATGGTTTAGGTTATGGTGATAATTCCCGCGCTGCTTTAATAACCAGGGGAATGACGGAGATTGCACGTTTAGGAGTAAAAATGGGAGCAAGTCTTTTAACTTTTGCCGGATTGTCAGGCATAGGTGACCTGGTTGTCACCTGTACCAGTATGCATAGTAGAAACAGAAGAGCAGGTATTGCACTAGGACAAGGTAAAGATTTAGAGACTGTTTTAAAAGAAATGGGGATGGTGGTGGAAGGAGTCAACACTACTCGTTCTATAAATAAATTGAAAGAAAAATATGATGTGGAACTTCCCATTTCCCAGGAAGTATATAATGTGTTGTTTAAAGGTGTAAGCCCGCGGGAAGGTGTTGTAAATTTAATGACTAGGATGCGTAAACATGAAATGGAAAATGTGGTCCTAAAGCAAGTTCAATGGTAAAAAAATGGCCGAAAGGCCTTTTTTTTCTTTTTATAAGGTAATAATCATAAGGCTAGGACATATATATAGTAATGTTAAAGAGTGCCAATTCTAATCAGCCAATAATAGAATTCGTCAATTCTATTTTCCTTTTTGAATTGGTATAGGGGAGGGATGTGTTAGGTTAAGGTCGATTTAATTAGCTTACTGATTAATATTTAAGGAGGGATAAGATAATGGAGAATTTTGATGTATTCCAAGATATTGCCAATCGAACTGGTGGAAATATTTATATCTCCGCTGTGGGTCCGGTAAGAACTGGGAAATCAACTTTTATTAAAAGGTTTATGGATTTACTGGTTTTACCTCGCATCGAAAATGAGTACGATAAAGAAAGAACAACAGATGCTTTGCCACAAAGTGGTGCCGGCAAAACTATCATGACAACTGAACCTAAATTTGTTCCTGATGAAGCTATTTCTATTGAAATAAGAGAGGGTATTAACGTAAATGTAAGGTTAGTAGACTGTGTAGGTTATACGGTAGAAGGAGCCTTAGGATATGAAGAGTCAGAAGGACCTAGAATGGTTAGAACACCTTGGGCTGAAGACCCTATTCCCTTTCAAGAAGCGGCAGAATATGGCACCAGAAAAGTAATTACAGACCATTCCACCATTGGCTTGGTTATCACTACTGACGGAAGTATTACTGATATCCCACGGGAGAATTATGTGGAAGCAGAACAAAGAGTAGTCAATGAATTAAAAGAATTAAATAAGCCATTTATTGTTTTATTAAACAGTAAACACCCTGATGACCCTGATACATTAGAACTGGCTCAACAGTTGGAAGCAGAGTATGAGGTTCCGGTGATACCCATAAATATTGCCAAAATGACTGAAGAGACCATACTGGAAATTTTGGAAGAAGTCTTATTTGAATTTCCGGTTACTGAAGTTAACATTAGTTTACCCAAGTGGATTGAAGAATTAGAATCTGAGCACTGGCTAAGGGCTCAATTTGAAGATGCGGTTCACAGCACCATCAGTGAAGTGAAAAGATTAAGAGATATTGATAACTCCATAGAAACATTAGCTGCGTATGATTTTGTGAAAGATGTTGTCTTAACTAACATGGATATGGGTACAGGTGTTGCTCATATTGAAATGGCCGCCGACGATAATTTATTTTTCCGTGTCTTTAAAGAAGTCAGCGGAGAAGAAGTGGAAGGATTACATGACATTCTCAGAATTACCAAGGTATTTAGCAAAGCCAAAAAAGAGTATGATAAATTAGAAAGTGCCCTCCGGGATGTTCATGAAAAAGGCTATGGTATGGTAACACCTTCCTTATCAGAAATGCAACTGGAAGAGCCTGAATTAATTAAGAAAGGCGGCAGTTTCGGAGTAAGACTAAGAGCCAGTGCACCGACTCTTCATATTATTCGTACTGATGTTACTACTGAAATTACACCCTTAATGGGTTCAGAAAAACAATGTGAAGATTTAGTTCGATATTTGCTGGAGAAATTTGAACAGAATCCCCAGCTTATGTGGCAGTATGACATCTTTGGGAAATCCCTTCATGAATTAGTAAGAGAAAACATGGAGGGCAAATTACAGAAGGTTCCTGAAAATGTTCAGAAAAAGCTACAAGAAACAATTAAGCGCATAACTAACGAAGGCAGCGGAGGATTGATATGTATTATTATTTAATCGGTCATTAGACCGATTTTTTGTGTTTTAATATAACTAAAAAATTTTTAGCTATTGACAAATAGTTTGAGAGTGTTATAATGTCTACCATACAAGGATAACTATCCATGCAGGAAGGACAAAGGATGAAGAAACATGTTCAGATCTGATAAAAACAAATTTTATATTGTAAAAAAGGATATTTTACCGGATGCAATTATTAAAACAGCTAAAGTTAAAGAGTTGTTAACTCAAAAGGAAGCGGAAACAATTAATGAAGCCGTAGAAAAAGTAGGTATAAGCAGAAGTGCTTTTTATAAGTACCGGGATGGAGTTTTTCCCTTTTATGAAGCCAGTAAAGAGAAAATTGTTACTATAAATATTACCTTAGAACATCGCTCCGGTGTTCTCTCAAAATGTCTCAATTCTATTGCTATGGTAAAAGGTAATATTTTAACTATAAATCAAGGAATACCTTTACAGGGAGTAGCTTATGTGACTATTTCCATTGAAACGGCAGAAATGGAGGGAGATATTGAGAATTTGCTGGAGGCACTTACCAATATTTCTGGTGTATTAAAAGTTGAGATAATCGGTCAAAGTTGAGGTGGTGGGAAATGAATAAAAAAATCAAAATCGCTTTATTAGGTTTTGGTACAGTAGGAACAGGAGTATATAAATTAATTAATAAGCAAAAAGAAAGTTTTTGTCATAAGGTGGGGGCTGAAATTGAGATTAGCAAGATACTGGTCAGAAATAAAAATAAAGAAAGACCGGAACTTTTACATAAAGAACTTCTTACAGATGACTGGCAAGAAATAATCCAAGATGAGGAAATAGAAATTATTGTGGAAGTGATGGGTGGTATTGAACCGGCCAAAACATATATCCTGGAAGCTTTAAAGGCAGGGAAAAACGTAGTAACAGCCAACAAAGATCTCTTGGCAGAGTATGGCAGGGAGTTATTAGACACAGCCCATTTGAAAAACAAAGATTTGGCCTTTGAGGCCAGCGTCGGTGGGGGTATTCCCATTATTAGACCACTTAAACAATGTTTAGCCGGAAATGATATCGAAGAAGTTATGGGAATCATTAATGGAACCACTAATTATATATTAACTAAGATGACTTATGAAAATTTAAGTTTTGGGGAAGCGTTAGCTCAAGCTCAAGAATTAGGTTATGCGGAAGCTGATCCTACATCTGATATTGAAGGTTTAGATGCTGCGAGAAAATTAGCTATTTTGGCTTCTATTGCTTTTCACAGTAGGGTAACTTTTAAGGATGTTTATGTAGAAGGTATAACCAAAATTGCCTTAGCTGATATTATTTACGCTCAAGAGCTAGGTTATGTAATAAAATTAGTTGGTTTAGCCAGACAAACTGTCTCAGGCATTGAAGCCAGAGTTCATCCGATGTTTATCCGGAAAAGTCATCCTTTGGCTGCGGTGAATGATTCTTTTAACGCGGTTTTTGTCCGGGGTGATGCAGTAGGAGAAGCCATGTTTTTTGGTCGGGGAGCAGGTGAAATGCCTACAGCCAGTGCCGTATTAGGTGACATTATTGATGTAGCCAGAAATATAGTTAATAATTGTACGGGAAGGATTTCCTGTACCTGTTACTATAAATCACCTGTAAAAAATATAAACGAAATTACATCAAAATATTATTTGCGTTTAAAAGCAGTTGATAAACCCGGTGTATTTGCCAGTATTGCCGGAGTATTCGGTAACCATAATGTGAGCTTAGACTCCGTTATTCAAAAACACCGTAAGGAAAACATAGCGGAAATTGTTATAATTACTGATTCTGTTCAAGAAAAGGATTTTCGAGATGCTTTGCAAATTATTAAAGGTCTTTCAATAGTTGCAGAAGTTTCATCTGTAATCAGAGTAGGAAAGGATTGACTAAAAATTGTTATTAAAAATACCGGCAACCAGTGCTAACTTAGGACCTGGTTTTGATTGTATAGGGATGGCTTTAAACTTATATAATTATATCGACTTTGAAGTAATTGACGGTTATGGAAAACTGGAGATAGAAGTAAAAGGTGAAGGTGCAGATGAATTAAGCAAAGATAAGGATAATCTTGTTTATCAGGCTTATGAAAGAGTCTTTTTAAAATTATCTCAACCAGTTCCTGGTATAAGACTAAAAATGGAAAATAGCATACCTTTAGCCAGGGGGCTGGGAAGTAGTTCAGCCGCTGTTGTAGGTGGGCTGGCAATTGCCAATAAGGTTCTGAATAATGCTTTATCTATTGACCAATTATTAGCGTTAGCAGTTGAATTGGAAGGACATCCTGATAATGTTGCCCCTGCCTTAATCGGCGGTATTGTCCTTTGCGGTAGTAATGGTCAAAAAATAATGTACGATAAAATCATTGCACCCAAAGGGCTGTATTGTTCAGTTTTAATACCTGATTATGAACTTTCTACTAAAAAAGCAAGAGATATTTTACCCCGGAATATTGCTTTAAAGGATGCAGTTTTTAATATAAGTAGGATGGGTTTCTTTGTACATGCCCTTCATACAGGTGATTTAGAAAAAATTAAATATGCCATGGAAGACAAACTGCATCAACCTTTTCGCAGTCAACTGATTCCAGGATTGACAGATGTTTTTGTAGAAACGAAAAAAATGGGGCTATTAGGTGCTGCAATTAGTGGAGCAGGACCTTCCATAATTATTTTTCACAGGAAAGAACAAACTTCAATGTTAAAAAATATACTTAAAATCATGGATGTTCATAATATAAAAGCAAAAATATTAAATTTAGAACCTGTTGCAGAAGGAGTAAAGTTAATTGACAAATCATAGGAGGTAAATGAATGGCACTGATAATTCAAAAATATGGTGGAAGTTCCGTGGCCAACCCTGAACGGATAAAAAGAGTTGCTCAAAATATAGCTAAAACACGTTCAGAGAGTAATCAAGTTGTAGTAGTTGTATCCGCAATAGGTGATACTACCGATGAGTTAATTAATCTGGCAAAACAAATTAACCCTCGACCTTCCAATAGAGAAATGGATATGCTTTTAGCTACTGGGGAACAGGTTTCTATTGCCTTACTGGCTATGGCCCTGGAGGCTATCAATGTTCCGGTAATCTCCCTGACCGGACCCCAAGTAGGTATTATTACAAATCAAGTTCATACAAAAGCCAGGATTAAGGAAATAAAAACGGAAAGAATTAATAATGAACTAGACAAAAATAAGGTGGTAATTGTTGCCGGTTTTCAGGGTAAAACAGACGACAACGAGATAACTACTTTAGGTCGTGGGGGCTCAGATACAACAGCTGTAGCACTTGCTGCAGCATTAAAAGCAGATCTTTGTGAAATTTATACAGATGTGGAAGGGGTTTATACGGCTGATCCCCGG
Organism: Peptococcaceae bacterium UBA3933; assembly: GCA_002385805.1. Lineage (GTDB taxonomy): Bacteria > Bacillota > Peptococcia > Peptococcales > BICA1-8 > UBA3933. The sequence goes on from DGEF01000079.1 coordinate 26,599, forward strand.
ATTATTAAAAATGCTCGAAAACTAAACCAAATATCTTATGATGAAATGCTGGAACTGGCTAGCTTAGGGGCACGAGTGCTCCATCCACGTTCAGTAGAATTAGCTAAACTATACCGTGTACCCCTTTGCGTTCGTTCTAGTTTTACTAATAAGGAGGGGACAATAGTAGTGGAAGAAAGATTTTTAGAAAAAGAAATGCTCGTAACCGGATTAGCCCATGATTTAAATGTTGCTAAAATAGGTTTATTTGATGTTCCTGACCGTCCAGGAATCGCTAGTAAGATTTTTAATGCTTTAGCCCAAGCCAATATTAATGTGGATATGATTATCCAAAGTGCTATGCGTCATAATAAAAATGATATTGCTTTTACTATTCCGAAAGATGATTTAGAAAACGCTTTAAACATTGCCCGCCAGGTTGGAAAAGAAATAGGGGTTTCTGAAATAGTTTATGCTGATGATATTGCGAAAATTTCCATTGTAGGTGCAGGAATGATCACTTCACCGGGAGTGGCTGCCAAAATGTTTACTACTTTGGCAGAAAACAATATAAACATAGAGATGATTAGTACTTCGGAAATCAAAGTATCCTGTATCATAAAAAGCAGTAGCGTAAACACTGCAATGGAAGTATTGCATAAAGCCTTTAATTTAGATGAAATATACAATAATAATGGTGTTAGAAATACGGCGGAATAATTCTTGACAAACTAATATAAACATGTTATGATATTTTTCGTCAGTCGGGGCGTAGCTCAGTTTGGTAGAGCGCTACCTTGGGGTGGTAGAGGCCGCACGTTCAAGTCGTGTCGCTCCGACCATTGATTTTATTATAAGTTAACACGAAAAATTAAACTGCTTTTTATTTAGTAGTTAATAACTAAATAAAAAGCGGTTTTTTGTTTTTAATTAAAATTCATTATCCGTGATTTTGAGAAGAAAGAAGGCGGAGATCTACCTAAATTGATTAGTTGTTTTTTAAGGAAAAATTGCAGGAAAACATTTTACATTTGTAGAAAAAGCTTATATAAGCCAAATTAATGTTTACAGGTGGTGAAAAGATGCTGGGGGCAATAGTGGGGGATATTATTGGCTCTATTTATGAATGGGATAATATAAAAACCAAGGATTTTGAATTGATAAACCCAAGAGCTTTTTTTACTGATGATACGGTGATGACTTGTGCTGTTGCTCAAGGTTTATTTGAATCTAATTTAGATGATGAGGAAGATACAAAATCAATGATAATTAAACATATGGTACAAATCGGTAGACGATATCCTAACTGCGGGTATGGTGGTATGTTTTATCAGTGGCTTTTTGGCGATAAGCAAGTACCATATAACAGTTTTGGTAATGGTTCAGCAATGCGTGTATCACCTGTAGCCTGGGTCAGTGATGACTTTAATCTTGTCCTCCGCCTTGCCAGAAATACTGCGGAAGTAACCCATAACCATCCAGAGGGTATTAAAGGTGCCCAAGCAGTGGCGGCAGCAATTTTCTTAGCCAGAAAGGGAAAAAGTTTTAAGGATATAAAAAATTTTATTACAGAAAACTACTATTATCTAGATTTTACCTTAGATGAAATAAGGGATACATATAAATTTGACGTTACTTGTGCCGGTACTGTTCCGCCGGCAATTGTAGCTTTTTTGGAATCAAAGGATTTTGAGGATGCCATAAGAAATGCCATTTCCCTGGGAGGAGATAGTGATACTTTAGCGGCTATCACCGGAAGTATTGCGGAGGCTTACTATGGAGTGCCTGAATATCTGGAAAAAATGGCCATGTCTAAGCTAGATGATCGGTTGAGAAATATAGTAAATAATAGAAAAATATATTATAAAGGAATGGATAGGTAATGATAGAGTACAAAACCTTAGCTAAAGCTGGAAGTGACGAAATAATAATCGAAAAATCAAGGTTTATCGGTTATTGTGCTCCCGTTTCTTCTGAAGAAGAGGCTTTGGAGTTTATCGAAAAAATAAAAAAGAAGCATTATGACGCTACCCATAATGTTTTCGCTTATGTTGTGGGTTTAGATAATAATATTCAGAGATACAATGATGATGGGGAACCTTCAGGGACGGCAGGTGTGCCAATATTGGAAGTGATTAAAAAGGAGGATCTGCGAAATGTTGTGATTGTAGTAACAAGGTATTTTGGCGGAATTAAACTGGGAACAGGAGGGTTAATTAGAGCTTATACTAAAGGAGCGAAAATTGCATTAGATGCGGGCATTATAATCAAAAAAAAGCTTCATAAAATTTTTGAGTTGGAGATAGCTTACACTTTATTAGGCAAAGTTGAAAACGAACTTAATCAACATGGGTATACCATTAAAGAAATTATTTATGATGAGTTGGTTCATATATTTATTTATGTACCGATAGATGAAGGTGAGAGATTTATTAAACACATCACTCAATGGACCAATGCCAGGTTTAAAATAGCAGAAAAAGACACTCAGTATTTAACTATAAAAAAAAGTAATCAATCATTTGATTAAAAAGCCCTTCCTTATAACAGCTGAAAAAGTCAAAGTCTATTTTTTTACCATAATGTATGCTATAATTTATTTATACCTATGGAGTGAAATCCATTTAATTAAGAATTTTTGTACACAAAGCAAAAAAATAGGGTTATTATTATGTTGTGAGGGGGTTGTTTTTATGAAAGAAAAAAATTATGATCTGGAACTTTCTCTAATCCTGGCTCGTGTATATAAATCATTAAAAATAAAAAGCGGTCATATTTTAGATATCTTACACAAGGAGTTCACCCAGGATGATCTTTCTTTTTTCCCCCGGATAACCCTATTAGCTGCTCAAGGGCCTAAAGGTCTTACTAAAAAGGTCCGAACTTTAGCCGTTATCATTCAATTAATGTATTTATCTACAGAGATTCATGGTCAAGTACCGGAAAATAGAAAAAATAATAATTTTCTCCGGGACTTTCAGCTTCCAATATTAACTGGAGATTTTTTGTATAGTAAAGTTTCCCAAATTATTTGTATGGAAGATTGTTTTGAATTTATGGATGAATTAGTTGATTATTTTACCGAGTTAAATGAAAGCTGGATAAAATATTTGGAGCAAAAGATTTCATTAGAGGAACTTTGTGAAATATGGTATGGCGGACTGGCTGCTAGGTGCATGGGAATGGCTGCAAATTCCAGTGGATTTAATAATTATAAGTTAAAAGTTTTCAGGGAGTTGGGCTTTGGTTTAGGTATATTATTTGGTGCCCAAAAATTTAAGTTATCTTATGAAGAAATAGAAAAATCCTGGCAAATAGTCACTAATGCCTTAAAGCAACTACCTCCTAATGAAGCAAAAGAAATATTGGTTAAGGAAGCAATAGGATATTATGTGAAAGTAGCTGACGCGAAATATTTAGAAAAGAAAGATTTAGAAAACTTAGTTCCCCAATTTGCCTTGTTTAACGAGATAATGCTCAGTCATGTTAATTAATATATAGTAGGTGAAATTCTTAATGAAACAAGTTTTTCAACTAAATGAAATTAAACAGGAATTGGAAAAGGTAGAAATTTTTCTGAATAATTATATCAATTTCTCTCATCCCAGTATTAAAGAAAGCTCGCGACATATATTACAGGCTGGTGGCAAAAGAATCAGACCAGCTTTTGTCTTATTATCAGGAAGTTTCTTTAAAGATACTCCTAAAGATAAATTAATTTCTTTGGCAGCAGCAGTAGAATTGATTCATATGTCTTCACTGGTTCACGATGATGTTATTGATGAAGCTGATTTTCGACGTGGTAAACCGACTATTAGAGTATTAAGGGGTAATAAATTTTCACTTCACGTAGGAGATTATTTATTAGGCCAGGCTTTAAAGCTAGTGGATCCTAAAAACAATAAAGAGATTACCAATATTTTATCTAAAGTAAGTGTAGAAATGTGCCAAGGGGAAATCCAACAATTAGTTTCGGCTTATGACCCTAAGCAATCAGTAAAAAGCTATCTTTATCGGATAAAACGTAAAACTGCACTTTTAATTGCCGCCAGCTGTCAAATCGGTGCAATTGCAGCTAATGCTACGCCAAAGCAAGTTTATGCTTTTTATAAATATGGGTATTATTTAGGAATGGCTTTTCAAATAAAGGATGATGTGCTGGATTTTGAAGCTAATAGCAAAACCCTAGGAAAACCTGCCGGTAGCGATTTGGTTCAGGGCATACTTACTTTACCTGCAATTCTAACCCTGAAAAAAGAAGACTCTGATTCTAAACGTTTAGCAGAGTTAATAGTGAGTAAATTTGCCCAGGGAGAAAAGGACTTAGAAGAGGCTCTGAAAATAATCAAAACCGGTGATGCTATAGAAAATTCACTTAACTATCTATCAAAATATGTGGATTTAGCAAAAAAACAAGTGGACTATTTACCAAAATGTTCTTTTCAAAAAAGTCTCTTTAAAATTGCGGATTATATAAAAGAAAGGGAATATTAAATGAATTTTAGCTACCCTATTTCCCTAAATGTAGCCAATAAAAAATGTACTGTTATCGGAGGCGGCATAATAGCGGAAAGAAAAGTTAAGACTTTACTGTCCTGTCAAGCGATTGTGGAAGTTATTAGTCCAGAGGTAACGGAGGAAATCAGTCTTCTTAGTTCGCAAGGAAAAATTACCTGGCGTAAAGCAACTTATGATTCCGAGTTTATTAAAAAAAGTTTTTTGGTAATTGCCGCTACCAATAACCGAAAAGTAAATAAATCTATAGCTAACGATTGTCATCAATATAATATCTTGGTTAATGTGGTGGACAGTCCGGAAGATAGTAATTTTATTGTTAATGCTTTCTTTCGACAAGGAGATTTAACCCTTAGTGTTTCGACTAACGGTAAAAGCCCTGCTTTAGCCAGAAAAATAAAGGATGATTTAAAAAAAATATATGGACCGGAGTATGGAATTTTACTGGATATTTTAGGGGAAGTAAGGCTGTTAGCACCGAAAAAAATAAGTTCGCAAACAATGCGCAAAAATTTTTTTCAAGATATTATTGACAGTGATATATTAGAGATGATTCGGGCTGGGTATATCGATGAAGCCAGGGAAAGGGTGAAACAATGTTTATTATCTTATTAGGATTGAACCATAAAACCGCTCCCGTAGAAATAAGAGAAAAATTGGCCATGTCTAAGCCTCAAATAAACAGTAATGCGGTAAAGCTGCAATCCTTACCGGGCGTAGAAGGAGTAGTCGTTCTTTCTACCTGTAATAGAACTGAATTTTATTTGGCTACAAAAGACCTGGAACAAGGTAAAAAATCTATTATCAATTTTGTAACTGATTATAGTAATTGTAATCTAGAGATATTAGAAAAATATATTTACTTAAGAGAATGTCGTAATGCGGTTCACCATTTATTTAGAGTAGCTGCCGGCTTGGATTCCATGATTTTAGGAGAAAGCCAGATACTTGGGCAAGTTCAAGATGCTTATAATTATGCTTTAGAATATAATATTTCTAATAATGTTCTTAATACTTTATTTCAAAATGCCATATCTACAGGTAAAAGGGTGCGAACAGAAACATTAATTGATCGCAATCCGGTTTCCATAAGCTCTGCTGCTGTAGAGTTAGCTAAACAGATTTTTATTGAGTTGGAAAATCGAACGGTATTAATATTAGGGGCAGGAGAAACCAGCGAATTAACTGCCCGTCATTTAGTTGCCAATGGAGTCTCTACCGTTATTGTGGCTAACCGTACTTTTGAAAGAGCCCTTTCTTTAGCTCAAGAATTCGGCGGTCAAGCCATCAAACTAGATGAATTTTACAATTATATTAATAAAGCCGATATTGTAATTAGTTGTACGGCTGCTCCCAGATATATTATTGAAGCGGAAAACTTAAAACCATTCCTGGCGGAAAGAAAGGATAAAGCCTTATTATTTATTGATATAGCGGTACCCCGTGATATTAACCCTGATGTAAGCGAAATACCGAATGTTTCTTTATATGATGTGGATGATTTACAAAACGTTGTAACTCAAAATATGGAGGAACGTAAAAAGGAAGCATTAAAAGCAGAAGTTATTGTTAAAGAGGAACTGGATAAATTTTTTAACTGGTTAGATACTTTATTTGTAATTCCTACAATTACTGCCTTAAAAGAAAAAGGGAATTATATCAAAGAAAAGGAAGCAGAAAAAGCTATAAGAAAACTAGGTGCCATTTCCGAAAAAGAAAAAAGGGTAATTTATTCCTTGGCCAATTCTATTGTTAATCAATTGCTGCATACACCAATTGCTAATTTGAAAAAAAGTGCTCATGGTCATAAAGGTAGTTTATATAAAGAAGCTTTGCAGGAATTATTTGAATTAGAAGTAGATGAGCAGAATGAACAAAAAGAGTTAAACAATAGGGAAGGAATGGTTTAGATGTCTAAACGAACTATTAAAGTCGGTTCACGTCAAAGCCAGTTGGCCATGTGGCAAACCAAGTATGTTGTAAAAATTTTAGAGCAAAAATGCCCTGAATATAATTTTGAGATAATTCCCATCAAAACTAAAGGTGATAAGATTTTAGATGTGGCCCTAGCCAAAATTGGCGATAAGGGCCTATTTACCAAGGAGTTAGAAGTTGCTATCTTGGAAAAGAAAATTGATTTTGCCGTCCATAGCATGAAAGACCTGCCTACAGTAATCCCCCAGGGTTTAATGATTGCTGCCATAACCAAAAGACATGATCCCCGGGATGTGCTTATTTCCAAAGACAAACTAACCTTTGATCGGCTTCCCTCAGGAGCTTTAGTAGGTACCAGTAGTTTAAGGCGTAAAGCTCAACTGTTAAATAAAAGACCTGACTTAAAATTAGTTGATATCAGAGGTAACATTAACACCCGGCTAAAAAAAATGGAAACGGAGAATTTGGATGCCATCATCTTAGCTGCAGCCGGTGTGGAAAGGTTGGGATTGCAGGAGGTAATAACAGAAAAGTTAGATACTTCTATTTGTTTGCCGGCAGTAGGACAGGGTTGTATCGGTATAGAGGTTCGAGCCGGTGATGAAGAAATACAAAATATTGTGCGAATTGCCAACGACCCGGATACGGAATGGTGTGTTTTGGCAGAAAGAGCATTGTTAAAAACACTGGAAGGCGGTTGTCAGATTCCTATTGGTGCTTTGGCTAAAATCCATGACTCTCAACTTACCTTAGAAGCTATAGTAGCCAGTTTAGACGGAAAAACCCTTTTGAGAGATAAAATTACGGGTAAGGTTCAGGAAGCGGAAATTTTAGGACAAAAACTTGCTCACCAATTAAAAGAACAAGGAGCAACTAAAATACTAAATCAGATAAGGCAGGGATAGACAAATGAGTAGTGGTAAAGTTTTTTTAATAGGAGCAGGGCCTGGTGATGCTAAATTAATTACTTTAAAAGGTTTAGAATGTATCCAAACTGCAGACGTCATTGTTTATGACCGTTTAGCTAATCCACGGTTATTGTCTTATAAAAAACCAGAAGCTGAATTAATTTATGTAGGGAAATCTCCTGACAGACACACTCTGTCACAAGATGAAATAAATAATGTTTTGGTGGAACAGGCCGCACAAGGTAAGGTAGTAGCCAGGTTAAAAGGGGGGGACCCTTTTGTTTTTGGCCGTGGTGGTGAGGAAGCGGAGATTTTACGAAAAAATGGAATTCCTTATGAGATTGTTCCCGGTATTACTTCTGCCATCAGTGTGCCGGCCTATGCAGGTATTCCGGTAACCCATCGTGATTTTACCTCTACCTTTACCGTTATTACGGGTCATGAGGATCCTACAAAGGATGTATCAAATATTAACTGGTCAAGGCTTGCTCAAGACCCGGGAACATTGATTTTTTTAATGGGGGTAGGGAATCTTCCTAAGATTGTCGAACTTTTAATTAAACACGGAAAGGCCAGTGATACACCTATTGCCCTGATTCGGTGGGGAACCCGTCCTGAACAACAGGTGGTAACAGGTACTTTAGAAAATATTGTGGAACGGGTTGAAAAAGCTGGTCTCAAATCACCGGCTATTATTATTGTAGGGAAGGTTGTAAGTTTAAGGGAAAAATTAAAATGGTTCGAAGACAAACCTCTCTTTGGTAAAAGGGTATTGGTAACTCGTGCGCGGGAACAAGCAAGTATTCTTTCGCAAAAAATTGAGGAGTTGGGCGGTGAAGCCTGGGAGTACCCTACTATTTCTATCGAACCGCCTCTTGATTTAAAGCCTTTAGACGAAGCAGTACAAAATGCCGGTAATTATGACTGGTTGATTTTTACCAGCGTAAACGGTGTCAAATCATTTTTCAATCGTTTAAATGCTTTAAAATTGGATATCAGGTCTTTGGGCAAAGTTAAAATCTGTGCTATAGGGCCGAAAACTCAGGAAATTTTAGAGGAGAAGGGCTTAAGAGTAAACTTTGTCCCGGAAGAATTTCGTGCAGAAGCTATTTATGATGGTTTAAAGGATATGTTAAAACCAGGGGATAAGATTCTTTTGCCCCGGGCTGATTTAGCAAGACCAATTCTTGTAGAGAGTCTACAAAAACTAGATGTGAGTGTTAATGAAGTTATAGCCTATCGAACAGTCCTAGGTTCAATTGACAATACACTGTTACTTGAAAAATTAATAAATCAAGAAATACATGTTATTACTTTTACCAGCTCTTCCACGGTGAAAAACTTTATGAAACTACTTGACAAAAATATTGACCCTAAAGTTCTCGAAAACATTACAGTAGCCTGTATCGGACCTATAACTGCTGACACTGCGAGCTCCTTGGGTCTAAAGGTTGATATTGTAGCCCAGGAATATACCATTGAAGGTTTAGTAAAAGCTTTAGTGGAATATTTCAATGGAGGAAAGGAGTAAAACAAATGGGCTTTCCTGTTACCCGAATGCGAAGATTAAGAATATCTAATGTTTTAAGAGAAATGTTACAAGCTACCCGGATTTCTGTTAATGATTTTATCTATCCTCTTTTTGTTATTGAGGGTGAAAAGATAAAAAACCCCGTTCCTTCTATGCCGGGGGTATATCAATTTTCTCCTGATCAATTGCTGTTTGAAGTAGAAAAGATAGTTAAAGCCGGTCTTAAGTCTATAATTTTATTCGGAATTCCGGCAAAGAAAGACGCTATTGGTTCTGAAGCTTATGCGGAAAACGGTATTGTTCAAAAAGCATTGCGATTAATCAAAGAAGAGTTTCCGGATTTAGTATTAATAACTGATGTTTGCTTATGTGAATATACAGACCACGGTCATTGCGGTTTAATCGACAATGGTAGAATCTTAAATGATCCTACTCTGGAATTATTGGCTAAAACTGCTGTTTCCCATGCTCAAGCAGGTGCTGATATAGTTGCACCTTCTGATATGATGGATGGCCGGGTAAAGGCAATCAGAGAGGCACTTGACCAAAAAGGGTTTACAGATACTCTCATCATGGCTTATTCGGCTAAATATGCTTCCTCATTTTACGGACCTTTCAGAGATGCCGCTGGTTCGGCTCCCCAGTTCGGGGATCGCAAAACATACCAAATGGACCCTGCCTCTTCTTTGGAACAGGCTATCCTAGAAGCCCGTTTAGATATTGAAGAAGGTGCAGATATGATTATGGTTAAACCGGCTCTGGCCTATATGGATGTTATTAAAAAATTAAAAGAAAGATTTTTATGTCCCATGGTTAGTTATAACGTAAGTGGTGAATACGCCATGATTAAGGCGGCCAGTGAAAAAGGTTGGTTAGACGAAAAAGCTGTTGTCCTGGAGCTAATGACCGGGTTGAAACGGGCCGGTAGTGATCTGATTATAACTTATCATGCTTTAGACATTGCCCGCTGGTTACAGGAGGTTTAAATAAATGATAGTTTCGTGGAATACAACTAACCAGTGTAACATGTTTTGTAAACATTGTTACCGGGAAGCCGGAGAAAAGGTGCGGGAAGAATTAACAACAGAAGAAGGTAAAAATCTCATAGATGAAATAAAAAAAGCCGGGTTTCGCATTATGATTTTCAGCGGTGGAGAGCCTTTAATGCGTGAGGACATCTTTGAACTGGTCGGGTATGCCAGTCAAGTTGGCCTACGGCCCGTTTTTGGAACTAATGGTACATTAATAACCCGGGAAGTTGCAAAAAAATTAAAAAATCTGGGAGCTATGGGAATGGGGATTAGTTTGGACAGTTTAGACCCGGAAAAGCATGACCGATTTCGTGGTTATCCCGGTGGATTTGAGGAAGCGGTTAGAGGAATGGAAAATTGTTTAGCTGAAAAATTGCCTTTTCAAATCCATACGACGGTCATGGATTGGAATAAAGATGAAATAGAAAACATAACTGATTTTGCAGTAGAAAAAGGAGCAGTTGCTCACCATATTTTTTTCCTGGTTCCCACTGGTCGGGCAATAAATATAGAGGAAGAGAGTTTAAGAGCAAAAGAATACGAAGAAATTTTAACCAGGATAATGCTTAAACAGCAAAAAGTACCTATCGAAATAAAACCTACCTGTGCTCCTCAGTTTATGCGGATTGCTAAAGAAATGGGCATGGATTTAAGATTCCAGCGAGGTTGTTTGGCCGGCACTTCATATTGTATTATCAGTCCTAAAGGTGAGGTACAGCCCTGTGCTTATTTAAACATTTCTATAGGTAATGTGCGGGAGACTCCTTTCAGTCAAATTTGGGCAGAAAGTCCGGTGTTTAAGGAGCTACGTTCTTTAAATTATAAAGGCGGTTGTGGCCGTTGTAAATATAAACTTGCTTGCGGTGGTTGCCGGGCTCGAGCCGCTTTTTATAATAATGGTGATTATATGGCAGAAGAACCTTGGTGTTTATATCAGGGACGCACAGGATATTAAATAATCCAGGGAGGGGATGTCATGGAAAAAAGTTTTGAAAAGTCCCAAAAGCTATATGAAGAAGCGCAAAAATATATACCCGGCGGTGTTAACAGTCCCGTAAGGGCTTTTAAAGCTGTCGGCGAACATCCGCTCTTCATAAGTCGCGGATATGGCTCGAAAATTGTGGATGTGGACGGAAACGAATATATTGATTACGTAGCCTCCTACGGTCCTTTGATTTTAGGTCACTGTCACCCTATAGTTGTAGAAGCGCTACAAGAAGTATTAAATAAAGGAACCAGTTTCGGTGCTCCCACGGAAATAGAAACAGAATTGGCTCAAATGATAGTACAAGCAATACCTTCAATAGAAATGGTACGCATGGTTAACTCCGGTACTGAAGCAACTATGAGTGCCTTAAGGTTAGCCAGAGCTTATACTAAAAGGGAAAAAATTGTGAAGTTTGAAGGTTGTTACCATGGACATGCAGATGCTTTATTAATTAAAGCCGGTTCGGGTGCCTTGACTTTCGGTGTGCCTTCCAGTCCAGGTGTTTCAACTGACATTGCTAAAAACACCATTACAGCCAGATTTAATGATTTAGAAGGATTAGAAAGGATATTTGCTGAATTCGGTGAGGAAATTGCCGGGGTAATTGTTGAACCGGTGCCCGGAAATATGGGAACTATTATTCCGGAGCCAGGATTTTTAGAAGGTTTGCGGAAATTAACAAAAGAATACGGTTCATTATTAATTTTTGATGAAGTAATGAGCGGTTTTCGGGTAGCCTGGGGAGGAGCCCAAAACCTTTATGATATTCAACCAGATTTAACCTGTTTAGGTAAGGTAATCGGTGGTGGTTTACCGGTAGGAGCTTATGGTGGTAGGAAAGAAATAATGGAAAACATTGCCCCGCAAGGACCGGTTTATCAAGCAGGGACCTTATCCGGTAACCCATTAGCTATGGCGGCTGGTTTAGCTACTTTGAAAGAAATCAATAATCATGAGGTTTATGAAAAACTGGATAAATTGGGCGAAAAGTTAGTTAAAGGTTTAGAAAAAGCTGCAGAAAAGGTAGGAATTAAAGTCTGTATTAATAGAATAGGTTCTATGGTTTGTACATTCTTTACAGGCGAAAAAGTAAGAGATTATCGTACAGCTACCAGTTCCAATTTGAATCAATTCAAAGCTTTCTTTCAGGCAATGCTATCTCAGGGTATCTATTTGCCTCCATCACAATTTGAGACCTTTTTCATTTCCCTGGCCCATACGGAAGAAGACATTGAAAAAACTATTGAAGCCAGTGAAGTGGCTTTTAAAGTCGCCCAAAATCAATAAATTGTTAATAGCACTTAGTTTTTCTAAGTGCTATCTTTCATCACAAGAAAATATTGGATTAGGGGAGAAAAGAGGTTTGAGTACATATGAGAATTTTCTCGCAAAATTAAATAAACAGTTAGACATAGATTTAATCGGTTATAAAAGACCCCAGATGGAAAGACGTATAAACAGTCTGATGAGAACTTTACAAATAAAAAATTACGATGAGTTTATTGAAAAAATGAAAAGTGACCCGGCAATTTTGAAGCGTTTTTTACAGCACCTGACAATCAATGTATCTGAATTCTTTCGTAATCCCAGCCAGTGGGAGGTCCTGAGAGAAAAAATTATTCCTTTACTTTTAGCGAATAGTAAAGATTTAAGAATTTGGAGCGCTGGTTGTTCCACGGGAGAGGAACCATATAGTTTAGCCATACTCTTAAAAGAATATTTCCCTTATGTTAAATATTCCCTTTTAGCTACGGACTTTGATATTCAGGTTTTAGAAAAAGCGAAGGCAGGGGTTTACTCTTCGAATGAAGTTAGCGGAGTACCTCCTAAATTAATCAATAAATATTTTCTGAAAGATAATGATGTTTTTCAAATAAAGCCTGAATTAAAAAAGGATATTATCTTTAAAAGGCATAATTTATTAAGAGACCCTTTTTCAACAAATTTTGACTTAATAGTTTGTCGGAATGTGGTTATATATTTCACGGAAGAGACAAAGAATATTTTATATCGAAAATTTTATGCCTCTTTAAAGAGTAAGGGTGTATTATTTACGGGAAGTACAGAACAGATCATGCAAGCCAGAGAAATTGGTTTTACTTCTCCGGCAATCTTTTTTTATCAAAAAACTTAAGGGAGGGTGTAAAAAGTGCCAATTTTAGAATTATCGAATAAAAAGCCTCAGATTTCTGATAATACTTTTATTGCGGAAAATGCTCAGGTTATAGGTGAAGTTATAATTAAAGAAGGAGCCAGTATTTGGTTTAATTGTGTTTTAAGAGGTGATGTTGATAAGATCGAAATTGGTCACAACACTAATATCCAAGACGGAACTATCATTCACTGTGACCCGGGGTTTCCCACTATAGTCGGTGATCATGTAACAGTAGGACATGGGGCAATTCTGCATGCTTGTACTATTAAAGATAAGGTATTAATTGGCATGGGAGCTATTGTTTTAGATGAGGCGGAAATAGGGGAAGGGGCGGTTGTAGCCGCGGGTGCAGTTGTTACACCAGGTACAAAGGTTCCTCCTAATACGTTAGTGGCGGGTATCCCGGCCAAACCTATAAAAGTTCTTGACGAAAAGGAACAGGAAAAAAGGGTAAGTCATGCCTTACGTTATAGAAGTATTTGGAGTGAAATGTATTGAAAAGGAGTCCTAGGCAATGAAAAAAAAGAATAAACAAATATTTGCCCTGGATATTGGAACAAGATCAGTTATTGGTCTCCTATTAGAAAAGAGTGAGGAAAATTACTATTTAAAAGAAATAGTAATCCATGAACATGCCAATAGAGCAATGTTTGACGGTCAAATACATAATATACCTGAAGTCGGATCCTTAGTAAAAAAAGTTAAAAAAGAGTTAGAGGAAAAAACAAAAACAAAATTAAAAAAGGTTGCGGTAGCTGCAGCAGGAAGAGACCTAATTACAGTGAAGAGTACGGTTTCCCAGGAATTAAATGGTTACGAACTTATTAAAGAAGATGACATACTAAACTTAGAATTAAAAGCCGCGCAAGAAGCTCAAAAGACCTTAATTGAAAAATTCGGCACAAAAGATATTAATAGCTATTACTGTGTAGGTTACAGTGTGACTAAGTACTTCCTAGACGAGAGTGAAATAGTCAATTTACTTAACCAAAAAGGTAATAAAATCGGTTTAGAAATGGTAGTAGCTTTTTTGCCTAAAGTGGTAATCGAATCATTGCAGACTGTATTAACTGAATGCAAGTTAGAACTGGCCAGTATTACATTAGAACCCATAGCTGCTATCAACGCTATTCTACCCCCTACTATGCGTAAATTAAATCTGGCATTAGTTGATGTAGGTGCAGGTACATCTGATATTGCTATTTCTAAAGATGGGTCGGTAGTAGCCTATGGGATGGTGCCTTTGGCCGGGGATGAAATAACAGAGGCTTTATGTGAAAAATATTTATTGGATTTTAACGATGGGGAGATTTTAAAAAGAAATATAGAAGGAAATGAAGAAGAATATCTGGAATTTACAGATATTTTAGGTTTTGTTCAAAATATTAAACGTTCGGAAATAATAGATAATATCAGTTTTGCAGTTAAAAACTTAGCTCAAGAAATAGCACGAAAGATAATAGATTTAAACAGCAAGTCTCCTCAAGGGGTAATTTTAATCGGTGGCGGAAGTCGTACTCCCCTATTAGCCCAATATTTAGCAGAATTTCTTGGCTTACCTCAACAGCGGGTAGCTAGCCAAAAAGCATCTTCAATAAGAGAGATTGTAAACTTACCGGAAAATTATCAGGGTCCGGAAATTATAACACCACTGGGCATCGCTTTGACTTCTTTTAAATTCGTTAATTTGGGCTTTATTCCCGTTCAGGTTAACGGTTATCACTTAAATCTTTTGAATTTAGGAGAAAATACTGTATTTGATGCTTTATTGGCTGCAGGTATAGATGCAAATAAACTATACGGAAAACCAGGTTTGGCTTTAACTGTTGAAGTAAACGGTAAATTAAAATCTTTTCCCGGAACGTTAGGAACAAGAGCTAAAGTTAAAGTAAACGGAATAGAAGTATCTTTAGATACACCCTTAAAACCCAAGGATAAGGTAGAATTTTTTCCGGCAAAGGATGGCATAAACGGTAAGGCAAAAATAAAGGATTTATTACCTGAGCCAAACTTTATCAAAGTTAACGGAAAGAACAAAGAATTACCTTACCGTGTTTTGCTGGATGGTAAAGAAATAACATCTTTTGATGTAGAATTAAAAGACAACAGTAAAATATATATCCAGGAAATAACTCAAATTGCAGAACTGTTAGATAACTGGAAAATTAAAGATGATTTAAAGATTATAAATCTTAAAATTTTTAAAAACGGTCAACTGAAAAAAATAAGTTTTCCTAATTTCCAAATAATCCGAGGAGAAAAAATATTAGAATTACATGAGCAAGTTAAACCTAACGACAATATAACAATTCAAAAGATTAGAGAAGATTTTACCTTAAATTACGTTGTTGAAAAACTTGGTTTGGCCAAAGAGAGTAATTATCTTACGGTTAAAGTTAACGGGGAGTCCATAAAAATGAGCCTGGGTGGCGTCGAGTTTAAAGTTAACGGAAAAGTGGTAGACTTAAATTATTTGCTGCAAGATAATGACGAAATACAAATTAATCTTATACCTGCAAAAGAACCTATTTTGGTGGATATTTTTCCGGAAATTGACTTTAATCTTACTCCACCTCTTGGTAAAACCAGTTTGAAAATATTAAAAAATAATCAGCCGGCAGAATATACTTCACCTCTTCAGGAAGGTGATGAAATAACCTTATTATGGGAATAAAAATACCGCCTAGATCTGAGGCGGATTTTTTTTTGGCCTTCGTCCATTTTGCATTTTGGAGGAAAACAGTTTCTTCTGCCGAATTGTGATGGTGGAAGGGAGGTGAATCATTTGACTGATGTTATATCTACAAAATATTGTTTTTATAACGAAGTACCTATTCCAGAGCATTTAAAGAAAATGTTAAATCCGAAAGAATCTGCTTTGTTTGCAGTAAAAACTTTACGGGATGTTGCTGTTTTTACTAATAAGAGAATTTTAATTGCGGATAAGCAGGGGATTACAGGTAAAAAAATTGAATATTGTACAATTCCTTATAAATCAATTGTTGTATACTCTGTTGAAACAGCGGGAACATTTGATTTAGATGCTGAGATTAAGCTTGTTTTGTCAGGAGGAATCCGAATCGAATTACAATTTTTTAAGGATAAAAACATGCGGGAACTCTTATTTAAAGTAAATGATACTATTACAGAATTTGTATTATGAAAAAACTGGGTTTGTCACGTGAACCTCCTAACGTTTTTTACATCGTCCATAATGCTTCCAATTTGCTCAAAAACCCCATAATTTGTCTGAGCTAAAAATTTTATAAATAACGGAAAAAAACACCCCTTGGTATCTAGGGGTGTTCTTGGTGCGGTAGAGAGGACTTGAACCTCCACGGAGTTGCCTCCACTAGAACCTGAATCTTACTTTTTACG
>DGEF01000079.1:43186-43397 GCA_002385805.1 Peptococcaceae bacterium UBA3933
CTGAATCTAGCGCGTCTGCCAATTCCGCCACTACCGCATATTTTTTTAACAGATTTAATTATAGATAATTTATGAAGGAGTGTCAATAGAAACCGGTTCCAAGACCAGCAGGAAAAAATGTTATTCATTAGAGGATTCTCTTATTACTTCTAGAATATAGTTACATTATATATTATATTAAGAATATTAAAAAAGAGGTGAAAAAAATGAT
>DGEF01000095.1:0-1565 GCA_002385805.1 Peptococcaceae bacterium UBA3933
TACTAGTCACTAGTAACCAGTCACTAGTCACTAATCTAGGAGGCGTGAAAATGTGGGATAGTCTGGTTCGAGCTACTGCCTATGATGGTTTTATTAGGGTTTCTGCTGCGGTTACTACCCGGATGGTAGAGGAAGCAAGAAAAAGACATGAATCCTGGCCGGTGGCAACTGCCGCTTTAGGCAGGGTTATGACCGGTGCTTTACTCTTAACCTGGGGTTTAAAAGATACAGGCTCAATTACTTTACGCGTTTTAGGTGACGGACCTCTAGGTGGTATTATTGCTGATGCTGACTACAAAGGAGAGGTCAGGGGATATGTACAAAATCCCCAGCAAGATTTACCATTAAATGAGAAAGGTAAATTAGATGTGGGAACCGCGGTAGGAAAGGGAGCTTTATATGTAACCAAAGATATTGGTCTTAAGGAACCATATACGGGTAGTGTTCCTTTAATATCAGGTGAAATAGGGGAAGATATTGCATCATATCTTTTCAGTTCGGAACAAACTCCGTCTTTGGTTGCTTTAGGAGTTTTAGTTAACCCTGATTTAAAAGTTGCTGCCAGTGGAGGATTAATTATTCAGGCTTTACCCAATGCCCCTGAGGAAATCCTTGCGAAAATTGAAGAAAACATAAAAGATGTCAAACCGATAAGTACTTTAGTTAAGGAAGGCAATGGGCCAAAGGAAATAATTAAGAAATTCTTACCTAATACAGATATAAAGATATTAGCTGAATACCCGGTTTGTTTTAAATGTAAATGTAACGTCGAAAGAGTAAAATCAGTTTTATTAAGTTTAGGTAAAGAGGAATTATCCGATATATTAAAGAAAGAAGGCAAGAGCCAGGTTCGATGTCATTTTTGTAATGAGGTATATAATTTCTCTAAAGAAGATTTAGAAGAGTTAATAACTCAATTGGATTAAGTTAAGGCTATGATTGTTATTGAGTTTAAGAAAAATGAGAAAAGACCGGTTGAACCGGTCTTTTTATTTAGTGAACTACTAAATTATTAGCTCCAAATCATATAATTCGCCAATTATACCTTACATTAAATGGCCCGTTTTACTTTACCAGAACGTAAACAACGGGTACATACTTTGATTCTTTTGGGTGTCCCATCTACGATAGCCCTTACTTTTTGTAAATTAGGTGCCCACTTTTTTTTGGTTCTAATATGAGAGTGGCTGACTTGCATGCCAGTTACTACACCTTTTCCACAAATTTCACATACTCTTGCCATGGTGCATTACACCTCCTTAAAAGAACAAGTAAACCATCTATAGTTAATAATTAATATATAAAAGCACTGTTATATTCTAACAAAAACAACTGGCTATTGCAAGATAAAAAAAGATATAATAACAATTAAGATTTAATTTTTAACCATGAACTTTAACCTAGACACTAAACTACTAGAGAATTTCATGGTTAAATATTTGGTAAGAGTTTTCTTTTGGGTAATATTTTTTGTCAGAATTCTCTTCAGGGCCAGGTATTTGGTCAGAAATAACTCTAAGGTGACCTTGTTGGTCAGATTTACCAGCCACCAGTTACTGAATTAT
>DGEF01000095.1:1752-2944 GCA_002385805.1 Peptococcaceae bacterium UBA3933
CCACTAAAACGAAAGGTTGTGATTAAATGAAACAAAAAATATTAGAATTACTAAGTGCAAGCGAAATTTTTATATCCGGTGAAAAATTGGCCGAGCTATGTGGAATTTCCAGAACGGCTGTTTGGAAGCATATTAACAGTTTGAAGGAGGAAGGATATAACATAGAAACACAACCACGCACAGGGTATAAATTAATAAGTAGACCTGATGCATTGGTAAAAACAGAAATCTTAGACGGTCTTCAGACAAAAGTATTTGGAAAAGAATTTTTATATACGTTTTTCGAAATCGATTCAACAAATTTAAAAGCAAAACAGCTGGCTAATGAGGGAAAACCTGAAGGAACTGTAGTAGTCGCCGAATCTCAAACAAAAGGGAAAGGGAGATTAGGCCGAAAATGGGTTTCACCCTCAGGAAAAGGTGTTTGGGTTTCTTTTATTTTACGGCCACCTATTTTACCTGTTAAAGCAACTCAACTGACTTTTGTAATAGCCGTAGCTATGGTGCATTCATTGAAAAACATAGGTATTTCCGATGTTCAAATAAAATGGCCGAATGATATTTTAATTCATAGACGAAAAGTTGCCGGAATTTTAACAGAGTTGTCTGCTGAAATAGATTGTGTTAATTACGTGATTGTTGGTATTGGAATTAATGTAAATCAGGATACTTTTGAGTTTCCGGAGGAATTTAAAGATAAAGCTACTTCTTTAAAAGAAGCCTGTGGTCATAAAGTTTCTCGGATAAAAGTACTACAGAGTGTATTAAAAGAAGTAGAGCATTTTTATTATTTATATCTAGAAAACGGGTTTGGGGAAATTATAAATTTATGGAGAGAAAATTCTGTTACCTTAGGCAAGGAAGTAGAGGTTATTTCAGGTACAGAAAAAATTACCGGCTTAGCTATTGATATTGATGAAGAAGGTTGTTTATTGGTTAAAGATAGGGAAGGTAAAGTAAATAAGATTGTTGCGGGAGACGTTTCTTTACGTGGGAAAAAAGGAAATTATGTATAATATTAAAAAAAATTAATATATGAAAAAAATATATATGAATAAATTGCAAATTGTGATACAATACATTTTGTGAAAGGGGGAGGGTATAAAATTTAAAAGTTTGGAAAAAGTAAATTAAAGAATAATCAGAGAAAGAGGTATTTTGAAATGATTAGACGGAGAATATGGAGGGTGTA
>DGEF01000095.1:3202-3444 GCA_002385805.1 Peptococcaceae bacterium UBA3933
GAAGAAGCCGCTTTACAACATAAAAATGCGGTTACTACCTTAATTATTTTAGCAGTTGCAGCTGTTTTATTCATTACAGAAATAATTCCATTAGCTGTAACAGCTATGGCTGTTCCGGTTGTTTTAAATTTAACCGGTGTTGTAGGTGCAAAAGAAGCTTTTGCCGGGTTATATGATACTAACGTAGTTTTATTTGCTGGTATGTTTATTGTAGGCGCTGCTCTTTTTGAAACAGGTGTTGC
>DGEF01000115.1:0-199 GCA_002385805.1 Peptococcaceae bacterium UBA3933
CCATGAAGGCATGAATTATTCCTTGGTTTCCCGTGAGATTATTGCCGGCATGGTGGAAATTCACGCTAAAGCTAACCCCATCGACGGAATAGTTCTGCTTTCAGCTTGTGATAAGGCTATTCCGGCTCACCTGATGGCTGCGGCTCGTTTAAATATTCCCGCTATCCATGTTCCTGCAGGAGTAATGATTTCCGGTCCC
>DGEF01000115.1:538-6599 GCA_002385805.1 Peptococcaceae bacterium UBA3933
GCTGTTATTCCTTCAGTTTTAAAGGTCAGTAAGGACCTAGCCCGGGAAGCAGGTAGGCAAATCATCAGGTTAGTAGAGAAAGGAATAACCAGCAGAGATATTTTAACCTATGAAGCATTTTATAATGCTATTGTTATCCATGCTGCCATTTCCGGCTCCACCAATGGTTTATTACATTTACCGGCTATTGCCCGGGAGGCGGGAGTTTATATAGACCCTGATCTATTTGATCAAGTTAATCGTAAAGTACCTTTTATTGTGAATACCAGACCTGCCGGTAAATACCCTACCGAGTATTTTTGGTATGCCGGAGGTGTGCCAGGTGTAATGCTGGCCTTAAAAGATTATTTGTACTTAGATGTGCTGACTTGTACCGGTAAGACATTAGGAGAAAATTTAGCGGAAATTGAAAGTTCCAGTTGGTTTATTACCAATAACGGCTACTTAAATAAATACGGGTTAAAACCGGAAGAGATCATTTATTCGGTGGATAAGCCTATTAAAAAAGAAGGCGCAATTGCCATCTTAAAAGGCAATTTGGCTCCTGATGGAGCAGTTATAAAACACTCTGCCGTGGATCCCCAGATGCATATTCATGTAGGTCCGGCAAAGGTTTTTAGTGATGAGTTAACAGCACGACAGGCTATTCTTTCCGGCCAGATTAAACCAAATGATGTAGTTGTGGTTCGTTACGCAGGACCCAAAGGAAGTGGTATGCCAGAGATGTTTTATACTACAGAGGCCATTTGCTCTAATCCGGAATTAATTGCCACAACAGCTTTGATTACTGATGGGAGATTTTCGGGGGCTACCCGGGGTCCAGCTATCGGTCATGTTTCCCCAGAGGCCGTTGAAGGTGGTCCTATTGCTTTAATCGAAGATGGGGATTTAATTAAAATCGATATCCCAGCACGGCAGTTAAATATAATTGGGGTTAAAGGTAAATTGAAGGTAGATAAAGAAATTGAGAGAATCTTAGCAGAACGGAAACAAAAATGGTTAGAAGAAAACAACACTAAAATTACCTCTGAGCCTGGTATTTTAGGTATTTATAAAAAACTGGCTACATCAGCCATGTGGGGCGGCTATATGAAATAAAAAAGATTGGAGATGAACTTCAAGATGAGTGTAATTCTAAATATCCTTAAAGATATTCCTTTACCTAAAATGGTTAGAATAAGGCAGAAATTTGATGATTCCTATCTAGAAAATTTAACGGAGAAATTACAAGAAGAATTACAAAAACCAGGGTGTCTGGAAAAAATTAAGCCGGGGCAAGATGTGGCTGTTTGTGTGGGCAGCCGGGGTGTAGCCAATATAGCTACAGTTACCAAGACTGTTGTAGATGCTCTAAAAGAAAAAGGGGCTAAACCCTTTATTGTGCCCTGTATGGGTAGCCATGGTGGGGCTACAGCCCAAGGACAAAGAGAAGTATTAGAGCACTTAGGGGTCAGTGAAGAAGCTATGGGTGTGCCTATTAAGTCCTCTATGGAAGTGGTTGAGATTGATAAATTGGAAAACGGTTTGCCAATTTACGTGGATAAATATTGCTATGAAGCCGATGCTGTAATCGTTATTAACCGGGTTAAACCACATACAGCTTTCCGCGGACCATATGAAAGTGGTTTAATGAAAATGATTACCATCGGCATGGGAAAACAAAAAGGTGCAGAAAGTGTTCACCAAATGGGCTTTAAACATATGGCGGAAAATGTCCCCCAAGCTGCTTTAAAAATTATGAAACATGTTCCTATTGTTTTTGGGGTAGCTACAGTGGAAAATGCCTATGACCAAACCTGTTTGGTAGAAGTAGTACCGGCAGCAGAAATAGAGAAAAGGGAACCTGAATTATTAAAAATAGCTAAAGAGCGCATGCCTAAGTTTCTCTTTGATCAGTTTGATGTCTTGGTTGTTGATTATATTGGGAAAAACATCAGTGGTGACGGAATGGACCCCAATGTAACCGGTAAATACCCTACCCCTTATGCTACCGGAGGGCCGGATATTACGAAAGTGGTTGTCTTAGATTTAACACCTGAAACTGGTGGTAACGCTAACGGTATAGGCACAGCCGATTTTACTACGAAAAGAGCTGTAGATAAGATGGATTTGGAAATGACTTATGCTAATGGGTTGACTTCTACAGTTTGTTCGCCGACTAAAATCGCAACTTATTTTGAAAATGATCTTCTGGCCATTAAAGCAGCTATTAAAACCTGTAATATTCTGGACTATCACCAATGTCGATTAGTTAGGATTAAAGATACTTTACATTTAGGAGAAATTGAAATCTCCGTGGCCATGTTGGAAGAAGCCAGGAAACACCCGGATATTGAAATAATTTCCGAACCCTATGAAATGGAATTTGATGAAGAAGGAAATTTACCTAAGTAAGTAATATTTAAACCTAAAAATCGCAAGCCACTGGCCACTAACAACTAGCCACTTAAGAAAGGGATGTAGATATATGAAAATTACCAAATTAGAATTGTTTAAGGTTTTACCCCGTTGGTTGTTTTTAAAAATAGAAACAGATGAAGGGATCTGTGGTTGGGGTGAGCCTGTAATCGAAGGACGGGCGGATACAGTCAGAGCTGCCGTAGAAGAATTAAGTGAATACCTAATTGGGCAAGACCCCTTAAAAATTGAAGATCATTGGCAGGTTTTATACCGGGCCGGTTTTTACCGGGGGGGACCTATTTTAATGAGTGCTATTGCCGGTATAGACCAGGCTCTCTGGGATATTAAAGGTAAATACTATAACGCACCTATTTATCAATTATTAGGTGGTCCCTGCCGGGAAAAGATTAGAGTATATTGCTGGATTGGCGGTGACCGTCCCGCGGATGTCGGTAAAGCGGCCAAGGAAAAAATGGAACAGGGTTATACAGCAGTAAAGATGAATGGTACTGAGGAGTTACATTATATTGACTCTTATGCCAAAGTAGAAGCAGCCGTATCCCGGGTGGCTGCCATCCGGGAAGCCTGTGGTCCTCATTTTGGTATTGCGGTAGATTTTCACGGCAGGGTTCATAAAGCCATGGCCAAGGTTTTAGCCAAAGAGTTGGAGCCCTTTAAACTTATGTTTATTGAAGAACCGGTACTACCGGAAAATAATGAAGCCTTAAGGGACATTGCAAACCATACTTCTACACCTATTGCTACCGGGGAAAGAATGTTTTCCCGGTGGGACTTTAAAAATTTATTGGCTGACGGCTATGTGGATATTATTCAACCTGATTTGTCTCATGCCGGTGGAATTACAGAATGTAAAAAAATCAGTGCTATGGCAGAAGCCTATGATGTGGCTGTTGCTCCTCACTGCCCCTTAGGACCTATTGCCTTAGCGGCTTGCCTTCAGTTAGATGCCTGCACACCTAATGTTTTCATCCAGGAGCAGAGCCTAGGGATTCATTACAACCGGGGCGGGGATCTTTTAGACTATCTAAAAGACCCAAAAGTATTTACTTACGAAAACGGGTTTGTAAAAATACCGGAAGGGCCTGGTTTAGGCATTGAGGTTAATGAAGAGAAAGTACGGGAAATGGCTCAAAAAGGCCACAACTGGAAAAACCCGGTATGGCGTAATGAAGATGGTACTGTGGCAGAGTGGTAGGTGAAAAAAATGTTGGATAAAAAAATAATCAGGGAACTGGCTCAAATTGTTGGTCGAGAGAATATTCTTTCCAGTAAAATAACACTAACAACTTATTCATATGACTCTTCGCCCTTTTTTGGAATGCCTGGGGCTGTAGTTTTTCCCACCTCCACGGAAGAGGTAGTGGAGGTAGTTAAACTAGCCAATAAATACGGAATATCTTTAACACCACGTGGAGCAGGCACCTGCCTAAGTGGAGGTGCCATTACTTCTGATGAAGGTATTATCATTTCTCTGACCAGGTTTAATAAAATTTTAGAGATTAATCCGGTAGATAAAGTTGCCGTAGTAGAACCTGGGGTAACAAATTTACAGGTACAATTAGCAGCCCGCCCTTATGGGTTAATGTTTGCTCCTGACCCGGGAAGTCAAAACGTAGCAACCATTGGCGGAAATATTGCGGAAAACGCCGGGGGTATGCGGGGGGTAAAATACGGTTGTACAAAAGAACACGTGCTGGGTTTAGAGGTAGTCTTGCCTTCCGGTGAGGTAATCAGGACAGGAAGTGTCAATTCCCAGCTAACGGCAGAAGTGGATTTAACCCACCTTTTCTGTGGTTCTGAAGGGATTTTAGGCATTATTACAAAAGCCTGGCTGGTTTTATCACTACTCAGTGAAACAGTACAAACTATGACTACCACTTTTGCCAGTATCGAAGATGCCGGTGCTTGTGTGGCGGAAATCATAGCTAACGGGGTTATCCCTACGGCTATGGAAATAATGGATAATACGGTAATTAAGGCTGTTGATGACTATTTGAATTTAGGGTTTCCCAGGGATGCACAAGCCTTACTTTTACTAGAAATAGATGGTTTTGCCAAAGATGTAGAAGTACAGGTGGCAACTATTATAAACGCCTTTAAGAATAACAACGCGTTAAGTTATAAGGTTGCTCAGAACGAAGAGGAGAGACAGGAGTTGTGGATTGCGCGTCGCTCTGTAAACGGTGCCCTGGGTCGGTTAAAGCCGGCTAATATTGTCCATGATATTGTTGTTCCTCGGGATCGCTTGGCTACCATGTTAAAAAGATCAGCAGAAATTGCAAAAAAATACGGAGTTATTAATGGACAAGTTGCTCATGCCGGTGACGGCAATATTCATCCTACTCTGTATTTTGATCACCGTAACCCTCAAGAAGTGGAAGGTGTGGAAAAAGCTTGTGATGAGATTATTAAAGAAACAATCGCTTTAGGAGGCTCTATTTCCGGTGAACACGGCATCGGTTTGGAAAAATTAAAATATGTTCCCTTAGCTTTTTCTCAACCCAGTCTGGAATATATGAAAAAGATTAAGAATTCTTTTGACCCGGAAAATAAATTTAATCCAGGTAAACTTTTACCTTAGGCCAAAGGGTTAAGGAGGCAAATAAATGACAGAGTTAAAGGCACTTTTTGCGAAAATAACCAAGAAAGAAAATATCCAAACCGATGTTGGAGCCTGGCAGGATATTTTAGGTATAGATTATGAGCCGGATCTTTTGGTCGCTCCTGAAACTGTAGAAGAAATTGGCGAAATAATGAAAATTGCCAATAAGCATAAAATACCTGTCTATCCTCTAGGCAGTGGTTCTCAATTTAGTCAGGGTGTTGCCCCCTTTAAGGGCGGAATACTCCTTTCTCTGAGAAATCTTAAGAAAATCACGGAATACCGTCCCAGTAATATGAGTGTGGAAGTGGAAGCAGGAATTACCCTGGAAGAATTGACTAATGTTTTAATTAAAGATAATCTTTATTTTCCTATTCAAACGGAAAATCCCAAGTCTACCTTAGGTGGATTAGTGGCTCGTAACGGTTATGGCCGCAATAGATACAAATACCATACTATACGGAAATATGTGCTGGGCGTGGAATTTGTTTCACCGGAAGGTGAGCTTGTCCGTGTGGGAGGCCGGACTGTAAAAAATGTAAGCAGTTTAGATGTATCTCAATTAATAACCGGTTCCTGGGGCATATTGGGAATAATCACCAAGATTACTCTCCGGGTTCAACCCCTTCCGGAAGCAAATGAAATACTGGAATTGGAAGTTGGAAATTTAACTGAACTAAGTGAGAAAGTAAGCAATGTTTTAAAAGAACCTTTAAGTTTGAATTCCATGATTTTTTATCAAAAGGATAAGAAATACTATCTACAAATAGAGCTGGAAGGTTTTAAAGATACTATTCAATTACAAAGAAAAGGTTTGCAGGAGAAATATGGTTTTCAGTTAGTTAAATCATTAGAAACAAAAACAGTTTTCCCGAATAAGATTTCTTTAAGTTTATCCAAATACCTGGACGGACTAAAAGGTTTGGAAAAACTAGCACGAGAACAACATGTTTCCTTGGCTGTCAGGGGTAATATAACCAACGGTATCTTGGAATTTAGTATAAATGAAGAAAATAAAGCTTTGTTGGAAAAAATTGC
>DGEF01000115.1:6730-11525 GCA_002385805.1 Peptococcaceae bacterium UBA3933
AGAATGTTGATCCGCGGCATATTTTAGTTCCCCAAAGTTTGGCTTTAAAGGAGTAGTTGATATGCAAAAAGAAGCCTTGTTAGAAATAATCATGAAATGCAATAGATGTGGTGTGTGTCAGGAAGTATGTCCTACTTATAAGATTTCCGGCAGCGAATTTCAAGTAGCCCGGGGCCGTAACCGTTTGATACGTTTGGCTTTAGAAGGACAGCTGGACTTAAATGAAGAACCGGAAATAGAAAAGTTTATTAACCAGTGTTTATTATGTAAGGCTTGCGAAGTTAGCTGTCCTGCAGGGGTACCGACAACAGAATTAATCTCAGAAGTTAGAAAATATTATACCGGTACCAAAGGTCTGCCTTTGCTGAAAAAAATAATGTATCGTGGTGTTTTCTCTCATAATAAGAGGATTAGTTTAGTTCGCAAATTAGGGCGCATTTATCAAAAAACAGGTGTAAACAGGTTGGTTAAATTTACCGGCATCTTAAACCATACTGATGAAATGCTACCGGATTTGCCTCCGCGGAATGTCCGTGAACAAATTCCTTATATACTCAAAAGCTTATCCAATCCTGCTCATAAAGTAGCGTATTTTTTAGGCTGTAGTGTCAACAATTTCTTCAGTAGTATTGGAGTTGCTACCCTTAAGGTTTTACAAAAGAACAACTGCCAGGTTGTAGTCCCTGAGGTAAATTGTTGTGGGGCACCCCATCAAAGTGCCGGAGATATAGAGGAATTTAAGAGGTTAGCCCAAAAGAATTTAGACGTGTTCAAAGATTTAGATGTAGAAGCTATAATTGTTGATTGTGCTACTTGTGGTTCAGTGCTTAAAGATTATGTGCACTTTTTTCAGGAGGATCCCTATTATCACGAAATAGCCCTTAAGGTAGCTGCTAAAATTAAAGATATTAGTTCTTTTCTTTTGGAAATTGACTATCAAAAGGATTTAGGGGAAATACGGGCAAAGGTTACTTACCATGACCCTTGTCATGCAATTAGGTATTTAAAAGTGACGGAAGCTCCCAGAAAATTGTTAAAAAACATTCCCGGCTTAGAACTGGTAGAAATGAAAGAGGCTGATATGTGTTGTGGTGGTGCAGGCTCTTACGGGGTGTTTAACCCGGGAATCTCCAGAAAAATATTAGCTCACAAAATGAAGAATTACCGGGAAACAGAGGCCCAGATTCTGGCTACTTCCTGTCCGGCCTGTACTATGCAGTTGGCTTTTGGGATAAAACTTTTTAAATTATCCGGATCCGTTAAACATCCGGTAGAGCTTTTAGCCGAGGCTTACGAAAAAGCCAGGGAAAAATGAGAAAAAGGCGGTGGGTATATTGGTTAAAGGAAAGGTTGCTTTAATCACCGGGGGAGCAACAGGGATTGGACGGGCAACAGCAATAGGTTTAGCTCAAAAGGGAGTGAATGTTGTCATCAATTACTCCCGTTCCCAAGATGCTGCCTTGAAAACCGTAGAAGATGTTCAAGCCCTTGGTGTTTCTTGTTTAGCTGTAAAAGCTGATGTTAGCAAAGATGAAGAGGTTCGGGCTTTGGTTGATAAGACTATTGCTAATTTTGGGCGTTTAGACTATTTGGTCAATAGTGCTGGAACAACAGAATATGTAGATTTAGCTGATTTAGAAGGGTTAAAGGAAGAATATTGGGATAAAATTTTAAATGTGAATGTAAAAGGGGTTTTTTTTAGTTCGCGGGCTGCAGCTCCTTATCTTCGGGAGTCAAAAGGAAGCATAGTTAATATTGCCTCCACAGCCGGGATTACCGGTTTAGGCAGTTCCTTAGCTTATGCGGCGTCAAAAGCTGCTGTTATCAGTATTGGCAAATCATTAGCCCGGGTACTTGCACCTGAGGTGAGGGTCAATAATGTGGCACCGGGGGTTGTGCTAACGCGCTGGGTAGAAGGTCGTCAGCAACATATTGAAGGTGCTCTGGAAGGAACCTTACTGGGCAGGTTATGTGAGCCGGCAGATGTGGCGGAGGTAGTCATTAGCCTTCTAACTTCCGCCGGTATGGTGGCGGGACAAACAATTATTATTGATGGGGGCAAAGTAATTAATTAGTGATTATTTCACAGTAAAATAAAAATCGGGGTATTCCCCGATTTTTAAATTTTTTTAATAAAATTAGGGTTTATGAAGTAAACTTATAGAAGAGCAGTTGGAAAACAAGTAATTTAGTATCTATAAGAAAAATCCCAAAAATTAATATAAATTTTCTTTCATTGAATTAGCAGGAATTTTTAAATTTATGGAGAAAACTAAATTAGCAAAAAAATAAAACATTATTTCATAATTTGAAACAAGAAAGGAGGGTAGAAAGGTAACCTAAACTTTTGAATCATAATTAATTAATTTAAGGGGGAAAAATTTTATGAAAAAGTTAGTAGCAATTTTGCTAATTGGGTTGCTAGTGTTCACCGTAGCAGGTTGCGGTAAATCTGATACACAACAAGGCCAACAAGAAGAAGAAAAGAAAGTTGATTTTCCAACTAAGGGTATAACCATGATCGTTCCTTGGGCTGCAGGCGGCGGTACTGACGCAGTAGCCAGAGGTTTAGCTCAAAACGCAGAAGAGTTTTTAGGTCAAAACATTACTGTTAACAACATTACCGGTGGTGGCGGTGCTGTAGGTTTTGGTTCCGGTTTAAGTGCTGAGCCTGATGGCTATACAGTAACTATGATTACTTTCGAACTTATTTCTTTACCACCTCAAGGTTTAGTACCTTTCACTTATGAAGATTATGATTTACTTTGCAGAATCAACATGGACCCTGCTGCTTTAACTGTTCATAAGGACGCTCCTTTTGATACTTTGGAAGAGTTTATTGCATATGCCAAAGAAAATCCCGGTAAAGTAAGTGTTGGTAACTCCGGTCCTGGTTCCGTTTGGCATATTGCCGCAGGTCTTATGGAACAAGCAACAGGAATTGAATTGAATCATGTACCTTATGACGGCGCTGCTCCGGCTGTAACTGCATTAGTTGGTAAGCATATTGATGCAGTTTCCGTAAGTCCTGCCGAAGTAAGAGGACAAGTAGAAGCCGGTCAGTTAAAAATGCTTGCTGTAATGAGTCCTGAAAGAGTAGAAACATTCCCTGATGTACCAACATTTAAAGAATTAGGTTATGATGTTGAATTTGGTACCTGGAGAGGACTGGCTGTTCCAAAAGGAACTCCTGAGGAAGTTAGAGCTATTTTAGCCGATGCTTTCAAGAAAGCTTACGATACAGAAGCTTTCCAAACCTTTGCTAAAAACTCTGGGTTAGGTTTAGCCTACCAAGATGCAGAAGAATTTAAAGCTTACTTGGATCAAGCCAGCAAAGATGTTGCAGAAGTCATGAAAGGCTTAGGCTTAACTAAGGAATAGTTCTTTTTGAAAGCAAATACCGGGGTTCCCGGTATTTGCTTTCACTTTAAATAGAGTAATTTGGAAAAAGCTACTATACAAAAGGAAAGGAGGTTTGCAATTTGAAAAAAGCCGATATAATTGCTGGTATATTAGGAATACTTCTCAGCTTTTATATATTCATGGAAAGTGCTAAATTTCCGGAGGATAATGTTCTCTTAATGGGACCTAGTTTCTTTCCACGGATTTTAGCAGTCCTCATGCTTATCATGTCTATTGCTCTGATAGTTATAGCTTTAATGGGTAAATCAGCTAAAACTGCAGAAAAATTGGATATAAGGGATCCTGGTATTCAAAGATCCATAATTGCTCTGGTAGCGACGGTCATTTATTTATTATTATTTAAAAGACTTGGCTTTATTTTAGATAGTATCCTTTATTTAATGTTCTTAATGTATTTATTAAAATTAAGAAATTATGTACAAATGGTTTTAGTTTCTATAGGTGTTTCTGTTGCGGTTTATTTCATTTTTAAAGTAGGTTTAAGTATTACACTACCTTTAGGAATATTGGGCTAAGTTACATTTATTCAACAGGAGGTGAGTTCAATGGAACTTGGACTATTCATAGATGGGCTTTTAAATATACTCAACATTAAAACAATAGCTTTAGTTTTTGGCGGAGTTATTGGCGGAATTATAACCGGTGCTTTACCTGGTTTAACTGCCACTATGGGGGTAGCCCTTTTAGTTCCCTTTACTTTTGGTATGGAAGTTGAGCAAGGAGTTGTTATGCTGTTAGGGATATTTTGTGGGGCTATGTATGGGGGTTCAATTTCTGCTATTCTGATTAGAACTCCGGGAACACCCTCGGCAGCTGCCACTTTATTAGACGGATATCCTTTGGCTCAAAAAGGTGAAGCCGGTAGAGCATTAAGCATGAGTATTTTTTCTTCTTTTTGTGGGGGTATGATTTCTTTTTTAATCATGGTAGTTCTTTCTCCACAAATTTCCAAATTTGCTTTAAATTTTAGTGCGCCGGAGTATTTTGCCTTGGCTGTATTCGGTTTAAGTATTATTGTTTCCGTTTCCGGCAACTCTGTTTTGAAAGGTATAATCGCCGGTATTTTTGGTTTATTAATTTGTACTATAGGTTTAGACCCAGTATCCGGATTTCCTAGATTTACTTTTGGACAATTAAGCCTTTTTGAAGGTCCACCATTTATCCCTACTTTAATTGGTCTATTTGCCTTTGCGGAAGTGTTTAGAGGCGTAGAAAACATCATAACCCATGCTAAAGTAGAAGCTAAGATTACCAGGTTATTACCCAGTAAGGATGATATAAAAAAATGTTGGAAAACAATTATAAAGTCCGGGATCATGGGCAGTTTTATCGGTTCAATTCCTGGGGCCGGTGGAGATATTGCGGCTTTTGT
>DGEF01000066.1:0-52870 GCA_002385805.1 Peptococcaceae bacterium UBA3933
GTGTATAACCCGGCCTTTTGTTTTCTACATATTTTTTTTACAAGAAGTTTATAATTTTCTTTTTTTGAAAAAATTAAAAAATTATAGTATAATAGTGTTGATTAGAAAAGTTAAAACAAAAGAAAAAAGTTTATTCTTGAAAGAAAGGAGTGGTTAATAGGAGTTGAAATAGTTGGAAAATTAAAATATTAGGACTTATTCATCATGTCACTTAGGATTTATTAAAAAAATATTTTGTGAGGAGGTAAAAAGTTTTATGTATGCGTTTATTGCCTTTTTGCCGATTCTATTAACAATCGTTTTGATGGTTGCTTTTAACTGGCCAGCAAAAAGGGCTCTACCTCTTTCCTGGTTGGTCTCAGCCGTAATTGCCCTAACCGTTTGGCAAATGGATTTTCAACATGTAATGGGTTATTCAGTATTTGGTTTGGGTAAAGCTCTTGATGTACTAATAATTATTTTTGGTGCCATATTAATTCTTAATACTTTACAACAATCGGGAGCTATGGCAACCATTAATAATGGTTTTATGGGTATATCTAAAGACCGTCGGGTGCAAGCCGTTATTGTAGGCTGGATGTTTGGTGCCTTTATCGAAGGTGCTGCCGGTTTTGGTACTCCTGCTGCTTTAGCCGGTCCCTTGCTTGTAGGTTTAGGTTTTCCGCCACTAGCTGCGGCTATGGTTGCTTTAATTTATAACAGTACTCCTGTTTCTTTCGGGGCCGTTGGAACACCTGTTAACGGTGCTATGAGTACACTTGCCGGTAACTTGAGTAATGCTGGTTTGGATGCAGCCGGTGTAGAAAGTTTTAAGTTAGTATTAACTAAGTGGGTATCACTACCGCATGCTATAGCAGGTGTTTTCATTCCCTTATTAGGTTTATGTTTATTGACTAAGTTTTTCGGTGAAGAAAAATCTATTAAACCTGGTTTAGCTGCTGCTCCCTTTGCTATTTTCGCTGGACTTGCTTTTACAATTCCTTATGTTATTACAGCCTGGACCTTAGGACCTGAGTTCCCCTCTTTAGTAGGTTCTTTAATCGGTTTAGTAATTGTAATCTTAGCAGCTAAGAATAACTTTTTAACACCTAAAGATGTGTGGGACTTCCCCTCAAAGGATAAATGGGAAAGTGATTGGCAATCCACTTCTCCAACTGGCGGTGTCGGTGAAGCTAAAATGTCTTTGTTTAAAGCCTGGACACCTTATATATTAATTGCCTTAATTTTAGTTGTTACTCGTATCGACGCTATCGGTCTTAAAGGCTTGTTGTCTGCTCAGACCATTACCGTGCCAAATATTTTAGGTATTGAAGGATTAAATTATTCTTTGCAGTATTTATATTTACCGGGTACTGTACCCTTTATTTTGGTTGCTTTAATCACTCACGTTATTCACGGTATGAACGGTGAACAAATTAGAACCGCTTGGACTAATACCTTTAAACAAATTACGGGTGCAGCTATTGCTTTGTTTGCCGGTGTAGCAATGGTTCAGTTAATGCTTAATTCACATGTAAATGCCGGTGGTTTAGACAGTATGATGACAGCTATGGCTAAAGCCGCTGCAGCTATAGCCGGTAATTCTTTCCCCTTCTTTGCTCCTTTTATTGGTGTTTTAGGTGCTTTTATGTCCGGTTCCAACACAGTTTCCAATATTCTGTTTGCTTCCTTCCAATTTGAAACTGCAGCTATCCTGAACATGCCAGAAGTATTAATTGTTGCGTTGCAGGTCATTGGTGGGGCAACCGGAAATATGATTTGTGTTAATAACGTTGTTGCTGCCTGTGCTACTGTAGGTGCTATTGGTGTAGAAGGTAAATTGATAAGGCGGAACTTTATTCCCTGTTGTATTTATACAATAATCGTGGCTATAATTATAGCTGCCTTAATTTACAGTGGGTTTAACCCGTTCCCGTTTACCAGTGTTTAATTTAAAATAATCATGATTAATTAAGGGGAGATATGTATTCTCCCCTTCTCCCGTCTAGGGAAGTTGTATATATTATTTAGAATTATTTAAACAAGGAGGTAATAGCATGTTGGCGCAGAATATCCTAGAAGAATTGAAAAAAATAGTTGGTAAAGAAAACGTTCTAACCTCCAAGGAGGATATGATTGCATATTCTTTTGATGCTACTGCTGCTATGCCTGAAGTGAAGCCGGATGTAGTAGTAATGCCTGAAAATAAGGAACAAATTGTAGAAATTGTCAAATTAGCCGGGCAACATAAAATTCCCATTATTACCCGTGGAGCGGGCACTAATTTAAGTGGAGGTACTATCCCTATTAAAAACGGTATCGTGCTTTCCATGTTAAAGTTAGATAAAATTATAGAAATTGATGCGGAAAATTTAACAGCAAGGGTTCAACCTGGTTTGATCATTCAAAAACTCAATGATGCTGTAGCACCTTATGGGTTAATGTATCCCCCTGATCCCGGTACAGTGACTACGGCTACCATGGGCGGCTCCGTAAGTGAATGTTCAGGGGGCTTAAGAGGATTAAAATACGGTGTAACAAAAGATTATATTATGGGTTTAGAGGTAGTGATGGCCGACGGATCAGTAATCCGTACCGGTGGTAAGACTGTTAAAAATGTCAGTGGTTATGATCTAACAAAACTATTTACCGGTGCTGAAGGTACTCTAGGAATTATTACGGAAATCACAGTTAAGTTAATACCGGCACCTAAATACAGGAGGAGTATGTTGGCTATCTTTGATGATATAGATAAAGCCGGTAATACAATTGCCGATATAATTAGTAATAAGGTTATTCCTGCCACTTTAGAAATTATGGATAATGTGACTATTAGAACCGTTGAAAATTATGCGAAAATCGGCCTTCCTGTGGAGGCAGAGGCCATCTTAATTTTAGAAGTGGACGGTAATATTGAACAAATTGTTATAAATGAGTACGAAACTGTACAAAAGATCTGCAAAGATAATGGAGCGGTAGAAATTAAATTAGCCCAAAGTGATAAAGAAAGGGATGCCGTATTTGCTGCTAGACGTGCCGCTTTACCGGCTTTAGCTCAAGTGAGACCTACTACAGTTTTAGAAGATGCTACTGTGCCTAGAAGCAAGATTCCTCAAATGTTAAAAGCCCTTAAAGAAATAGCTAAAAAATATAATTTACAAATAGGTACTTTTGGCCACGCTGGGGACGGTAATTTACATCCAACCATCCTAACTGATGAATCCGATAAGGAAGAAATGGAAAGGGTTGAGAAAGCAGTTGACGAGATCTTCAAGATTGCAATTGAGTTAGGAGGAACTTTATCCGGAGAACACGGCATTGGGATGGCCAAAGCCAAATACATGGAATGGGAGTTTGGTAAAGAGGGCGTTGAAGTTATGAAAAAAATAAAAGACGCTCTTGATCCGGATCATATATTAAATCCCGGCAAAATGTTTGGAGGGAATTAAGATGACTATCTATGATTCTCTGGAAGCCGTTAAAGCGGAATTAGCTAATTGTATGAAGTGTGGTAATTGCCAGGAAGTTTGTCCTATTTATATTGAAGAAAAAAAAGAAGCAGCAGTAGCCCGGGGAAAAATTAAACTGGTAGAAGCGGTCTTGAAAGGTGATTTAGAATATACCAAAGGTTTTGAGGATAAATTGGCTCTTTGCCTAACATGTAAAGCCTGTAATGAAAAATGCCCTTGTGGGGTAAAGGTAGACAAGATAATTTTGGGTACAAGAGCGGCTATTGTCAAAAACAGGGGCCTTCACCCCATGAAAAAAATGATTTTTGGCACACTGAAAAAACCTGGATTATTTAATTTTGGAATTAAAACAGGGGGAAAATTCCAAGGTTTAGTTTTCAAAAAGCATAAATCTTTACACGGTGCCTATCCCCGCTTTCCTTTCGGACTTGATTTGCGACGGATAATTCCGCCTTTAGCCACTACTCCATTAAGGGATCAAGTGCCGGAAGTGGTTAAAGTTGATAACCCGGTAAAAAGAGTCGCCTTTTTCACTGGTTGTACTATGAACTTTATCTATGTGGATGCAGGCAAAGCCGTAATTGATGTCTTGAAAAAGAATAATGTGGAAGTAGTTATTCCAAAAGACCAGCACTGTTGTAGTATGCCTATTATTGCCCATGGGGATGCCGCTACTGCTAAGGAAATGGCCAAATCCCATGTGGATATATTCAGTAAATTAGATGTAGATGCGATAATTACAGCCTGCGGTTCTTGTGGTTTAACCTTTCAACGGCACTATTTAGAGCTTTTGGAAGATGATCCTGAGTATTACGCCAAAGCCCAAAAAGTGGCTGAAAAAATTATTGATATCTCCGATTTTATAGTGAAGGTTATTGGATTGGATAAGAGCAAACTAGGTCCCTTAAACATGAAGGTTACTTACCATGACCCTTGCCACCTTAACCGGGGAATGGGAGTTAAATCTACACCTAGAGAAGTCCTGAAAAGTATTCCTGGGTTAGAATTAATCGAAATGAAAAATGCGGACCGTTGTTGTGGCAGTGCCGGTTCCTTTAGCCTCACCCATTATGATTTATCTATGGCAATTCATAAACACAAAATTGAAGCTATTCGAGCTACTAAAGCAGATGCGGTAGTAACCGGTTGTGGAGCTTGTATTATGCAAATTACTGACGGTATGAACAGGTTCGATTTGAATTTGCCAATTTATCATACGGTAGAAATTCTAGCCAAATCTTATGCAGCCAAAGAAGGGGAAAAAGAAGCAAAGGCAGTTAGTTAAAAGAGCTGTGAATGTGTTCACAGCTCCTAATTCCCAAAATTGGGTAAATAACTTTTTAGTTTATTTGTAAGGAGTGAGAAGTATGCTTACCAAAACCGTAGATTGGCTGCCTTATCTGCCTCAAGGGTTAGATAAGGAAAAATTATACCAAATATTTAAAGAAAAAGCTGAGGCTGTACCGGTAAAAGTGATTAGAGCCAAGGATAAAGCAGAAGCAGAAGACAGCATTGTCCAGGAAATGAAGGTTGCCGGAATAAAAAATGCGGTAGGAGTTCCTATGGATCTGGTGGATATTGAAGCAATAAAAGAAAAAGCGAAGGCCGCAGGCATTACTGTTTCCAGTGAATTAAACCGGGACATAATTGAAAAAGCTGAATTCGGTATTTCTGAATTTGATTTGGGTATTGCTGACACTGGAACCATTGTTCAGGATGCGGATAGTATTCATAAGCGACTTGTTTCCATGTTGCCTCCCATTCATTTAGCAGTTATTCCTACTAAAGCTATTGTGGAGACTTTTCTCGATTCTTTAGAAGTAATTCAAAAAGCATATAAGGGTAACCCCTCTAATTATATTGCTTATATAACAGGGCCCAGTCGGACTGCAGATATTGAACGGGTATTAACCATTGGTGTTCATGGACCGGCCACTTTAATCGTAGTTTGCGTAGATTAAAGTTATTGAAAGGAGTTGATAATCTATGCCGGTAGACAGTGTCTTAAAAGCTAAAGTAAATAAAGCGCTTAGTGACCCTGTTTTAAGGGGAGCTTTAGGAAAATTCGGTGATGAATTCCCTATTTCCCGGGCAAGAGTTTATGAAGGTATTGATTTTGAGGAATTAAGAACTGCTATTGCCAATGCTAAAAAAGAAGTTATCGAAGACTTTGAAGCACTGGCCGACCAATTTGAAGCTAACCTTAAAAAAAGAGGAGCGATTGTTCACCGGGCAAAAGACGGTAATGATGTATATAGGATTTTAAAAGACATAGCAAAGGCCCATAATGCTAAAGTTTGTGTAAAATCCAAATCTATGGTTTCTGAGGAAATCCATTTAAATGAACACTTAAAAGATACCATGGAAATGGTTGAAACTGACCTGGGGGAATGGATTATTCAGCAAGTTAATGAAAAACCTTCCCATATGGTTATGCCGGCTATTCACTTAAGCAAAGAAAGATGTGCCGAAATCTTTTCTCAGGCTTTAGGCCGGAAAGTTGAGCCGGATATTTCCCAAATGGTTCAACTGGCTCGACAAACCCTTAGAAATCATTTCCTAAATGCGGATATTGGGCTATCGGGCTGTAACGCTGCTATTGCCGAAACAGGTACAATGGTAATGTTCACCAATGAGGGTAATGGTCGTTTAACAGCAACTATGCCTCCAGTCCATGTATTTCTGGTAGGTTACGAAAAACTATTGAAAAATTTTAAAGACCTAGCCCTTCTTGCTAAAGCTCTGCCTCGTAGTGCGACTGCCCAGGCTCTGACAAGTTATGTTACCCTGATTTCCGGACCTGTAGAAACCTTGAAAGATAAAGTGGGACCGGAAGTCGTTCATAAAGAGCTTCATGTTATCCTCGTTGATAATGGTCGACGGGAGTTATTAACAGACCCTGTCTTTAAAGAAGCAGGTCAATGTACTCGTTGTGCTTCTTGTTTAAACGTTTGTCCTGTTTACCAATTAGTAGGAGGACATGTTTTCGGTCATATTTATGCCGGTGGTATTGGTTCTTTATTGACGGGATTTTTCAATTCTTTAAAAGAAACAGACCATGTCCAGGAAATGTGTATTAGCTGTGGCCGGTGTGCTGCTTTTTGTCCTGGAAAAATAGATATTCCGCGGTTGATTTTAGAAATGCGAAATCGGGTGCGTAAAGAAATTCCTCTCCCGGGTATGCAAAACTTTATTGTGAACACGCTGAAGAGAAGAGGTCTCTTCCAATTTGGTTTACGGCAAGCTTCTTGGGCTACTGCCCTTTTCGCCAAAGAAGGTAAGGACGGCAATAAATACATTAGAAGTTTGCCTTTCGGATTCAATAGACTTGCTAACTGGCGCAGTTTACCCGCCTTTAGTTCGCAACCCTTTAGAGAAAGAATTAAAACTATGAAGCAGGAAGTTGTAAATAAACGTGGAAAAGTAGCTTTCTTTGGTGGGTGTGTTATTGACTATGCTTATCCGGAAATTGGCGAATCCCTGGTAAGAGTTTTAAACAGGGAAGGGTATGAAGTGGTATATCCTGATCAAACCTGCTGTGGTGCTCCGGCAATTTATATGGGCAGTATGGATGTAGCCCGTGAAGTAGCAAAACAAAATATAAATGAGTTTGCCAAAGATGAATTTGATTATATCGTCAGTGCTTGTCCTACCTGTACCGTAGCTTTAAAAGACCAGTGGGTTCAAGTGCTGAAAGGTACAGATAGTGAGGCCAAAGCAAAACAAGTATCCGCTAAAACCCTTGATTTTATTAAATTAGTATCGAATTTAAGAAAAGAAAAAGGGGGAGCTTTAAAGGAAACTGCGGCAACTACCCATGTAGCCACTTCCCAGCAAATTAACGTTACCTATCATGATTCCTGTCACTTAAACTGGGATTTAGGGGTGAAGGAAGAACCTAGAGAAGTCTTAAAAGCTCAATCGCATATAAACTTTATTGAAATGAATGAATCCGATCGCTGCTGTGGTTTTGGTGGTTCTTACTGTATCAAACTCCCGGAAATTTCTCAGGAATTATTAAAACGCAAACTGAAAAACATTGAAGAAAGTAAAGCACAGATTGTTGCTGTAGACTGCCCCGGCTGCTTAATGAACATTAGGGGTGGTTTAGATAAGCAAGGTTCTAATGTCAAAGCTCTCCATACCGCCCAATTACTGGACGGAAAATATTAAATACAGATTAGAAATAGCTCCTTTGGGGGCTATTTCTTTTTTAAAAAACCATGGACAAAATAAAATATATGTTATAGTATAATTAACAAAACCAGACATATGTTGTAGTATATAAATAATAAATTCGGGCTTTTATATAACAGATAGGTTGAGTTAAGGAGAAAGTAATGATGAGAAATACAAGGTTTATTAGCTTAATAACTGTTTTGCTTTTAATATTTTTTCTCTTAACAGGCTGTGGTCCTCTGGTAGAAGAAGACATGTCCGAAAATGAATCAGGGGAACCGATACAACCCAGAACTATTAAATTGGGTCATGTTTTAAATGAACAAAGCTGTTTTCAAATAGCGGCTACAAAATTTAAGGAATTAGTTGAACAAAAAACAGAAGGACAAATCAAAGTTGAAATATTGCCTAGTGGTGCCTTAGGGGATGAGTATTCCCTTCTGGAAGGAATGCAAATAGGCACAGTTGATATGGGTATTATCTCCAACCAGCCCATAGCCAGGTTTATACCGGAAATAGCAGCTTTAGAAATGCCTTTTTTATTTGCTTCGGCAGAAGAAGCTTATCAAATTTTAGACGGTGAAGTAGGCCAAAATTTATTAAAAAAGTTGGAGGCCGTAAATATAAAAGGTCTTGCTTTTGCTGAACGTGGCTATAGAAATATTATTAATGGAAAAAGGCCTGTTAGCGGACCTGCTAACCTTTCCGGATTAAAACTAGCTACCATAGCAAACCAGGTGAACCAGGATTTTTTTACTACCTTAGGTGTTAACCAAATATCTTTTGATCCCAATACTATTCCTTCAGATTTACAAGAAGGAAAGGTGGACGGTCAGGAAAATTATATAGATGTTATTAATTTTAATTTATTTGCAAATCAAAAATACTTTTCGCTGACCAATCATGTGTATTCACCGGCCGTGATTATGATGAGTAAAATTGTTTTTGATTCTTTTGATGAAAAAACCCAAAGTATCCTACTGGAAGCGGCTTCTGAGGCATCCGAATATGAAAGGAAATGGAATGAACAGGAGTTAGCTGCAAAACTTGAGTCTTTTCAGGAACTGGGCATAGAAGTCCTTACTGAGATAAATACTGATGCTTTTTCGGAGTCTGTAAAGCCAATTTATAAGAAATACCAAGAAAGATATGGCCAAATTATTGAAGAAATCAATAAGGCTAAACAAAGAGAGGGTTAGGAGGGAGTAATTTTGCGAAGTCATGAGGTTACTAAGGGAGTAGCCAGGGCACCCCATCGTTCCCTATTTTATGCTAACGGGTATTTGCCGGAGGATTTAGAAAAGCCTTTAATAGCCGTAGTTAATGCTCATAATGAAATAATCCCGGGCCATTTTCATTTAAATGAAATTGCACAAGCTGTTAAGTTAGGTGTGGCCAGTAAAGGCGGCACTCCTATCGAATTTCCGGCTATCGGTATTTGCGACGGTATTGCCATGAATCATTCCGGAATGAAGTATCCCCTGGCCAGTAGAGAGTTAATTGCTGATTCGATTGAAGCGATGGTTATGGGGCATAAATTCGACGGAATGGTTCTTATTGGAAACTGTGATAAGATTGTTCCTGGTATGTTAATGGCTGCAGCCAGATTAAATATTCCTGCCATTTATGTTAGTGGCGGTCCTATGTTGCCAGGTCGTTACCGGGGGCAGGATACGGATCTAATTAAAGGTGCTTTTGAAGCAGTAGGCGCATGTGCTAGTGGTAAAATCAGCGAAGAAGAGTTGGAGGAATTGACCTTAAAGGCCTGTCCCACCTGTGGTAGTTGTGCCGGGATGTATACTGCCAATACCATGAACTGTTTAGCCGAGGCTTTAGGTATGGCTTTACCGGGTAATGGTACTATTCCCGCTCCTTATGGCGCTCGGAAAGGATTAGCCAAGCGGGCAGGAATGCAGATTATGGAGCTAGTTAAAAAGGACATCAAACCTAGAGATATTTTGACTTTGGATGCCTTCCGTAATGCCATTGCTTTGGACATGGCTATTGGTGGATCAACGAACACGGTTCTCCATCTTTTAGCAATTGCTAATCAAGCAGGGGTTGAACTTTCCCTGGAGGAATTTGACCGGATCAGTTCCCGTGTTCCGAATATTTGTAAGCTTAATCCTTCAGGTAAGCACAGGATTTCCGATTTATACGAAGCCGGTGGCATTTCTGCAGTTTTAAAACGGCTCTTAGATGCTTCTTTAATTAACGGAGAGCAATTGACAGTTTCCGGAGTAACTCTTGGTGAAACGGTAAAACAGGCGGAAATTTATAATGCAGAAGTTATCCGACCTTTAGATAATCCTTATTCACCTACAGGAGGCATTGCAGTTTTAAGAGGAAACTTGGCTCCTGACGGGGCAGTAGTAAAACAGGCGGGGGTTGCCCCGGAAATGCTTTCTCACCAAGGTATAGCCCGTGTTTACAACTCAGAAGAAGAAGCCTTTGAAGCAATTATGGCCGGAAAAATAAATAAAGGTGATGTAGTTGTAGTTCGATACGAAGGACCTAAAGGGGGACCGGGTATGCGGGAAATGCTCAGTCCTACTTCTGCCATAATTGGCATGGGTTTAGATAAAGATGTGGCCTTAATTACTGACGGACGCTTTTCCGGAGGGACGGCAGGTGCCGCTATTGGCCATGTTTCACCGGAAGCTGCAGAGGGAGGGCCAATTGGCTTATTAGAAGAAGGTGATATCATAGAAATTGATATCCCTAACCGCATTTTAAATGTAAAACTTTCTGAAGAAGAATTGACGAAAAGAAAAGCAAAATGGCTAAAACCTGAAACAAAGGCTTTCCCCAATTCTTATTTAAAAAGGTATGCGGCTTTAGTAACTTCTGCTAGCACAGGCGCGGTAATGCGTGACGATTTATAAAATATGTCTGCATTATGTACTAGAGATACTAGTACGTAGTGCAGGCTTTTTTGAACTACGGATAAACACAGATTTGGGGAATGGCATTACGGCTAATGGGTTATACTGCATGTCGGTATTACGGCATCTAGGCGAATATTAATGTCGTCCCGAATAATTAACTCAAAAGCCGTAATGCTAGAATATTGTTATCTCGCCGCATGCTTACTAATAGACTTAAATATACTTGAGCGGTTATACGGGGAATCGGCTAAATAAGCTTAGCGAAAGTAAATATTTTCATTTTATAAGGCACGTTTAAGGCGGGGATCGCTGCACTGTGTTCGCGATGACACGAGTTATGTCATTCCCTATTTAGGGTGAAGCTATCCTCTTAACCTCAACCTTAACCTTAGTCATACGATCGAAAGTCGTAAACTAGCCACTAAAAATTATGTTCTTTTTTCTTTTTAAGCAGGAAATTTCATCGAAACAGCGTATTATTTGCTATATATTGTATTTTGGAGTGGTTTCTTAATGGAAAGTAAGTTGAATAAACAGAATATTCTGGTTTTACTAGTGGTTATTGTGGCTTTTTCTTTTTGGGCCGGAACAAAATATGCTCAATGGCGACTAATATCAACTCCTTTAGAAATTGTCCAAGGGGAAAATACTGTAGTTCAGGAAAAAGATTTTCAGTTTCCAGAACCCAATAAAATTAAAGTCCATATTGCGGGGGCCGTTAAAAATCCCGGTGTTTATGAATTGGAAGAAGGGGCACGATTAGAAGATGCACTGCAATTGGCGGAGCCTACCTTGGATGCTTTAATCGATAAATACTTAAACAGGGCCAGTATCCTGAGAGACGGTGAAAAGATTGTAGTGCCCTCTTTAGAAGATGAAAAAGAACTGGGTGGGATGACAATAGACTCCAGTGTATTAGGTAGTATTTCTCTAGGTCAGCTTGGTACCGATACGGGAAAAATAAATATTAATCTGGCTTCCCAGAAAGAGTTAGAGTCATTAACCGGTATCGGACCAAGTAAAGCCCAGGCAATAATAGAGTACCGGGAGAAATATGGCGGTTTTAAAACTATTGAAGAATTAACCAATGTTAGTGGGATTGGTGAAGCAACTTTGGAAAAAATCAAAGATAAAATAACAATTTAAAACCGAAATATGGACAATTAACTAAAACTTAACGATTGGGACGGAAGTTATCCATGGTTCAAGAAAAAATATATGTAAATAGAAAATTAGTACAAGGTACTATCCTTTTTACTTTAGGAATAGTGTTAGGTTATTATACTAATTTCTCCTTATTATTCTCGTTAGTTCTCCTTGCCGGATTTTTTTTCTTGGGGGCATATTGTTTATTTTATGAATTATCCCTTTTGAAGACAGTAATTTATTGTTTTTTAATTGTCTTTGGTTTGTTTTGGTTTGATGTTCATGACCCCCAACCGGGTATTTTACAGCAATGGGAAAACGGGAAGGTTGAAGTTACCGGAAAAGTACTTTCTTTAGGAACCCGAGATAACCAGTATATCTTGCAATTAACTACAGTTAACGGTCACAATTTATCTCTTAAGCCTAGAGTTGTTGTTAATACTTCTTGGGAGGATAACCAGATATATGGTTGGAATGATCTTGTAAAATTCACCGGCATTTTGGAGGAACCTTTACCCCAGACTAATCCGGGGGGTTTTTCGGAAAAAAAGTTCTGGCGGCAAAAGGGTGTTTATTATGAACTTAATGTTTTGGGAAAAGGAGTATTCTTGGAAAAAGGAAAAGGAATAAAAGCAGCGGGTTATCAACTGCGGGAAAAAATTAATCATATTATTGAGGTGAATCTTCCGGAAAAAGAAGGGGGAGTGGTTAGGGGGTTAGTATTAGGGGATAAGAGCAAACTTGATTCAGAATTATACGAACGGGCCCAAGAACTGGGTATTGTCCATATTTTTGCTGTATCCGGTTTGCACGTGGGTTTTGTAGTGGCTTTATATTTATTTATTGCGAAAAGTTTACGTTTAAGTGATACTTTGACTTTAAGTGGAGCCGTCCTGATATTACTGGTTTACAGCCTGGTTACAGGTCTAACTACTTCGGTAACTAGAGCTTCAATTATGACCGTATTAGGGTTAATAGGATTAAAATGGTTAAAATACAGAGATTTCTATACTCTTTTAGCTGGAGCGGCTTTAGTTATTTTGCTGGCAAATCCGTTAAACTTATTATCCATAGGCTTTCAGTTATCTTTTATCTCTACCTGGGGTTTAGTGTACTTTTTCTCCTTAGGGGAAGATTTATTTCCTTTTTTCCCTGAAAAAATAAGAAAAACACTGGCCGTGCCTGTTGCTGCTCAGCTGGCTTCATTGCCGATAGTAATTTATCACTTTAATTTGCTTTCCTTTTGGGCACCTTTGGTTAATATCATAATAGTTCCTTTAGTAGGTATTTTAGTTCCTCTTTTATTTTTAGCTTTAAGTATTTCCCTAGTAGCGGTTAAACTGGCAGAACCTTTTTTGCTTTTGGGTAGCGGTATTGTTTACGGTTTGTTTTTCCTCATTGAATTTATAAGTGATTTACTATCCCGTGGGTTTATGTATATAGAGAAACCGCCTCTGGTACTGATTATCTTTTATTACATTTTATTAATCGGTTGTAGAGAAGCAGAGCTTTTAAGAGAAAAGATTAGTTTAAACAAGCGGATGATACTTAGTATTGTACTTACCCTTAGTTTGCTGTTAATATGCCTTCCCCGTTCTGAGCCTTTGAAAGCCGTGTTTTTGGATGTAGGCCAGGGTGACGGGGCTGTTTTAAAAACTCCTTATAATCAGTATATTGTGGTTGACGGCGGACCTGGCAGCAGTACTTTAACTAGATATCTTCAATCTGCCGGAGTGAATCGGGTATT
Organism: Peptococcaceae bacterium UBA3933; assembly: GCA_002385805.1. Lineage (GTDB taxonomy): Bacteria > Bacillota > Peptococcia > Peptococcales > BICA1-8 > UBA3933. The sequence continues at coordinate 13,410 of DGEF01000066.1, forward strand.
ATTAATCATTCTCTCTCATCCTGATAGTGACCATATTAATGGTCTTTTTCAGGTAATAAAAAAATTCCCTACAGATTTTTTACTGGTACCACCTGAGTTTGCAGAAAACCCTGCTTTTACTGAGTTTAAAAATTTGGCCCGTTCAAAAAATACTCGTATTGTTGAAGGAAGAGAAGGGGTGAATTTAAGGCTGGCTTCAGGTGTATATTTAAAAGTACTTTCACCTAATCCTGATTTACAAAAAAACCTGGATACTAATGAAGGGTCTTTGGTAGTTCGGGTATCTTGGCAGGAAAAAGATATTCTCTTTACCGGGGATATAGGGATAACAACTATCAAAAACATTCTTGGTGGTTTGGAAGGGATTGAGGTTGTCAAGGTACCTCACCATGGCAGTAGAAATTCTTATTTTTCAGGTCTTTATTCCTTTCTTTCTCCTGATATAGCCGTAATTTCTGCAGGACGAAATAATAGATTTAACCATCCCCATCAAGAGGTAATTGAGGGTATCCAAGGGTCAGGAGGAGTAATTCTCCGTACTGATCAAAAAGGAGCTATAACCCTAATATTTCAAGAAAATGATATTGTAGTTGATACAAAACTATAATTTCTGTATATTTTAACAAAATATAGCTGGGTGATAAACAGTCCCATTATGCTATAATAAGAGGTGTTGCTAAAAGATTTTTGGGGTGAGATAATTTGCAGAAGATCAAAGTAATATTTTTGGCAATTTTTTTTATTTTTGTGGTTTCCTCCGGGGCGATAGCGGCACCTGATATTGCAGGTGAAGCTTTTATCTTAATTGATGCTCAGTCAGGTCAGATTTTAGATGGGAAAAATTATGATGTTCAATTGCATCCGGCCAGTACAACTAAAATTTTAACAACTATATTGGCTTTAGAAAAAGGAAAATTGACGGATAAGGTGACAGTTAGCAAAAATGCACCGGCAGCAGAAGGAACTAAAGTGTATCTTCGGGAAGGGGAAACAGTTACTTTAGAACAATTATTAAATGCGGCCATGGTTCATTCGGCTAATGATGCGGCCGTAGCTATTGCTGAGCACATTGGTGGTTCGGTGGAAGCTTTTGTTGAACTGATGAATGAAAAAGCCAAGGAAATAGGAGCCAAGAACACTAAATTTGTAAATACTCACGGGTTAACCAATGAGGAACATTTAACAACTGCTTATGATTTAGCTATGATTTCCAGGTATGCCATGCAAAATCCTCAGTTTAGAGAACTGGCCGCAAAAAAAGTTTATGACTGGGAGGGACTGGAATGGCAGACCAGGTTGATTAATAAAAATAAATTCCTCTGGCGAATGCAGGAAGCCACCGGAATAAAACCGGGATATACATCCCAGGCCAAGTATACTTTGGCGGCCTCTGCCGAGAAGAACGGTCAAGAGTTGATTTGTGTAATTTTAGGCAGCAGTGAAAATAGAATCTGGGATGATGCCAAAGCCCTTTTAGAGTATGGCTTTACTGATTTTCGTAATATAAATATAACGGAAAATAATAATATAGTAGCTACACTCCAAATAGATGAAGAAAAAGAAGTGAATTTAGCTACTACGCGTGCCGCTAATTTTGTTGTTGCTAATAATGAACAAATTAAATTAGAAACTAAAGTTGTATTAAAAGATTTTAGTTTCCCAATACATAAAGGAGACATTTTAGGTGAATTAAAAGTAATGATTAATGGGGAAGAAGCGGAGAGTATTCCTTTACAATCATTAGAGGAAATAAAAAAACCTATTGTTTGGCACCGAATAGTAATTAATTTACTAGCTGCAACATTTTTATTACAGATTGCAGTACGTCTTTACAGACGCTGGCGTAAACGTCGTAGGAAATATCTTTATCGTTCAACAGGTAGGCGGATAAACACGTACCGCTTCTAGGAGTGATTATATGGAGTACCAGGCATTAAATAATAGTATTAACAGGGGTGTTTTGGCAACAGTCTATCTTTTCCATGGAACAGAAGATTTTTTAATGGAACGGTATTTGGACAAATTAAAAGCAATAATATTACCTCAAGGGCTAGAGGATTTCAATTTTGATAGAGTTGACGGAGAGAAGGTAACTCCTGAGCGGGTAGTGGAATTAGCCTCAATGATGCCGGTTATGGCTGAAAAACGATTAATTATAATTGATAATCCTGTTTATTTGCTGGCTAATAAGACCAAAGAAGATAAATATGAAGATAAACCTTTATTAGAATATTTACAAAATCCTAATCCCAGCAGTTGTGTGGTTTTTAAACTAATAGGGAGCCCGGATAAAAGAAAAAAGTTATTTAAAGCAATTGCGGAGAAGGGACAGGTTTATGAGTTTGCTCCTTTAAAAGGAAGGCACTTGGAAGAGTGGATTATAAGTTTCTTACAGGAAAAAGGGAAAAAAATTCAACCTGAGGCCCTAACTTATCTTACTATTATTGGCAGTAACGGCTTAAATTTCCTGGAAAAGGAACTGGAAAAATTGCTTATCTACAGTGGAGATGAACCGATAATTTCTTTAGAAACTGTGCAGAATGTGGTTACCAAGACTATCGAGGTTAATGTTTTTGATTTAATTGATAGTGTTGCTAATAAGGAAGTTGAGAGGGCTTGGGATTTACTACATACCACCTTAGCTTCAGGGGAAGCACCTATGAAACTTATTTATCTTCTGGTTCGTCAATTCCGTTTAATTTTAATAGCTAAAGATTTGCTAAACCAGGGTTGTACTGAAAAGCAAATCAAAGAAAAAATGGATGTCCATCCCTATGTGGTAAAAAAGGCGTTGGCCCAAGGACGAAAGTTTTCGGAAAGGGAATTAGTTAATGCTTTAGAAAAACTTTTAGAAACGGAGATACTTTTAAAATCCGGTGGAGGCGACCCGGAAAAACTATTGGAAAATTTTATTGTGGGAGTCTGTGTAAGCTAAAAATGACCTGCCGGTTAAAATGGCAGGCTTTTTAATGCCCATTGTTATTAGAATCATAATTTTCCGTGGTGTGCATTAGAGAGAGAAAATTTAAGGATGTAGAAAAGCAAAAAAAGTCGCCAAGGGGCGACTTTTTATTAGCCTGCTAATTTATTAAACATCTTCATCAGGCGAGATTTTTTATTGGCAGCATTGTTTTTATGCAAAATACCCTTGGAAGCAGCTTTGTCAATAATTTTGATGGCATTTCTAAGGGTAACTTTAGCTTCTTCAATATTAGCGGCTTGGAAAGCTTCTTCAAAGCGTTTAATAGAAGTTTTTACACGGGATTTCATTGCCCGGTTTCTTAAAGTCCGTATTTTTGCTTTTCTTGCACGTTTTTCAGCAGATTTTATATTGGCCAAGGATGTCACCTCCTTTAAAGCACTAAACACTGAACAAAGAAAATCATTCCGTATTTTTAACAGATTATATTTTATCATCTAGGGATTTAAAATGCAACTAAAACCAAGTTTTGTATAAATATAATTTTTTTTGCACAAGATATTTTTATAAAAACTACCTTATTAGAGTGAGGTGATAACTCTGTTAGGAACAATAATCAGGTTTGTGGTTTCTGCATTAGTATTACTGGTAGTAAGTTGGATATTACCTGGTTTTAGTGTGAATGGATTTTTTGGTGCTTTAATAGCCGCTGTGGTTATTGCTTTATTAGGCTGGGCAGCAGAGGGCCTTTTAGGGAAAAATAGGTCTCCCCAAAGTCGTGGACTGGTAGGGTTTATATCAGCGGCAGTTGTAATCTATTTAGCTCAATTTATTATTCCCAATCAAATTTCAGTGTCAATTGTAGGGGCACTTTTAGCGGCTCTGGTTATAGGTTTAGTTGATGCGGTGGTTCCTACAGAATTACGTTAATAAAGCTTAGTCATAACCTCTCCCCCTTTTACATATATATCAATTATGTATAAGCTAGGGGAGGGGTTTTTTTGTTTTTTCAAAAAAGAAAAATATTAGGGACGAAATACAGGTTTAATAGGGCCAAGCTATACTCCCTTTTAGGGTGTGGAATTTTATTTGTTTTAGGATTAGCTCTAATCTTGAATTACTCTGCTTCCCGGCAAGAAAAAAATGTTGCTGTTAGTACTAATCAGCCGAAGGTTAATTCCTATTATCCAGAAATGGGCAATTTATTAGGAATTACTGAGGATAACCTGAAAGCAATGTTACAAGAGGGTTTTCCACTCTTACCTTCTCATGAACGGGGAGGAACAAAAAGTAATGTTCGGAAAGTCCTTTCCCAAGGTTTAAGTTATATTACTGGTTTGGAAGTTAATAATCCTTTGAGTTTTTTGCAGGCTGAGATGACTATACTGGCTGTTAGCGATTTGGAGAATAAATTGACTTTTGGGCAAAACACTGGTATTGCTTATGCGGGTGAAATAGAGGAAGATTTTTATTTAGATACTCCACCGGAGCTAGAAGAATGGCAATTTGAATTTGATGAAAACCAGCCAATAGAATTAAGTAAAGACCCGGTAGTTTTAATATATAATACACATAATGCGGAAACTTATAAGCCAACAGACGGTGTCAGCAAGTTGGAAGGGAAGAATGCAGGTATAGCCAAAGTTGCGGAAACTCTGGCCAAAACTTTAGAAAATAAGTACGGATTAAAAACAATTAGATCTGAAACGATTCATGATTATCCTGATTTTAGCCGTTCCTATATTAAGTCACTGGAAACGGCTCAAAAAATCCTTAAAGCTAATAAAACCATTCAGGCGGTTTTTGATGTTCACCGGGATGCAGGTTTTACTACCAAAACTCCCACTACAGTTAACATTAAGGGAAAAAGTGCAGCCTCTATCATGATTGTTATCGGTACAGAACATGAACGTTGGCAAGAAAATCTTGCTTTTGCTAAAAAACTTGAAAAAAAGGCAAACGAATTATATCCTAACCTGGTTAGAGACATAAGAATTGCTAATAACCGCCGCTATAATCAACACTTACATCCTAATTCGCTAATTTTGGAAATAGGCAGTGACTTAAATACTTTAGAAGAGGCACAATATAGTGCTGCGTTATTTGCGGAAGTGATTGCCTCTGTTATTAAAGGTAACTAATTTGTTTTTGAGTGTCTGTAAATAAATACCAGATAGCGAATAACTCTTTGTAGATATGGTAAATATATTAATATTCTACAAGGAGCAGGTGAATGGATTGGGTTGGAAGTGGAATTTAAAGATTCTGATAATTATTTTACTTTTTATTAATTTAATTGTCCTAGGGACCAATATTTGTGCTGAGCGTCTGGCTATAATTACCAATAAGGATATACCTTCTCCTTTTGTCTTGGAAAAGGGAAACGGTCAAGTAATTCAGATAAATTTATTAGGAAATCAGTTAAATTATTCTTATAGCACTTTGCTAAATAGTTACACAACTGCGAAAGCTTCTATACAAAAGTCTTGGGTTACTGTAAAATGTAATTTAGCCCCCAGGTTAGAATACCTAGATAACCTCTGGGTGAAAGGGTTAACTCAATTAAACAGTGACCTGGAGAGTCTTACCAATAAATTTAATAGGTATTGAAAAGGTGAATAATATGGTTAAACAAAAACAGGGTGGAATAGCGCATGCAGCAGGCTTAATAATGATTGCCATGATTTTATCAAGAATTTTCGGTTATGTTAGGGATGTGGTTATTTACACCCATTTTGGACAGGATTTTCGAACAGATGCCTATAATGCTGCTTTTTCTATCCCTGATTTTTTATATTACTTATTAGTAGGTGGTGCCTTAAGTTCCGCCTTTATCCCTGTTTTCTCCAGCTATGTGGCTACTGGCAAAGAGGAAGAAGGTTGGCAGGTAGCCAGCACTATTATTAATTTAGTGATTATTTTAATGTTCATCGGCATTGGGCTGGGATTGATTTATACTCCTTTCCTAATTAAATTATTAGTTCCCGGTTTTACGGAAGAAGGTTTTTGGCTTACCGTTTTATTAACCAGGGTAATGTTCGCCCAGAGCTTTTTCATGGCTTTAAACGGTATTTCTCAGGGGATTTTGCATTCTTATAAACATTTTTTTGCACCAGCTTTAGGTTCTGTCTTATATAACTTAGGAATAATAGTAATCGGTATTATTTTAGTAGATAAACTGGGTATCCTTGGATTTTCCTTAGGTGTGGTTATGGGGGCAATGTTAAATTTTATCGTCCAGATACCTGCTCTTCTAAAAATCGGTTTAAGGTATAAGCCCATCATAAATTTAAGACACCCGGGAGTAAAAAAAATATTGGTCTTGATCTTACCGGTTCTTATTGGTTTATCTGTAACTCATTTTAATTTGTTTGTTAACCAATACCTGGGCTCTTCGCTACCCCAAGGAATGATTTCTGCTTTACGAGCAGCTCAGAGAATTATGCAGTTACCAATAGGTGTTTTTGCTATTGCTGTAGCTTTGGCTGTTTTTCCTACCTTAACTGGACAAGCTGCCCGTAAGGAAATGAAAGAATTTAAAAGCACAATTTCCATGGGAGTAAGGACTGTTGTTTTTATTACTTTACCGGCAGCAGTAGGACTTATAGCATTAAGGGAACCTATAGTAAGAGCCATGTTCCAGCAGGGTCAATTTACGGTGGCTAACACAGAGGCTACGGCCAGTGCTTTGCTATTTTATTCTTTGGGTTTAATCGGTTATTCCGCTCAACAAGTTTTAAACAGAGCATTTTATGCCCTTCAGGATACGAAAACACCTGTAACTATCGGTATTATTACTATTGTTCTTAACATTATTCTTAATTTTATGTTAATAGAACCTTTAGGACATAGGGGACTGGCTTTGGCCTATTCTCTGGCCGGATTGGCCAATATGGTCTTATTACTATACTATTTGCGAAACAAAATCGGGAATATTGATGGAAAAAATATGCTATACTCTTTTACTAAAACCTTGTTGGCTTCCTTATTGATGGGGGTAGTTGTTTTTTACACTGCCCAGCTGATTGAATTTAATTTCGATATTCAGAATAAACTAGTTCAAATTGGTGAAGTCTTGCTGGCTATTGCAGTGGGTGGTTTAACTTATTCCATCCTGGTAACAGCTTTGAAAATGCAGGAGGCTTCCATGGCCTGGGGAATATTGATGCGGCGTTTGAGGAGAAAGTAATTTCTTTTTGGTTAGCTTTTTGGTCAGAAGAATCTTTGGTGTTAATGTATTGTGTCAGAAATGGTTGTGGAGATATATTACTGGACAGATTTTGACTTTTAAGTTAAAATTTTTTGTCAGATAATGATTAATTAAACGAAGATTTTGTACTAAAGAATTTAAATTCTGACACAAAATATTACTTTTAAGATTGGTCTAACAATCAATTTTGTCTCTGAAGATCAATCTAACCAAAGATATTCACCCACGATAGAAATCTGACAGGCAATTTTATCCGTGAAGACCAATCTGACCATAAATCTTTACCCGAAAGACAACAAAGGAGGAGTATGGTTGAAGCAGGAAAGGATTAGAAATTTTTGCATTATTGCTCATATAGATCACGGTAAATCTACTTTAGCTGACCGGATAATTGAATATACCGGGACTTTAACAAAAAGGGAAATGGTAGATCAGGTCCTGGACACTATGGATTTGGAGCGGGAAAGAGGAATTACAATTAAGCTTCAATCTGTAAGACTTTCATACAAAGCCCAGGATGGCCAAGAGTATATCTTAAATTTAATAGATACTCCCGGACATGTAGATTTTAGTTATGAAGTTTCCCGTAGTCTTGCCGCTTGCGAAGGTGCTGTTTTGGTGGTTGATGCGGCTCAAGGGATTGAAGCACAGACATTAGCCAATGTTTATTTAGCTTTGGAACACGACTTGGAGATTATCCCTGTGATTAATAAAATAGATTTACCTAATGCAGATCCGGAAAGGGTAAAAAAAGAAATCGAAGATTTGATTGGCTTAGATGCAAGTGAAGCCATTCTCTGTTCGGCGAAAGAAGGGATAGGTATTCCGGAGATCCTCGAGGCTGTTGTAACTAAAATTCCGTCTCCCCAGGGTGATGAAAACAAACCTTTACAGGCTTTAATTTTTGATTCTCATTATGACCCTTACCGGGGGGCAATCTCTCATCTGCGGGTTGTAGAGGGTACTTTGCGGAAAGGCATGAATATTCAAATGATGTCTACGGGTAAAGTTTTTGAAGTGACCGAAGTGGGAGTTTTCACACCTGCTATGACCCAAGTAGAGCAATTAAAACCGGGAGAAGTTGGATTTTTAGCCGCCAGTATAAAAAATGTAAAGGATACCCGGGTGGGTGACACAATTACCAGTGCTGAAAATCCGGCCTCTAAACCTTTACCGGGATATAAAAAGGTTACTCCCATGGTTTTTTGCGGCCTTTATCCAATAGAAACTAATGATTATCCCGACCTAAGGGACGCTCTGGAAAAACTAAAATTAAATGATGCTTCCTTGCTTTTCGAACCGGAGACTTCTACCGCTTTAGGTTTTGGTTTTCGTTGCGGTTTTTTAGGGTTATTGCATATGGAAATTATCCAGGAAAGATTAGAAAGAGAATATGGATTAGGTCTGATTACAACTGCACCAAGTGTAATTTATCGGGTTGTTAAGACTAACGGAGAAGTAGTAATGGTAGATAACCCGGCTAATTTACCTGCACCTCAAAATATCGAAAAATTAGAAGAACCTTATGTGGAAGCCACCATGATGGTCCCCACGGACTTTGTGGGTCCGGTAATGGAATTGGCCCAAGAAAGACGTGGTACATTTATTAATATGGAGTATTTAGCTCAAACAAGAGTTATGTTAAAGTATGAACTTCCCTTAAGTGAAATAGTATATGACTTCTTTGACCAATTAAAGACCCGGACAAGAGGATATGCTTCTTTAGATTATGAGTTAAAAGGGTACAAGGAATCTAACTTAGTGAAATTGGATATTTTAGTTAATAATGAAGTTGTGGATGCCCTTTCCTGTATTGTGCATAGAGATAAAGCTTATACTCGGGGAAGAGCTTTAGTAACTAAATTAAGGAGTCTAATTCCTCGGCAAATGTTCGAAGTACCCATTCAAGCAGCAATAGGCAATAAAGTCATTGCCAGGGAAACAGTCAAGGCTCTACGAAAAAGCGTTCTGGATAAATGTTATGGCGGAGATGTTACCAGAAAGAAGAAGTTATTGGAAAAACAAAAAGAGGGTAAAAAACGAATGAAACAGGTAGGCAGTGTAGAGATTCCTCAAGAGGCGTTTATGGCTGTACTAAGTTTAGATGAATAGCTTACGGGACACTAACCTTAACCTTACGACCGAAGGTCGTAATCCCAGCCACCAGCCACTAATAACTAGCCACTATAATAGGGGTTTAACCATATGAATAATAAAATAGAAGCTTTATACATTCACATTCCTTTTTGTGTAGCAAAGTGCAACTATTGTGATTTTTTAAGTTTCCCGGGTTGTTCGGAAGAACTTAAGGAGCGGTATATAAGTTGCCTTAAAACAGAAGCTGTTTTACGTAAAAAACAATTTCAATTAGAAAAAGTAAAATTAAATACCGTTTTTTTGGGAGGCGGGACGCCCACTTGTCTTTCAGGTGGGCTTCTTAATGATATACTTCTTTTTATAAAAGATACCTTTCAACTACAGGATAAGGTAGAAATAAGTATAGAAGCCAATCCGGGGACTATTGACGAAGGAAAATTGGCCGTGTTAAAAAAAGCGGGAGTAAATAGACTTTCCTTGGGAGTACAGTCCTTTGCAGAAGAATTATTAAGAAACTTAGGTAGGATTCATTCGATAAATGAGATACAGGAAAGCTTTTCATTTGCCAGAAAAGTTGGTTTTACCAATATTAACTTAGATCTAATGTATGGTTTACCGGGCCAAACAATAAAGCACTGGGAACATACTTTAATTAAAACCATTGAGTTAGAACCGGAACATATTTCAACTTATCAGCTTAAAATAGAGGAGGGTACTCCTTTAGGTAATAAGTTAACCAGGGGAGAAATTCAGGAGTTTGATGATGAAATAGCTTTAGAAATGTATCAACTTGCCCAAGATTATTTAACGGAGGCAGGATATATTCAATACGAAGTTTCCAACTTTACTAAACCTGGGTTTAGGTGCAGACATAATTGTACTTATTGGTTGACTAAACCATACCTGGGTTTGGGTGCTGGGGCTCACTCTTTTTATCCTCCTTTGCGCTTTTTTAATAAAGGAAATTTATCTGCATATTTGGATTCATTGGAAAAAGGAGAGCTTCCACCTGTAGAAAAGGAAATTCTTTCTTTAGAAGAACTCATGTCAGAAACCATGTTTATGGGCTTACGATTGTTAGAAGGTGTAAATTTAACAGAGTTTCAAAACCGCTATAAGGTGAAAGCTACTTCTATTTTTAATGATGCAATTGAAAAATGTATCCGTCTGGGTTTAATAGAATTTTCTGGAGAAAATTTGCGTCTTACCCGGGAAGGTTTATATTTGGGGAATTTAGTTTTTCAAGAATTTATATAATCATTGACAAATACCTGTTAAAAGTGATATTTTTTAAGTAGAATTTAGCACTCAATTGGGGAGAGTGCTAACAACAGGAGTGATCCACTATGAAATTAGATGCGCGAAAACAAAAGGTTCTGGAGGCTATCGTAATAGATTATATTGCGACTGCTGAACCTGTAGGTTCTCGTACCATTGCTCGTAAATATAACTTAGGGGTTAGTCCTGCTACTATTCGAAATGAAATGGCTGATTTAGAAGAAATGGGTTTAATAGAGCAACCACATACTTCAGCGGGCCGCATACCTTCGGATACAGGTTACCGGTATTATGTTGACTGTCTCATGAAACGTGCAATTATCGCCGAGGAAGTACAGGCTTTAATAGAACGGGCTTTTCAAACAAAAATAAAACAATTAGAAGACCTTATCCAAATAGTAGGTAAAGTTTTGTCCCAAATAACCAATTACACGGCCTTAGTTCTGGCTCCGCAAATCGGGAAAAGTACCCTGCAACTTATTCAGTTAATGTTAATCGAACCTGGGAAAGCATTGGTAGTTATTGTTACCGACAGTGGTCGCATTGAAAATAAAGTTTTAGAGATTCCGGAAAATTTGACTAAGGAAGATTTAGAGCTTGTTTCTAAGATATTAAATGATAAATTCAAAGGTATTTCTTTAAATGAATGGAAACAAATTATGTTAAGGGATTTGTATTCCCAATTAATTACTCAGAAAAAAGTTTTAACTCTGATTCTTGAGCTTATAGACACAATTCTAACCGTGGATAATGAAGACAAAGTATATCTGGGCGGAACTTTAAATATTTTAAATCAGCCGGAATTTAAGGACGTGACTAAAGTTAGAAACCTTTTTGAACTACTAGAAAAGGAAGACGTTTTACGTGAGTTATTAAAAGATAATTCAGGAGATGAGGTTACCGTTAGGATAGGTACTGAAAATAAATATGAGGTAATGCAAGATTGTAGCATTATTACAGCCACATACCGGTTAAATGGTGAAGTGATAGGAACTATAGGTGTTTTAGGGCCTACCCGGATGCATTATTCTAAAGCAGTATCTATTGTTGAATATTTAACTCAGGTCCTTTCTTTATCTATCAAGAAACTATAACTTAGTGACTGAAACTTTAATGTTAATAAATTACGTCAGATATTTCTCTAAAAGATAGTTTTTTTGGTTAGAAATATCTTTGGGGTTAACTTTTTTGTCAGAATACCTTTTTGGTAAAATTTTCGGTTGGTTAGATATCTATTAAGCTAAATCTTAACCTCAACCTCAACCTTAGCCTTAACCTTATAATAATTAGGGGGTTAGATAATTTGGTGCAAACAAATTCCAATGCAGATAGTGAGGGCAGGTTTACTGCCCTGGAAACAAATGTTAATGCTATTCGTGCTGTTGCCGGTGCCATTCAAGGGACTATAGGGCCTAAGGGTTTGGACACCATGTTAGTGGATCAGTTTGGTGATGTGATTATCACTAATGATGGTGTTACTATATTGAATCTAATGGAAGCCAACCACCCTGCGGCCAAGATGTTAATCAATATAGCCAAATCGCAACAGGAACAAATCGGCGATGGTACCACAACAGCCACTTTAATGGCCGGAGAAATGGTTACCGAAGGGCTAAATCAGATTAATCGGGGAGTTCCCGTTGCGCGAGTAATTGAAGGTTTAAGAAAAGGAATAAAGTTTGCTTTAACATCTATTGAAGAAAAAAGTCAAGTGATTAAAGGGATTGAAGACCCTAGATTATTTCAAATTGCTTATATAGCCGGCCGTGAATACGAGGATATCGCTAAGTTAGTAGTGGAGGCCGCACAGATTATAGGTGAGGAAAAACTTAAAGAGCCCTCTTTTAAACTCGTTGATACAATTAAAGCTCTGGAAGGAGCTAAAAATGAGGTATTTTTAGGAGTCCTTATTAATAAACAAAGAATGAATAAACAAATGCCCAGGTCTTTAGAAGAACAGGTCCGGATATTAATTATTGATGATGCTTTAGAGCCGGAAGAAATTGATGATGAAGCTTTAACTACTGAGGCAGGTTTTGCCAGGTACCTGGAGCTGAGAAAGGAATTTGAAGATAACCTTGCAAAAATTATTGAACTAGGCATTAATTTAGTTTTGGTAGATCGGGGAGTAGATGATTTAGCCGAGGAAATTTTAGGTGATGCAGGAATAATGGTTGTTCAGAGGGTTGCCCGAAAAGATTTACATAATGTCAGTGAACATACGGGAGCCCGCATGATCAAAAGAACTACCTTAAAGAAAAACATAGATGAATTAGAAAAATATGTGGGCTTTGCGAAACATGTTTATGAAGATGAAAAATTAGAGCATATTAGGATTTTAGGAGGTAGAGCTAAACCAATTGCTACCATTCTGGTTAGTGCCTCTACGGAAGAGGTAGTAGGGGAACGGGAAAGAATTGCCAAGGATGCAGCATCTGCAGTTCAGGCCTGTATAAAAGGTGGCTTTGTTCCGGGAGGAGGTTCTGTGGAATTAGCCATAGCCCGGGAAGTGGAAGAGTTAAAAAAAGACCTGCGGGGAATGGCTGCTTTTGGTATTGATTGTGTTATTAGCGCCCTACGCCGTCCTTTTTTGCAAATTGTGGCCAATGCTGGTTTTAATCCTCTTGAAAAATTAGGGGATGTTACTCAGGCGCAAGTTGAAAGAAACAACTTTGCCTTAGGCATAAATTGTGATACCGGCGATATAGCAGATATGTTTGAATTAGGTGTGGTTGATCCAACCTTAGTGAAAATTTATGCTTTAAGGACAGCCGGTGAAGTAGCCGAGGCAATTTTACGCATAGATACTATTATAAGAAAGAAGGATGCAAAACATTCATCTGAAAGTAACGGAGAAATTTAAAAAATATAAAGAAAGCTAGGTGTTTGAGGAAAATGGTTGAGAAAAAATACGAAGAAAACTTAGAAGAGAGTTTCGAGGAGAATTTGGAAGGGAATCAAGATGAGACACCTGAAGAAAAGGAAACAAATGAGGCTACGGAGGAAAAAAAGGATATAGATTCTGAGATTAACAAAGGGGAGGAAGACGCTGAAGACCCCAAAGATAACGAAATTGCAAAACTAAAACAGGAAAAGGATGAATTAAATCAAAGATACTTAAGAATCGCTGCCGACTTTGATAATTTCCGCAAGAGAACCAGAGCAGAAAAAGAAGAGCTGGTTAAATATGCTAATGTTAATCTGGTAAGCGAACTTTTACCGGTTTTAGATAATTTCGAAAGAGCTTTAGATGTAAAGGAACCCAGCGAAGAAGTGCAAAAGTATTTAATGGGTATGGAAATGATCTTCAAACAATTAATGAAGATATTAAATGATGCCGGCCTCGAGTACATAGAAGCCTTAGGCAAAACCTTTGATCCTGAAAAGCACGAAGCTGTTATGCGGGTTACAGATACAGAAGTAGAAACTGATACTGTTGTGGAAGAATTAAGAAAGGGTTATGCCTTTAAAGATAAAGTGATTAGACCTAGTATGGTTAAAGTAGCGACTAAAAATTAATGATTAATAATTAATCCATTTTAGGAGGTAAGTTAGTTATGAGTAAAGTAATCGGTATTGACTTAGGAACCACTAACTCCTGTGTAGCTGTAATGGAGGGTGGCGAGCCGGTAATAATTCCTAATGCAGAAGGAAACCGGACTACTCCTTCTGTAGTAGGTTTTTCCAAAACAGGAGAGCGTTTGGTGGGTCAAGTAGCCAAACGGCAGGCAATTACCAATCCTGATAGAACCATAAGTTCAATTAAAAGACATATGGGTACAACTTACAAGGTGAAAATAGATAATAAGGAATATACACCTCAAGAAATTTCCGCTATGATCTTGCAAAAATTAAAAGCCGATGCGGAAAGTTATTTAGGTGAACCGGTAACCAAAGCGGTAATTACCGTGCCCGCTTATTTTACCGACAGTCAACGTCAAGCAACTAAAGATGCTGGAAGAATTGCCGGCTTAGAGGTTTTAAGAATTATTAATGAGCCGACCGCTGCATCTTTAGCTTATGGATTAGATAAAGAAGAAGACCAAACTATTTTAGTTTTCGACTTAGGCGGCGGAACCTTTGATGTTTCTATCCTGGAACTGGGTGACGGTGTTTTCGAAGTAAAAGCCACCGCCGGAAATAACCGCTTGGGCGGTGATGATTTTGACCAAAGGATTATTGATTGGATGGTTGAGGATTTTAAGAAACAGACTTCCGTTGATTTAACCAAAGATAAGATGGCCATGCAACGGTTAAAAGAAGCTGCGGAAAAAGCTAAAATTGAGTTGTCTTCCGTTACAACTACCAACATTAACTTGCCCTTTATTACGGCTACTGCCGATGGACCTCAGCATTTGGATATGACTTTAACCAGAGCTAAATTTGACGAATTAACTGCCGATTTAGTGGAAAAAACCATGGGTCCCACCCGTCAGGCTTTGGCCGATGCAGGGTTGAAGCCTCAAGATATTGATAAAGTTATTTTAGTAGGTGGTTCTACACGGATTCCTGCGGTGCAGGAGGCGATTAAGAAGTATTTAGGAAAAGAACCCCATAAAGGCATTAACCCTGATGAATGTGTGGCTATTGGTGCTGCAATTCAAGCAGGGGTATTAGCCGGTGAAGTAAAAGACGTTCTGTTATTGGATGTTACTCCTTTGTCTTTAGGTATTGAAACATTAGGTGGAGTGTTTACTAAATTAATTGAGCGGAATACCACCATTCCTACTTCCAAAAGCCAGATATTCTCAACGGCAGCCGATAATCAAACCACTGTAGAAATCCATGTCCTACAGGGCGAAAGAGAAATGGCTGCTTACAACAAAACCTTAGGACGTTTCCAATTAACCGGTATTCCACCTGCTCCTAGAGGTGTTCCACAGATTGAAGTTAAATTTGATATAGATGCTAACGGAATTGTTAATGTTTCGGCTAAGGATTTGGGAACCGGAAGAGAACAGGCTATTACCATTAAGTCCTCCAGTGGTTTATCTGACGAGGAAATAGAAAAAATGATCAAAGAGGCGGAAGCCAATGCGGAAGCTGACAAGAAACGTAGAGAAGAAGCGGAAACCAGAAACCAGGCGGATTCGTTAATTTATCAAACTGAGAAGACCTTAAAAGAATTAGGGGATAAAGTCAGTGCCCAAGAGAAAGAACAGGTAGAAAAAGCCAAAGAGGATTTGAAAAAAGCTTTAGAAAGCAATAACATTGCTGATATTAAATCTAAAATTGAATCTTTAACTGAAGAACTTTATAAACTAACCTCCAAAATGTATCAGCAGGCTAATCCCGGCCAGGACCAAGCCGGCCCTCAAGGGCAAGCTTCTCAGGATGATAACGTAGTTGATGCAGAATTTAGAGAAGTTAATGAGGATGATAATAAATAAGTTTAGGTTACTGGCGACTGGCAAATTGAATTGGCAGGGGGATTTTCCTCCTAGCCAATTTTCATTTCCCTAAAAAGTGAAATAGTTTAAAACTTAGGAAAAACTAAAGGTGTCAGTTAGCCGGTAAGGGGAAAATCACCAATCACAAGTCACTTATATAAGGAGGTGAACCGGGATGGCTAAACGGGACTACTATGAAGTGCTAGGTGTGAGCAGGGACGCAAGTGAAGATGATATCAAAAAAGCTTATCGCAAGCTAGCCCGGAAATATCACCCAGATGTTAACCCGGGAGATAAAGAGGCAGAGGAAAAATTTAAAGAAATTAACGAAGCTTATGAGGTATTGTCCGACCCTGAAAAGAGAGCCCGTTATGATCAGTTCGGTCATGCTGGTTTTGATAATAATGGCTTTGGTGGTGCTGGCTTCGGTGGTCATGACTTTGGCGGTTTTAGTGATATCTTTGATATGTTCTTCGGTAGTGCTTTTGGCGGGCAGACCCGGAGAGGACCACGTAAAGGGGCTGATGTTCGCTATGAGCTAACTATCGAGTTTGAAGAGGCCGCTTTTGGTACAACCAAAACTATTACTATCCCGCGGTGGGAGAGTTGTTCCGCCTGCCATGGTACAGGTGCCAGGAAAGGAACACAGCCTGTTACATGCCCGCGGTGTAAAGGAACAGGCCAAATAGCTCATACCCAGAGAACGCCTTTAGGGCATTTTCAAAGTATTCGTACTTGCCCGGAATGTCAGGGTGAAGGTAAAGTCATTAAAGACCCTTGTCCACAGTGTAGAGGTAAAGGGAAAATTAGACGGAATCGCAAGGTTGAAATTAAAGTTCCCGCCGGTGTTGACACAGGCTCGCGTCTGCGGATGTCCGGTGAAGGTGAGGCAGGGGAGTTAGGTGGACCGCCTGGGGACTTATATATAATTATTAATGTTAAACCACATAAATATTTTGTGCGGCAGGGTGATGATATTTACTTAGAACAGCCTATTAGTTTCGTTCAGGCTGCTTTAGGTGGAGAAATAGAAATTCCTACTTTAGAAGGGAAGGTTAAGTTTAAACTTCCTGAAGGAGTACAAACAGATACTATCTTTAGGTTAAAAGGAAAAGGGATTCAAAATGTCCAAGGTTATGGCAAAGGTGATCAACACGTAAAAGTAAAAGTAGTAACACCGAGAAACCTTACCAAGGAACAGAAAGAGTTGCTGAAAAAATTTGGTGAAACCTTGGGGGAAAATCCGGGAAAAATAGAGAAAGAAAGTAATGAACAAAAAGATAAAAGTTTCTTTGATAAAGTTAAAGATGCTTTTAGAAATTAAGGAGAAGAAAATATGGAATGGTTAGAAATTAGAGTTACCACGGAAAGTGAAGTTATTGAGGGAATAGCCAATATATTCCATGAGCTGGGGGCCGGTGGAGTAGTTATTGAAGACCCCCAGTTAATTGCCTATTACACCCAAAAAGGCCAATGGGATGATCATGAGTTTTCTGAGGAAATCTTAGAAAAACAAGAAGTAGTCGTTAAAGGTTATCTGCCGATAGATGAACATTTATTGCAAAAGCTGGAAGAATTAAAACAAGAGTTACAACAAATAGGCTCCAGAATGGGAAACGTGCCTATAAAAATTAATGCCAATGAGGTTCAGGAAGAAGACTGGGCTAATTCTTGGAAGGCATATTTTAAACCGGAACGGATAGGTAAAAGGACTGTCATTAAACCTTCCTGGGAGGAGTATTCTTCTCAGGAAGGTGATTTAATAATTGAATTGGATCCGGGTATGGCCTTCGGAACGGGAAATCACGCTACTACAGCATTATGCATAAAACTTTTAGAGAAATATGTGCAAAAAGGCATGGAAGTTTTTGATGTGGGCACGGGAAGCGGTATTTTAAGTATTCTGGCGGCTAAATTGGGGGCTGATTTTGTCCAAGCTTTTGATTATGACACAGTGGCTATTAAAGCGGCACGGGATAATGTTAGTTTAAACAACTTAGAAAATAAAATTGAGGTAAAAGAAAGTGACCTTCTTCGGGAGGCCGTGGGAAGTGCCGATTTAGTGGTTGCCAATATAATAGCCGATATTATTATTAAGCTTATTCCGCAAGTTTCTTTAAAATTAAGAGAACGAGGTATTTTTATCTCTTCAGGTATTATTCAAGAAAGACAGGATGAGGTGTTAAAAGTACTGGCGGAATATGGCTTTACTGTTTTGGAGATAAAGGAACAAGAGGGTTGGGTGGCCATAGTTGCCCAAAAATAATAATTCTGGAGAGTAAAGAAAGATGCGACGTTTTTTTGTCTCGGCTGAAGAAATTAAGAATAATAAGGCCTTCATATCAGGTTCAAATGCTCACCATTTGGCTACTGTTTTGCGCCTTAAGGAAGGCGCAAAAATTATTGTTTTTGATGGAACCGGATGGGAGTATGTGGTTGTTTTAAAGAAAATAACCAAAGAATTGGTAGAAGGTGAAATTGAGGAAAAAAGGGTTTCTTTACGGGAAACAAAATCCGAGATAACTTTGATTCAGGGTATCCCTAAAGGGGATAAAATGGATTTTATCATTCAGAAGTGTACGGAATTGGGGGTTGCGAAAATTATTCCCCTTATAACAGAGCGCACTGTGGTTAAACTAGATAAGGAAAGGATGGCCAAAAAACAAAACCGATGGCAAAAAATTGCTCAAGAAGCGGCTAAACAGTGCCAAAGAGCCACGGTTCCAGTAATTTCAGAAATTTATTCATGGCCGGTTCTACTTACCTCATTAACTACTTCAGACCCGGCGGTTGTTTTATGGGAAAAGGAAGAGGCCCGGGGTTTTAAAGATTATTTACAAAGTAAACCGGAATTAACGAAGTTACAGATAATTATTGGGCCGGAAGGCGGTTTTTCCCAAGGAGAAATTGAACAATTGAGAGAAAAAGGTGTTCAGAGCGTAACTTTAGGCCCTAGAATACTGCGAACAGAAACAGCTGGTTTGGCTGCCTTAACGATGGTTCTTTACCAATTAGGTGATTTGGGGTGAATATATTGGTTAATCCCACAGTAGCTTTTTACACACTAGGTTGTAAGGTCAATCAAAACGAAACTGAAGCTTTAGGGGCTTTATTCAAAAACCATGGATATTCTGTTGTAGATTTTAATGAAAAAGCTGATGTATATGTGATCAATACCTGTACGGTGACTCATTTAGGTGATAGAAAATCCCGCCAGATGATTAGACGAGCCGTTAACAATAACCCTGAGGCGATTATCGTAGTAACAGGGTGTTATGCCCAAACCTCTCCTGAGGACGTAAAAAAAATTTACGGAGTAGATTTAATCATCGGTACCAGGGACCGGGCGCGGATGGTAGAACTGGTAGAAGAATATAAAAAAGGTCAGGAACCTATTACTTTTGTAGGTGACATTTTTCAAGCCCGGGATTTTGAAGAGCTCCCCATAGATCGTTTAATAAATCGTACCAGGGCTTACTTAAAAGTACAGGAAGGGTGCCAGCAATTTTGCACGTACTGCATTATTCCCTATGCCCGTGGTCCCTTACGTAGTAGAAGTATAGAAAGTGCTATCAAAGAAGCAAACAAATTAGTTGAAGCCGGGTTTAAGGAGTTAATTCTTACAGGCATACATCTAGGGGCATATGGAAAAGACTTATCAGAAAATATAGATCTCGCTGATTTATGCAGAGAGATCCTGGAAAAAACTAAAATTGAAAGGCTTAGGTTGAGTTCTTTAGAGTCTGTGGAAATAAGTGATGAGCTTTTAAATTTAATGGCAGACAACCCCAGGTTTTGCCGTCATCTACACATTCCTCTGCAGAATGGGGACGATGAGATTTTAAAATTAATGAACAGGCCCTATACTACTGCAGATTTTCGTCACCTTATTCAAAAAATCAGAAATAAGATCCCCGATATAGGTATTACTTCCGATATTATGGTAGGTTTTCCCGGTGAAACTGATACTCATTTTGCTAATAGTTTGGCTTTTGTGGAGGAAATGGGCTTCAGTGGGCTACATGTATTTAAATATTCCCCCCGCAAAGGTACACCTGCCAGCAAGTTTCCCAACCAGGTCCCTGCTCCTGTAAAAGAAAAACGCAGCAAGGCTATGCTAAAATTAGCAGAGCAGGGCTTTGTTAACTTTGCCCAAAAATACGTGGGGAAAACCTTGGATGTTTTAGTGGAAACCGAATGGCCTCAAGGTGGATGGGAAGGACACACGGACAACTATTTACGTGTAATCTTAACGGAAGAAGTTAATAAAGGTGAAATAGTTCCTGTTCGGATTAAAAGTGTAGAGAAAAAATATGTCCGCGGTGAACTTATAAAAGCAGGAACTGAGTAAAAAATGTAGAAGAGTATCTATGATGTTTTATGAAACTGTATATTTATTTAAACCACGGATGGATACTGATACATTAATGTCTACTAGTGAGCGAGTGGGCGAGATTCTAGTCACTAGTCACTAAATTACTAGCCACCAGCCACTAACAACTAGCCACTACTACGGTGGGGAGGTGAAAACATGAGTGATTGTCTATTTTGCAAAATCGCCCAAAAAGAAATTCCTGCACAGGTAGTTTACGAAGATGAAAAAGTAATGGCCTTTAATGATATAAATCCCCAAGCACCTGTTCATATCCTGGTAATACCTAAGAAACATATTACTGATTTAGTAAATTTAGAGGAAAATGATTTGTCCCTAATTGCTGAGATTTTTAAGATAATCAAACAGATTGCCGGGGAGAAAGGTTTGGATCAAGAGGGATACCGGGTTGTTAATAACTGTGGAGAAAAAGGTGGTCAAACAGTTCCTCATTTACATTTTCATCTTCTCGGCGGTAGACAAATGAATTGGCCTCCTGGTTAAACTTGATTAAAAATAGTTATTTTAGTATAATTAGTCATGTGTCAATTTTATCCCTAGTTAGCTAATCTAAGTAGAACAATAAGTTCTACGCGGATTAGTAGTGGAGGGAGGGAGAATAATGAGTGAAGTAATTGTTGGGAAAAACGAAACACTAGATAGTGCTCTGCGCAGATTCAAGCGTTCCTGTCAAAAAGCCGGTGTATTATCCGAATGCAGAAAAAGGGAGCATTATGAAAAGCCAAGTGTGAGAAGAAAGAAAAAATCCGAAGCCGCTAGGAAAAAAAGAAGATATAATTAATTTAAGTCAATAAAAGGCAGTCCTTTCATAGGCTGCCTTTTCTTAATATAAAATTAAGGAAGGACATGAAAAAAACCTTGCTAAGAGGCGGTTATAAAAATATAATATGTTAAAGGATTTTTAAAAGGGGTGAAAAAATGGTTCCAGGGAAAAAAACCACTACTTTTTTAATTTTACTAGTTTTTTTACTACTGTTCGTTTTACCCGGTTCTGCGGCTGACTTTCATAAAGTAATGGTTATACCTTTAGAAAACAATATTGAGACAGGTTTAGCCTCTTTTATTGAGAGGGCATTTGAAGAAGCAGAACAGGAAGATGTGGATCTGGTAATTTTAGAAATTCACACTCCCGGAGGGAGAGTGGATGCTGCTATTAACATAAAAAATACCATTCTCAACTCCTCTTTACCTACGGCTGCTTTAATTAAAGGGCAGGCTCTTTCCGCCGGTTCTCTTATAGCCTTGGCTTGCGACCATATAGCCATGCAGCCCGGCTCAACCATTGGTGATGCTGAGCCAATGATCGGTACAGAACGTGCCGGAGAAAAAATATTATCTGCCTGGAAGGAAGAATTGGCGGCAGCAGCTGAGGCTAATGGACGTGATGGAGAAATAGCCAAAGCTTTTGCAGATCGGGATATGGAGATAGAAGGGGTTACGGAGAAAGGAAGGCTTTTAACTCTCACTCCTAAAAGGGCTATGGAATTGGGAATAGCTGATTATGAAGTGGCTAATCTGGAAGAATTATTAGAATTTTTCAGTCTAGGTGGTGCTCAAATCATTTCGGCTAATCCTACCGTTGCGGAAAGAATAGCCAGGTTTGTTACAGACCCTGTAGTTGCTCCTGTTTTGTTAACCCTTGGTATTGCCGGTTTGGTTATTGAGATAATTACAGTTGGTTTTGGCCTATTTGGTATTCTTGGTATCATCTGTTTATTATTGTTTTTCGGCGGTCACTTAATTGCCGGTTTTTCCGGTTGGGAAGCCATACTTTTATTCCTCTTAGGTTTAATATTAATGATCATTGAGGCCTTCTCCCCTGGGTTTGGCATATTCGGTATAGGAGGATTACTTGCTTTTATAGTAAGTATAATCCTTGTTTCCCCAAGTTTTGAAGCGGCTTTAATTTCTCTAACCATTGCCATTATCGGTACCATAGCGCTGGTTCTTTTAAGCTTAAAATTTTTAACCGCCCGTAACTTTTGGAAAAGAATTGTTCTCGGAGATAAATTAGTTACTGAAGAAGGATATGTGGCCAGTAAACAGGATTTAATTGAACATCTACATAAGGAGGGAGTTAGTCTAACAGATTTAAGACCGGCAGGAACAGTTGAATTAGATGACGGTACCAGGTTAGATGTTGTTTCTACAGGAGATTATATTAGTAAAGGAAGCAAAGTAAAAATAATTAAAGTTGAAGGAAATAGAATAGTAGTACGGAAAGCTGATTAACTTTAAAAATTTTCTAAGGAGGGTTTTTTATGTTTTTCGATTTAACGTTTATGATACTGTTTGTCATTTTAATTTTAGGTATTGTAATCTTATTTACCATTATTCCGGTGGGGCTCTGGATTTCGGCTTTAGCTGCCGGAGTAAGAGTGGGTCTTTTTACTCTGGTAGGAATGAGGCTGAGAAGGGTTGTTCCTTCGAAAATCGTATTGCCTTTGATTAAAGCGGTAAAAGCAGGCTTGGATTTAGATACGTCTAAATTAGAGGCCCACTATTTAGCCGGAGGTAATGTAGATAGAGTAGTGGATGCCTTAATTGCTGCTCAAAGAGCAGGTATTGAGTTGAATTTTTCCCGGGCGGCAGCTATTGATTTGGCCGGTAGGGATGTAAAGGATGCAGTGAAGGTTTCAGTTACTCCCAAAGTTATTGAAACGCCGGTAGTTGCGGCTATGGCTAAAGACGGTATTCAGTTAAAGGCTACAGCCAGGGTTACCGTAAGAGCAAATATAGAACGGTTAGTAGGGGGAGCGGGAGAGGAAACTATCATTGCCCGGGTAGGTGAAGGGATAGTTTCCACTATTGGTAGCTCAGACAGCCATAAAAAAGTTTTAGAAAACCCCGATTTGATCTCGAAAACCGTATTGCAGAAAGGCCTGGATGCGGGAACTGCTTTTGAAATCTTATCTATTGATATTGCTGATGTAGATGTAGGTAAAAACATAGGTGCTGAATTACAGGCTGACCAGGCAGAAGCGGATAAAAAGATTGCTCAAGCCAAGGCCGAAGAACGTCGCGCCATGGCTGTTGCCACTGAACAGGAAATGCGAGCTAAGGTACAGGAGATGAAGGCTAAGGTTGTGGAAGCAGAAGCAGAAGTACCTAAAGCTCTGGCTCAAGCTTTGCGGGAAGGTAAACTTGGAGTAATGGATTATTATAATCTGCAAAATATTTTAGCTGATACTAACATGCGCGAGAACATTGCCAGAACAACTAGTTTGGAGAAGGATAATGAGAAAAAGAAATAAGCAGTTCTCAGATAAATAGACCACAGGAAGGTGGTGTTTATTCTGGATTTTGATATAATAGGTACTCTAATCTTTTTATGGTTTATTTTTAAAGGAATTCGGGATAGTCAGGAGGCCAAAAAAAAGCATGCTCAAAGGCAGAAAACCCAAAAGGCCGGTCATCACCCCAGAACTTCCCGACGTAAATCCAGAGAATTGGAACCCGTTAAGCCTGTACCACCTGTTTTTCCCACATTTGAACCTGAACCGGTTCCACCTCTTGTGACTTATAAAGAAAAACCTGAAATAATTACACAGGTTTCTCCCAAAGAAGTAATTAAGAAAAAACAACAAGATTTTATTGAGAAAAACAGGCAAATCACAGTGGAAGACCTGGAACAGGAAGACTTTAAAACAACTCTGTCTTTGGAAAGCCAGGCTGTAATTGAAGGAATAATTTGGTCGGAAATCCTAGGTCCTCCTAGAGCTAAGAAAAAGCATAGGCCAGGAATATATTAAAAACTCCCTTCGGGGAGTTTTTTTGGATAAACCAATTTTGGCAAGGAATACTACTAACAGCAAAAGACTTCGATCATTACTTTCAGAGGTGGAGTTATGGATGTTTATTTCAGGGTATTAATACAAACTATCTTTGCCTTTTTTACCATTCTAGTGTTAACAAGAATCTTGGGAAAGCAGCAAATAACCCAATTAACTTATTATGAATACGTAAACGGGATAACCTTCGGTTCCATTGCGGCGACCATGGCCACTGATACAGATAATTTAGTCTGGCAACATTTTTTCGGGCTAATTTTTTTCGGGTTATTAACAGGACTTATGTCTTATATTTCTTTAAAAGTAAGGCCTTTGCGAAAATTAATAAGCGGAGAACCGGTGGTTGTAATTCAAAACGGTCAGATCCTAGAAAATAATCTGAAAAAGATAAGGTTTAACCTGGACGAGTTGACTTCAGAACTACGACATAAAAATATTTTTGACATCAGAGATGTGGAGTTTGCCATCCTGGAACCTAGTGGGAAGTTCAGTGTTTTAAAAAAACCGGATGCCCAAAACCTTACTCCTAGAGACTTAGGTTTAACTCCACCTTCGGAAGGTCTGAATATAGAAGTAATTGTTGACGGGCAATTGATTTACGATAATCTTAAAGGCATGGGACTTAACGCCAAGTGGTTGCTAAATCAATTAAAGATCCAGGGTGTAAGTAATATTAGGCAGGTGGCTTTCGCCAGTATTGATGCAAATCACCAATTATATGTAGATTTATATGAAGATCATATCCCAGGTATGGTTGATATGTCTGATGATGTTAAAATCCCTTTTACTTTGGATACTCTGAATGTAGGTGAAAAAGATAAAAAGTAATAATTCATATCTCCCCTTTTTCCGGCATAGATTTATTAGGAAAGAGGGGGATTTTTTATGCCTTTTTATAATAAGAAAAATGTTAAACAGAAATTTTCCAATTATTTAGATATACCCAAAGATGTAATTTTAGATTTACCTAAAATAACCGTTATCGGTGATATTCAACTGTATGTAGAAAATCACCGGGGCATAATCGAGTATACCAGGGAGTTAGTTCGGTTAAGTACGTCTTTAGGACAGTTAGTAATTAAAGGCGAAAATTTAGTACTGCGAAATATTGATTTAGAAGAAATATATATTGATGGGTTAATTAAGGAAATTCAGTACCTAAGATGAGAGATACCAAAGTTGCAAGACATGTAGAATATCAAAGACATTTTGGATTTCCAAGCTTTTGGAGGTGAAAATTTTGAGATGGTATTCTTATTTAACAGGTTATTTGCTTGTGCTGATTGAAGGTGAAGTTCCCGTGAAAGTAATCAACATGGCTCTGGCCCGGGGAATTTTTTTATGGGATATAATGGAATTGGAAAAAGGAAAGATATTATTAAAAGTGAGAGTTTATGCCTTTCGGCCTTTAGCCAGAATTGTCAGAAAGTGTGCCTGTCGAATAAAAATAATGGAAAAAAGGGGGTTACCTTTTCAGATTGTACGGCTGAAAAAACGAAAAACATTGGCTTTGGGAGGAATTTTCTTTTTATTAAGCCTTTATATCCTCAGTTCTTTTGTTTGGTTTATAGACGTACAGGGAAACGAAGATTTGACTGACGGAGAAATTAAAAAAATAGCTGCCGATTTAGGGCTTAAACCTGGAGTTGTTATAAATAAATTAGATTTTGATAAGCTGGAGAAAGAGATGCAGGAAGCTCACCCTAAATTAGCCTGGGTGGGCATCAATATTCAAGGCACCAAAGTTACCAT
Organism: Peptococcaceae bacterium UBA3933; assembly: GCA_002385805.1. Taxonomy (GTDB): domain Bacteria; phylum Bacillota; class Peptococcia; order Peptococcales; family BICA1-8; genus UBA3933. Next base: position 39,241 of record DGEF01000066.1, read on the forward strand.
TGAAGTTTCGGAAAAGGTTTTAATACCGGATATAGAGGAAAACCTAAAGGGACATTTAGTGGCTAGGGAATCCGGAATCATAGAAGAAATGCTTGTTCTTAAGGGTACGCCCCAGGTTAAAGAGAAAGATAAAGTAATAAAAGGACAAATTCTAATTTCCGGAATAGTTTACCCGGAACTTATTCTAAATGAGGATGGTACCTATACACCGGGGGGAACCCCTGAATTAGTGAGAGCAAAAGGAATTGTCCGGGCCAGGGTTCTCCATTCAGTGAGGGCATCCTGTTTCTTAAAGGAACGGGAAACATATTTTACCGGTGAAAAAATAGAGCAGGTATTATTGAAATGTGGTGAAAGGATATTTGTCTTAAAGGGTCCTAAAAATGTACCTTTTCAGTATTACGATAAAAAGACGGCTGTAAAAACTTTTCCCGCCTGGAGGAATCTGCATGTACCTGTCGAACTTATTACTAATATTTATTTAGAGCAAATTAAAAAAGTCAAGGAATATACTTTTGAAAGTGCTTATCAGGAAGCTGTAAAAAGAGCGGAAAATGCTTTAGCCAAAACATTACCTAAAGATGCCAGAGTATTAAATAAAATTCCCCAGGTTAATTCCGGTCAAGGAAATGAACTGGTGGAAGTAGAAGTCACCTGGGAATGTCTGGAGAATATTGCGGTTTTTCAGCCTATCTCCGGTGAGTAGACTAGATGTTCTTGAGGGTTTGGAGTATAATAAAAATTATCGAACTTTTTTTGACACATTCTATCCATAAATAGGAGGTATATATTAATTTGTCTAATCAGCAGCAGATAAGAATTACATTGAAAGACAATAATCAAGCAGCACATTTGTATGGGATGAATGATGTTAATTTAAAATTTATCACTAAAAATCTTTCGGCGCGGATTATAGCTCGTGGTAATGAGCTTATTATTTCAGGTACACCGGAACAGGTAAAAATTGCGGAACAATTCTTTACCCATCTTTTAGAATTGATTGATAAAGGTAAAACTATAGACTTAACAGATATAAATTATGCATTTACTTTGATTGAGCAAGAATCTAAGGAAAAAGTTAATGACTATTTATCCGAAATCCTCCAGGTTACTGCACGAGGGAAACAGATCCGTCCTAAAACTTTAGGTCAATATAAATACGTAAAAGCCATTAAGGAACATGATATTGTATTTTGTATAGGACCTGCTGGGACTGGGAAAACCTATTTGGCAGTTGTTATGGCTATTAAGGCTTTACGAAACAAAGAGGTTCAAAGGATTATTTTAACCAGGCCTGCAGTTGAGGCAGGGGAAAAATTGGGATTTCTCCCCGGAGATTTACAGGAAAAGGTAGATCCTTATCTCCGTCCTTTATACGATGGTTTGTACGATATTCTAGGCTTAGATGTTGCTCAGAGATACATGGAAAAAGGAATAATCGAAGTTGCTCCTTTAGCTTATATGCGCGGCAGAACTTTAGATGATTCTTTTATTATTTTAGACGAAGCACAAAATACCACCCCTGAACAGATGAAAATGTTTTTAACCAGAATAGGTTTTGGTTCGAAAGCTGTTGTTACAGGTGATGTTACCCAGGTTGATTTACCTAAAGAACATGAATCAGGATTAATCTTAGTTCAAAAAATTTTGCAGACTATACCGGAAATTAGTTTCCAGTATTTAACCAGGGGAGATGTTGTCCGGCATCCGGTGGTGTCTAAAATTATTGCTGCTTACGAAGCCTATCAGCCAGAGAAATGAGAGGTGAAAACTCATGGCCTTAATTAAGAGGATTAAGTTGCCTAATTTCCTGCAAAAATGGTTAGGCTATACAAAATTTAGGCGCTTTCTCTGGAGTTTCATATTTTTTGTATGTGTAGTAGGAATTTTGGCTCTCCATTTTTTACCAGAAAGGGTTCCTTTACAAGTTGGACAAGTTAGCCCTATAGATATTCAGTCTAACCGCTTTTTAACTTTTGAAGATGAAGAAGCTACGGAATTGAAGCGGGAAGAAGCTGCACGCAGTGTACAGGACGTATATAAATTAGACCGGAATGTTTTAATTGGAATTAACGAAAAAATAAATGATTATTTTAATAAAGTTCTTTCTGTTGTTACAAATACTGCTTTGACTGATGGGAAAAAAATAGAAATTTTACAGGAAGATTATGGTTTATATCTTAACCAAAAACAAGCCCAGGAAGTCCTAACTTTTGATGCAAGACGAGCTGAAGCTTTAATAACCCAAACCAAGGTAATTGTAGAGACTGTATATTCTCAAGGTGTAAGTTCGCAAACTCTCCAGTTTGCCAAGGAAAAGATTTTTTCTGATATCGAATTGTTAAATATAGATCCTATTTATCGCTTAATGATAAAGAGTTGTTTAAATTCAATAGAACTACAGCCAAATTTGATTTTTGATCTGGCGGCTACTGAAGAGAAACGTCGGGAAGCGCGGGAAGCAGTGGAGCCGGTTAATGTAGTTATCCAAAAGGGTGAAAGAATAGTAAGTAAAGGTGAAGTTTTGACCCAGCGCCAGGTGGATATTTTAACTTGGTTAGGTTATAAGAACAGCGCTTCTCCTTTAGTAGTCCTTCTGGGTTTATCTTTATTTACCGGGCTGATTATGGTTTTAGGAGTGCTTTTTTTCCGTCATTACCGGAAAGATCTTTATCGTAACGAAACCTATCTGCTTTTATTAATGTTGATAGTTTTCTTAACCTTATTTGTGGCCAAAGTGATTATTTCCATGAACATAGGGGGTCTCCCCGAAGGCACCGAACAGGTGGGCCACATGATCCCGGTAGCTTTTGGTACCATGTTGATAACCCTCCTTTTAGATACGAAACTGGCAATTTTTGTTACGGTAATATTCTCCATGTTTACAGGGTTACTGACAGGCGAGATTGCTTTTGTTTTAACCTCTTTTATTGGTGGTTTGGTAGGAGTCTTTAGTGTTTCTCATTTAAGTCAGCGTTCTGATCTAGCCAAGGCGGGTCTTTGGGTAGCCTTAGCCAATGTAGCCAGCGTATTGACCTGGGGGTTCTTAAATAATTTATCTTGGTCCCAAATGGCCGTCGGCTCCGGTTATGGTGTAGCCAATGGTATCCTGTCTTCTATTTTAACAATAGGGTTGTTGCCCTATTTAGAAACCGGTTTTGGAATTACTACACCTGTTAGATTATTAGAACTCTCTAATCCCAACCATCCTCTCTTGAAAAAACTCTTGTTACAGGCTTCCGGAACTTATCATCACTCTATTTTAGTGGGGAACTTGGCTGAAGCTGCTGCAGACAGCATAGGTGCCGAATCTCTACTGGTAAGAGTAGGTGCTTATTATCATGATATCGGTAAGATAAAAAGACCTTATTTTTTCGTGGAAAACCAATTGTCAGGTGAAAATCCTCATGATAAGATTACAGCGCCTTTAAGCACTTTAATTATCACTTCTCACGTTAAAGACGGGGTTGAATTAGCTAAAAATCACGGATTGCCTCAGGTTGTTGTAGATATGATCGCTCAGCATCATGGTACCGGTTTAATTAAGTATTTTTATCATAAAGCTCGGGAAACTGATGATACTATTAAAGAAGAAGATTTCCGTTATGACGGCCCCAAACCTCAAACTAAAGAGGCGGCAATAATCATGTTAGCGGACACAGTGGAGGCTGCTGTTAGGTCTTTAAAAGAACCTACTCAGGGGAAAATTGAAGGTATGGTTCGTACTCTGATTAAGGACAGGCTTAATGACGGGCAGCTGGAAGAATGTGATTTAACTTTTAAGGATTTGGATAAGATAGCTAATGCTTTCGTGCGTGTATTAACCGGTGTTTATCATCACCGTATTGAATATCCGGATAGTGTATTAAAAGCCATGGAAAAGAAAAAGAAAGGTGAAAAAAATGTCTCTGGTAATAACCAACCTGCAGGAAAAGGTTCTCCTACCCCACCAGTGGGAAGTTAATTTAGAACGGATAGCCCAGGTTTGCTTAGAACAGGAAAATGTTAATCCGGCTGCGGAAATTAGCCTGGTATTTGTTGATGATCAGGAAATTAGAAATTTAAATAAGACCTACCGCGGCCTGGATGCTCCTACAGATGTCCTGTCATTTCCTATGTATGAAAGAGAAGACCTGTTGGAGATTTCAGATGAAGAGGTTATTCTCTTAGGCGATATTGTGATATCTTTGGAAACTGCTTCACGTCAGGCCCAGGAATACGGACATTCCTTAGAAAGGGAAGTAGCATATTTAATGGTACATGGGTTATTACACTTATTGGGCTATGACCATTTAGTGGAGGAAGAGAAAAAAATAATGCGCCAGCGTGAAGAAGAATTATTGACTTCTGCCGGTTTAATTAGATGAGTAGACTTTCTCAGGCAGGGATATACTATGTTTACAAAGAATAGCTTTTTAAAAAGTCTTACTTTTGCTTTCCAGGGGATTAAACATTGTGTGATTAGTGAACCACATATCCGTTTCGAGTTAACAGCGGGGGCACTGGCCATATTAATTGGTTGGTATTGTAAAATCAGTCCGTTAGAATGGTTATGTTTATTATTGACTATAACCATTGTTTTGGTTGCCGAGATGATAAATACTGCCTTAGAGAATGTTTGTGACCTAATTACTTCTGAATATAATCCCTTAATTAACGTGGTGAAAAATGTAGCCGCCGGTGCAGTTTTAATAGCCGCCCTGAATGCTGTCATAATTGGGGCGGTTATTTTTCTCAAATACTTAGTTAAATAGTGTTTAAAACGGAGGCATTCTCTTGGATACTTCGTTGTTACTTCAATTAGTGTTATTATTTATCTTAATAGTATTGTCAGCTTTTTTTTCAGCGACGGAAACAGCTTTTTTTTCCGTAAATAAAGTTCGTATTTTCCACTTGGCAGAAGAAGGTAATGAAAAGGCTAGGGCTGTAAAAAAAATGTTAGAGGACCCTAACCAACTGATTACAACAATATTGATTGGCAATAACATTGTCAATATAGGCGCTTCTTCATTAGCTACTTTTATAGCTACAGACTTATTTGGCAGCAAAGGTGTAGGTATAGCCACAGGGGTAATGACCTTATTAATTTTGGTTTTCGGAGAAATAACTCCTAAAAGTTTTGCTGCCGGGAATGCAGAAAAGTGGGTTTTGGCTATAGTCAATGTGGTAACATTTTTACAAATAATTTTTACACCTCTTATTAAAATCATGGGTCTTATAACTTCATTTCTATTACAGTTAGCCGGAAGCAAAAATAAAGAAGATTTATTTATAACTGAAGATGAACTAAAACTTTTGGTAAATGTGGGACATGAAGAAGGTTTGTATACGGAAAGTGAAAAAGAAATGATAAATAGTATCTTTGAATTTGATGATACTCTGGTAAAAGAGATTATGATTCCACGGATTGATATAATTGCCGTTGATGTAAAGGAGTCTGTTCCTACGGCGGTAAATATAACGATTGAAGCAGGGCATTCCCGGATTCCTGTTTTTGAAAATACTATTGATAATATTATCGGGATTCTATATGCTAAAGACTTGCTAAAAAATATAAATAAAGACTTAGACGCTTTAGAGATTCGTAAATTAATGCGACCTGCTTATTATATTCCTGAAACCAAAAAAGTAAAGGATTTATTGGCTGAATTAAAACAAGCTAAGGTACATATGGCTATTGTCTTAGATGAATATGGAGGTACAGCCGGCCTGGTTACTATTGAAGATGTGATCGAAGAAATCATTGGTGATATTCAGGATGAGTTTGATACAGAGGAAGAATCCATAATTATTCTTTCCAAGGATAAAATCAGAGCGGATGCACGGGCTACCATCTACGATATTAATGAGGTTTTAGGTATAGATTTGCCTGATGATGATTTTGAAACAATCAGTGGTCTAGTTTTTCATTATTTGGGACATATTCCTAAAGAAGGTCAAATGTTGGATTTAGGCAATGTGAATATTTTAGTTGAGAAAACATTGGGCAGAAGAGTGGATAAGGTGATAATATCCAAAGTGGAAGAAAATTAGCTTGTTTTGCTATCTTTGGAATGTCTTTGTTCCACTTTCCTATTGCAATGAAATGCTATGAAAATATTTACAAAATTTTTTTCATTTATTGTGATGAATTTAGTGCGTGAAAATTGCTGGGAGGAGATGGGTTGTGGTAGATTATCGTAAATTAGTAGCAGAAGCAGCGAAAGCTAAAGAAAACGCTTATGTTCCCTATTCCCAATTTAGAGTAGGGGCGGCCATACTTACAGATAAGGGACAAATATTCACCGGATGTAATATAGAAAACTCCAGTTTCGGATTAACCATTTGTGCTGAGCGGACTGCTTTATTTAAGGCAGTTTCAGCAGGCCATCGTAAATTTCAGGCTCTGGCTGTTTCTACAGATACTGAAGAAATTACTTCTCCTTGCGGTGCTTGTCGTCAAGTATTAATTGAATTCGGCGAAGATATAGAGATAATAATGGCAAATGTTTATGGTGATTATCAAGTGTTTACCGTTGGAGAACTACTACCGTTAGCTTTTAAACCAGAAAAACTTAAGGAGGAACGTTTAACATGAAATCGGGTTTTGTGGCTATAATCGGTAGACCGAATGCCGGCAAGTCCACTTTACTTAATCAATTGTTACAACGAAAGATAGCTATTGTTTCAGATAAACCGCAAACAACTCGTAATCGGATTACCGGTGTCTTAACAAGAGATGACGGCCAAATCATTTTTTTGGATACACCGGGTATTCATAAACCAAAACATAAGTTAGGAAAATTAATGGTAGATATTGCCCAAAGTACTTTAGAGGAAGTAGATTTAATTTATTATCTGGTTGATATTAACAGTGCTTTTGGACCGGGAGAACAATTTATATTAGATAAATTAAAAACGATAAAAACTCCTGTATTTTTAATCCTGAATAAGGTGGATTTGCTTAAAAAAGAAGAAATATTAGAACACATTGCTAGTTGGCAGGAGCGGGGCAGTTTTGCTGAGATTTTTCCTCTATCTGCTTTAACAGGTGAAAATACTGAAAGTCTTGTTGATAAAACTATCGAGTATTTACCGGAAGGTCCTATGTATTATCCTGAAGAAGCTGTAACTGACCAGCCGGAACAGGTGGTAATCGGAGAATTAATTAGGGAAAAAATACTGCATCTGACCAGAGAGGAAATACCTCATAGTGTAGCGGTAGTAGTAGAGATGATGGAGCCCCGGAAAAATGGAACAATCTATATTGGTGCTACTATATACGTAGAAAGAGCTTCTCAAAAAGGAATTATAATTGGCAAAGGTGGAGCTTTATTAAAGAAAATTGGTTCGGAAGCACGTCAGGATATCGAGTTTTTACTGGGAAATAAAGTTTTTCTGGAATTATGGGTTAAAGTAAAAGAAGACTGGCGCAACAAGGAAAAAATATTGCGTCATTTAGGTTATGAAAAATATTAGGATGCTTAAACTAACTGTTGGCAAACTTATATTTAGTAGTTTATAATTAAAAAGGTGTTTTCCGGTAAAAAAATACTGCGAAACCGGAAATGATGACGGGTAAATTAATTTTAAACGAGGTGAATAATAAGTGGATGGCAACCCGCGAAGTAGCAAATTGAATAAAGAACAAGCAAGGGGAGCCACCAAATTCTAGAGCTCCCCGAAAGGAGGAGCAATGAAAGAAGGAAAAAATTTACAGAAAGAGGATATTAAACAATTAATAGCGATTAGGAATGATAACCAATTAAAAAAGTATTTAGAAGATACCCACCATGCTGATCTGGCTGAAATAATCAAGGAGCTGGACAATAACGAGGATAGACAGTATCTATTAGAACAGTTAGATAATGAGGTAGCGGCATTAGTCTTAAATGAACTGAATCCTGAATTTGTGGCAGAATTACTTGAGCAAATATCGAAAGACAAGGTTTCCGAAATCTTTGTGGAAATGCCTTTCGATGACGCAGCGGATTTCTTAGGTGAGCTTTCTGATAACGAAAAAGAGAAGTTTTTAAAACTATTTGAAGTACATGATGCTCAAGATGTACAGGAGTTAATGGACTACGCTGCCGATACCGCCGGTGGTATAATGACTACCGAGTATGTAGCCATCCCGGAAAACATTACTGCCGGTAAAACTATTGAAGTTTTACGGGAAATAGCCCCTGATGCAGAAACTGTTTATTATGTTTATGTGATAAATTTGCAAAACCAACTGGTAGGTGTTATTTCTCTCAGAGAATTGATTATCGCTAACCCCCAAGCCGTTATTTCAGAGATAATGCGCAGGAAGGTTATCAGTGTAAATGTAAAAGATGACCAGGAGGATGTAGCCAGATTAGTTTCTAAGTATGATTTTCTGGCAATTCCGGTAGTCGATGATAATCAGCATCTTATTGGAATCATTACTGTTGACGATATTATTGACGTAATCCATGAAGAGGCTACCGAAGATCTTTATCGTTTAGCCGGTACCTACTCCGCCGAAGAAGATTTAAGTTCGGCCAGGTTTACAACGGCTTTGAAATCACGACTGCCCTGGTTACTAATTACTTTGTTTGGGGGAATAATTTCCGGACAGGTTTTAGATATTTTTTCTCATCAATTTAACACTGTTGTTGCTTTAACCTTTTTTATCCCGATGTTAATAGGAATGGGTGGAAATGTAGGAACCCAATCATCTACGGTAACCGTAAGAGGAATAGCTACTGGGCACATTAATGCAGGTACGGCAATAAAAACTATTTTAAAAGAAGCAATGGTAGGCTTTTCTCTGGGAACCGTTATGGGTACTTTAGTGGCTTTAGTGGCTTTTGTATGGCAAGATAGTTTAATTTTAGGTGTTGTTGTAGGTTTAGCTATGTTGGTGAATATGTTTACGGCAGCAACTTTAGGTACTTTAGTTCCTATATTTTTTAAAAAAATTGGAATTGACCCGGCGGTAGCTTCCGCACCGTTTATAACTACCACTATAGATATAGTGGGGTTAGTGATTTATGCTATCTTAGCTGTACTTTTATTGGGGGTCGTATAGTGGGTTTTAGGGGGGATACCTTACCTTTCTAGGAAGGTGTCCCTTTTTTATTCTTAATTTAATCATTTAAAAAATTTATCTACAAAATGTTAAAAGGAGTTGACTTATTCCGACTAATATAGTATGATATAAACAGTAAATGAGAATGTTTCTCAATGAGGAGGTCAACATGGTCCTGGCGCAAGTAAAGAAAGGTCAAAATTTAAAGATACTGTCTATTCCCAATGATTTAATCAGGGCGCAAGCTATTCGTTTGGGAATAGGGGAAGGTTCTGTGGTTACATGTGCAGAGCAAATACCAGCCGGTCCCGTTGTATTAAGAAAAAATAGGCAGGAAGTTGCTATAGGCCATGGTTTAGCGAAAGAAATTTTAGTAGAAATAGTGTAGATTTTTCATGGTTTAGAAAGTGATTCTTAATTTATTCGAACAGACAGGGGAAAAATAATATGGCTCATTGTCACGGTGGGGACTTAAAGATATCCTTGCCTGAACATGGACGTAAAATCGTCCTGACAGGCAATCCTAATGTAGGTAAATCTGTTTTTTTTAATTATCTTACTGGAATATATGTGGATGTATCCAATTACCCAGGCACTACTTTAGATATTACTTACGGTAGCCTGGATGAAGATATTGTCATCGATACTCCGGGAGTATATGGGATTTCATCTTTTAATGATGAAGAAAGAATAGCCCGGGATATTATACTTTCTGCTGACATTGTTTTAAATATTGTGGATGCTGTTCATTTAGAACGGGATTTGTTTTTAACCCAGCAAATTATCGACACCGGTGTGCCGGTGATTGTGGCTCTAAATATGGTGGATGAGGCTCAAAAACAAGGGATAAAAGTTGACTCTCATTTATTGGGACAGTTATTAGGTGTACCTGTTGTTGAGACAATAGCCGTAAGCGGTGAAGGCTTAGCTGAGGTAAAAAGTAAAATCAAGCAAGCGAAAACAGGTAATGTTTGTCATCCGGAATTGCGAAAACTTTTAACCGAAATGCAAGCAAAGGTACCCAGTCAAGGGGAATCCCTTTTAATTCTTGAGGGCGATCCCATAATTGCCGAAAAACACGGATTGGAACCAGCAGGATATCGAGAAAAAATATATACCCTAAGGCGGGAAAAGGTAAATGATATTATAGAGCAAGTGGTTACTATAGTTAACTACGGAACGGATTTTAAAACCAAGTTGGGTCGCTGGATGATTACTCCCGCTACCGGTATCCCGATTTTAATGGTAGCCCTCTATATCATGTATAAAGTGATCGGTGTTTTTGTAGCTCAAACTGTAGTAGGTTTTACGGAAGAAACTATAATGGTTGGTATATATGAGCCTTTTATTCGGGATTTAGTCAGTAGGTTCACGGACCTTAATTCCTGGTTAGGAACGATTTTAGCCGGAGAGTTTGGGGTCCTGACCATGACCGTTACTTATGTATTAGGTTTATTAATGCCTTTAGTAGTAAGTTTTTATTTCTTTTTATCTACCTTTGAAGATTCAGGGTATTTACCTAGGTTAGCCGCTTTAACTGACCGGATGTTAGCTAATATAGGCTTAAATGGCCGGGCAATTATTCCTTTTATTTTGGGTTTTGGTTGTGTTACTCTGGCTACTGTTGTTACTAGGTTGTTAGGTACAGAACGGGAAAAAAGAATCGCTATTTTCTTATTAGCGTTGGCAATTCCTTGCTCCGCTCAATTAGGGGTAATTGCCGGAATGTTAGCCGGAATAGGCGGAGTATATATAGCCTTATATGTAGTGGTCATCTTTTCTGTTATGGCTATTGTAGGAACCCTTTTAAATCGATTATTGCCCGGTAAATCTTCAGATTTATTAATTGATTTACCGCCTTTAAGAATACCCAGGATTGGCAATGTACTCAAAAAGACTATAACCAAATCCTATGCTTTTCTTAAAGAAGCAACACCTCTTTTTGCTTTAGGGGCTTTTTTAATAAGCATTATGGAATTAACCGGTTTTTTAGAGGCCATACAAAATCTTTTGGCACCTTTAACCGTAGGTTGGCTAAACTTGCCAAAAGAAGCTTCCACTGCTTTTGTTATGGGGATTATTCGCCGTGATTTCGGTGCTGCCGGTTTAACTGAATTGCAATTAGACCCGCTGGCCACCATTGTCGCATTAATCACCATTACCTTATTTGTTCCCTGTATTGCTGCAATTTTGGTGCTGTTTAAAGAACGGAGTAAAAAAGAAGCAGCTTTAATTTGGTTAGGTTCTCTTTCCATTGCTTTTCTGGTTGGTGGAATAGTTAATAAATTAACCGGTTTATTTACTAATGATGTTTTAGCTTGTTTGTTTACTATTTTAGTGTTTTTGGGTTTACTGGGTTTAACTTCATTTTTATTCAGGATTCGCAACAAAACAAAGGTTAAAGTTGCTACCCAGGAGGGATAAATTATGAAATGTCCTCAGTGTGGTTATGAGGTTAAAGCAAAGGATGCGGTCAGATGCCCTAGGTGTTATAAAATTTTACTTGTGCCAGGTTGTTCTGGTAACTGTGGTCAATGTAATCAAGGTCAAGGAATGAAAAACATTTTCTGTAAATAACAGGTTTAAAAAATGGTACCCTTCGGTACCATTTTTTTTAACCGTTTTTTTCATTTACTATTTTTGTAAAAATCTTTTATAATGTACTTAGGTGGAAAAAGAAGGCGAGTATATGTAGCATTTTTGTAGATACACTAAATATTGCACTAAATTTAGCAAGTCCAATAAACAGAAAGGATGGTCAGCATGTGTTATAAGGACTTTTTTTGGCAGTATTTTACTGCCACCGGACAAATTGGACCTTATCTAATTTACAAGAGCCTTTTAAATGAAGAACAAGAAGAGGATGATTCTTCATATCCTTTCGCAGTAACTAATGAAGAGTAGGTGAATCTTTTGCCGGATATTATAAAAACAGACACCCTGGTCTTAAGGGCACGAAATTACAGAGATGCTGATCAACTTTTAAGTCTTTATACACTGAAAAAAGGTAGGCTTACTGCTATCGTCAAGGGGGTAAGAAAGCCCAAAAGTAAATTAAGGGGAGGAGTGCAGGTTTTCAGTCATACTCATCTCTGCCTTTATCTGGGTCGCAGCCTGGCTACTGTTACCCAAACAGAAACTATTAATACTTTTCCTGCTTTAAGAACAGATTTGCTTAGAATGAGTTATGCAGCTTATTTAGCGGAGTTTGTAGAAAGTATTACGCCAGAAGGAGAAGCAGACCCAGGACTTTTTTCTTTACTTTTAACAGGTTTTCACCTCCTTAGCTGGGAAGACCCTTGGTTAATTGCACGCTTACTTGAAGTGCGCTTACTAATGGAATCAGGTTATCAACCATTCCTAATTAATTGTGTGCAGTGTGGTAAAGAGATAAAAATTGGATCCCTATTTGTTCCCTCTTTGGGAGGAGTTATCTGTACCGACTGTGAGAAAATTAAACCTGCTCAAGATGTATACAAAATTAGCGGAGAAACATATGTTGTATTAAGGCAATTAATGCAAATGGATTTGGAAATGGTTAGCCGATTGCGGATATCCTTACCTGCCAAAAAAGAGCTGGAAGAAGTACTGGATACTTATATTACTTATTTATTGGGTAAAAGGTTAAAAACAAAAGAATTTCTGAACAATTTAGCTTAAGAAATTAAAATTTAATGAATAAAATAACCTTTTTTGGAAAAATTAGTTCCCAAAAGGGGGGGTTGCGATGGATGAATTAACTAAGATAGATTTAATAAGGGAAAGAACAGGCATAGGTTATAAAGAGGCTAAAGAGGCATTAGACCGGGCCGGAGGCGACATAGTTCAGGCACTGATATATATTGAAGAGGAAAGAGTCAAATTAGATGAAGACATAAAACATAAAGGGCAAAAAATACTGGAACAGGTAAAAGAAATTATTAAAAAAGGTAATGTGACTAAGATTAAACTTAAAAAGGGTGAAAAAACCATTCTGGAGTTTCCAGTGAATATTGGTGCCCTGGGTGTAGCCGGGGTATTGATGAGCTCCACCTTGGCTGTTATTGCAGCATTGGGAACGGTAGCTGCCTTAGCTAATAAATATACTCTGGAAATTGAACGGCCGGGAGGAAAAGTGGAAACCAGAGAGATTGTTATTGTGGATGAAGATGAATATTAGAGTTATCGAGTCTAATATTTTTGGAACATTCAAGATGTCAGTGGGCCAGTGGGCGTGAAATTTTTTTAAGGTTGTAAAGGTTGAGGTTAAGAATTAGTAAAGTTGACGGGTATTAATAAATGAGCATTCTATTGGTTATGAGATTCGAATTAAGCTTGACATTGGCGGATAGTTTTGCTAATTTTAAGATATTGAAATTTAATATTTAGCTGTGAGGGAGAGGAGTAGCTGTTCTTTAGCTTCTCAAGCGAGCCGGGGATGGTGGAAGCCTGGTGAAGAAAAACAGTGAAGGGCGCTCCTGAGCTTTCGTGCTAAAATAAAGTGGGCATACCTTTAGGTATGTCAAACAGGGTGGAACCGCGGGAAATACCTCCCGTCCCTGTCCTTTTCGGGCAGAGACGCGGAGGTTTTTTTAATCTTTGGGGTTAAGTTTTGGG